>CAZFKA010000047.1:2631-6112 GCA_964519155.1 uncultured Bifidobacterium sp. | reverse complement strand
CAATATTTGGTGGGTATATGGCTTGTTTGCGATCGCTTTGCTTATTTTGAATTTCTGGGGCAAAGACTTTACCCACAGCACAACGGAAGAAACTTTTCAAAATATCAACCTGAAATATATCAGTAAAAATCTGGTAGACAGTATGGTGGTTTACCAGAAGTCCGTAGAAGTTTATTTGAAGGCTGACAGCTTGAAACAACCGGCCTATGCACCTTTGCTGAAAAGCTTCAAGGGGCGCGAAAAAGGTCCGCATTTTACTTTTACGATCGGCAATGTCGAACAGTTTAGCAACGATATGAAGGAAGTGCAGAAGGATGTGGCACTCGAAAACCGGATACAAATCACTTATGCCGAAGATTCAAAAAGCGGTATCATCTCTTTTCTCATTCAATTTATTTTGCCTGTAATTTTTATTATCGGTCTTTGGGTACTGGTGATGCGCAAAATGGGGGGCGGTCCGGGGGGCGGTGGCCCCGGGGGGATTTTCAATATCGGAAAATCGAAAGCCCAACTGTTTGATAAAGGCACGAAAGTCAACATTACGTTTAACGACGTTGCCGGTCTCGACGAAGCAAAAGTGGAAGTGATGGAGATCGTCGACTTTTTAAAAAACCCCAAAAAGTATACCGCGTTGGGGGGTAAAATTCCGAAAGGTTGTTTATTAGTGGGCCCGCCCGGCACCGGTAAAACATTGCTGGCGAAAGCAATGGCCGGAGAAGCACAAGTGCCTTTCTTTAGCATGAGCGGATCCGATTTTGTGGAGATGTTTGTCGGGGTGGGTGCCAGCCGTGTGAGGGACCTGTTTAAACAAGCTCGCGAAAAATCGCCTTGTATCATTTTTATTGATGAAATAGATGCAATAGGACGGGCAAGAGGTAAAAACCAAATGATGACCAACGACGAAAGGGAAAATACCCTCAACCAGATGTTGGTGGAAATGGATGGCTTCAGCGGCGACAGTGGTATCATTGTGCTGGCCGCCACCAATCGTCCGGATGTACTCGATGCGGCTTTGTTGCGTCCGGGGCGTTTCGACCGTCAGATATCGATTGATATTCCTGACCTTGCCGGTCGTGAAGATATTTTCAAAGTGCATTTGAAAGGACTGAAAAAAGCTGATAATCTGGATGTACATAAACTGGCGGCACAAACGCCTGGTTTTGCCGGCGCCGATATCGCCAATGTGTGTAATGAAGCTGCATTGATAGCAGCGCGCAAAGGCAAAACCGAAGTAGACCTATCTGACTTCAACGATGCCGTCGATCGTATCGTGGGTGGTTTGGAAAAGAAAAATAAGATCATTTCACCCGAAGAGAAAAAGGTGATCGCTTACCATGAAGCCGGACATGCGGTTTCGGGCTGGCATCTCGAACATGCTTATCCCTTGGTGAAAGTAACCATAGTGCCCCGGGGAGAAGCAGCCCTGGGTTATGCGCAATATTTACCCAAAGAAAAATACCTGACGCTTCGCGAAGAACTGGAAGACCGTATGGCAATGGCTTTGGGCGGACGCGCCGTGGAAGAACTGGTTTTTGGTCGGGTATCTACCGGTGCGTTATCTGATTTACAACAAGTCACCAAAATGGCTTATGCCATGGTGAGTGTGTATGGCATGAATGAACGAATCGGCAATGTATCGTTTTATGATCCGCAGAGTGAAGGTGGATTTCAAAAACCCTATTCGGAAGAAACAGGCAAAATGATCGATAATGAAGTTCGCCTGTTGTCGGAAAACGCGTATAAGCGGGTGAAAAAATTATTGTCGGAAAAAATGAGCGATGTAAAGGCGATTGCAGAAGCATTGCTCGAAAAAGAAGTGTTGTATAAAGATGACCTTGAGCAACTGATCGGTAAGCGTCCTTTTGAAGATCATGTGTTTGATGAACAATCGGTCGTGATCAATAACGAACAGCCACTGAGTGATGTACCGGCCAGCGATATACCACAGGTATAGCATTGACATTTTGAAAAACAAGTGGGCAATTTGACAATTGACAACAGGCACAGGGGGGTAAACAATGGGCCATAGTCACATACAGGATTAACTCGTGCATGGAGCAACACCACTTCTTTGCAAAGGAATTAAAAAACAATTCATAATACATGACCAGTCAGGCAAGAGAAATTATTTTGGGAAAAATCAGTAAGTCATTGAGCGAAAATGCAGTGGACATGCCTTTTCCTGAAGCGGAAAAACCTGTTGATTTTTTTGTGCATGAGTCGCTCAGTGCGGAAGAGAAATTTGCAAATGAGTTTACGGCATTGGGAGGAAAGTTTGTCTATTGCGCCGATGAACATGAACTGAGTCAACAATTGGAAGCTTTAGCCGACACGATGAAATGGGAAAGTATACATTGTAAAGACTCGTATTTGCTCAATCTATTTGCAGAAAAAAATACAACCCTCGTGCAGGCCGCCGGTAATATGCATGATATGGAAATTGGTCTCTCGTTGTGTGAGTGTCTGATTGCACGCACCGGTAGTGTGATCATGGGTTCGGCCCAGGAACATGGTCGTGGTTTGCCTGTATACGCACCTATCCATATTGCGGTAGCTTTTGCGCATCAGGTGGTTTGGGATATTGCAGACGGATTGAAGATGATGCAGGAAAAATATAAAGACGGGCTTCCTTCAATGATCAGCCTCACAACAGGCCCGAGCCGTACAGCTGATATTGAAAAGACCCTGGTTGTGGGTGTACACGGACCAAAAGAGGTGTATGTGTTTCTGGTGGACAGGGATATGCCTGTAAAAAACTAATCTTTTATCGGTTTAATAATTGCAAACCACCCATTGCCAACCTGTTTGCTAAGGCACAAATACCACCTTCCTTCTCACAATATACGCATGATAAAAATACAGACAGGCAATGCTCTGTAGAGGGCTGAATCGGGCAACATAATTTTTTGCCGTTTCATTGTCAATTTTTTTGCCGGCAAAAATTTCATACGCGATGCTGTTGATGAGCGCTACATCAACATCAGGATAGATATCGATACGGTTTAAAGCCACCAACATATACACATTGGCTGTCCAGCGTCCGATACCCTTCAGAGAAATCAATCGTTCGCGCACGGTGTCGTTGTCAAGTTTTTCGAGGGTCGAGAAAAAATCAGGCTCCTGCAATACCCTGAGCGACAGCAATACAAGATAGTTAGACTTTTGACGGGTAACGCCACAACGGCGGTATTCATCTACGGTCAATGCAGCCATTTGCGCAGGGGCGATATTACCGGTAAATTCTTTAAGACGCTCATATACCGCTTTGGCTGAAGCCAGTGAAACCTGTTGTTCGATAATGGTTTTACAAAGCGATTCAAAACTGTTGCTTCGTTTCCAAAATGGCGGGTACCCATAGGCATTATGGAGACGGGCGATGTCGGTGCTTTGATGACGCAAACTGTCGCAATGCTTTCTGTATGTATTTTTTGTAAAGGTTTTCAAGGAATCAAATTGCGGAGCTATGGGCCATGTTCAAATC
>CAZFKA010000047.1:0-2621 GCA_964519155.1 uncultured Bifidobacterium sp. | reverse complement strand
ATCGGGATTTGGTCACTATTCAACATCCAAAAAAAAATGTTGAGATCAACCCACCCCTCATGAGCTGTGAGGAGGAAAGCAAAATGGTAAAGAACGTTTAATTCGCGGGAAGCAGAATCGTATAGGTTCTTCCCTTTGCATTGTTGAGGGTATTGCTGCGGATCCAGGGGTTGAGCATACGCACTGATTTATAATCGGTGCCTTTACTTTTAGCATAAGCAACCAAATTTCCGATACCGTAGTTTATGGTTTCTTTGCGTAAGTTGAGCGGATGATAGACTACATCATCTGTCAGTCTGAACCCGAATTTCTCTTGGTTATCGAGAATATATTTTAACGCGGCGATCCGAAATATATACCGCATAGTTTCCTCGGGCAATAATAATTTATAAAAACTGCTTTCGCCTTGTGTGCTCATAGCCCCGTTGTATCCACCCATTCCGCAATTGTATGATGCAGCAGCGGCTGTCCAGTTTCCGAATTTATTGTAGGCCTGTTTTAAATAACGGCATGCGGCTTCAGTGGCTTTTACGGGATCGTAACGTTCATCTACTTCATGGTCGATATACAAACCAAATGAGGGTGCCGTACCACTCATAAACTGCCAGAATCCAACGGCGCCGGCCCGTGAGATCTGGTTTTGCAAGGCACTCTCTGCCACACAGAGATACTTAAAATCGTCAGGCACTCCATTGGCTTTTAATGTGGCTTCTATCATCTTCATCCATCGACCCATATGTTTGATGATGTACGAAGTACTGCCCTGCATATAGGTATTGACCAATAGTTCGCGATCGAAACGTTCACGTACATCCCAGATATCAAGTGGCATTTTTTCGCCAAATAAAGTAAATGTCTTAGGTACTTCCGGAGCCATGACGTTTACCGGTGTATACGATCGTACATAACGGGTTTCCACCTGTTCAGCCGCCGGTTCGCTTTGTGCATCTGCCTCTGCCTCTTTGTTGAAATAACGCGGATTGTTGTACCGCTGGGCAGTCATTGTTAACCCCAGACCCAGGATCAAAAAAGTAAAGAATATTTTTTTCATGTCAAATTGCTTTTAGATGAGTAAAGAATTCAAAAAAAGTGTTCCGTGTTTTAGAGCGGCTTTTTTTTATAAATCGGCACGGTACTGCACGGTTCGCCATACATGATACTTTTTGCTACCGGTCGCAATACATAGGTAATGGCCGCATAGGCTTCGTCGGGGATGGCAATTTCACCACATCCTTTGATCACCACTCGCTGATCGTTGTATTCTGCGGTATCGAGTAGCATGATCTGCTGCAACATCGCTTGGGTGCGCACTTCTGTCTCATTGCCCATTAAGGCCATCTTCGCTACGGGTTGCAAATAACTCATAACCAGCATATAGGCCCATACCGGAATAATGGCATCGGTACTACAGTGTACGGCAACGGTCTTACCGGCATATATCGACCAGTCGTGTATCAGCAAGGCGGCCCTGAATTCCTTTTCCTTCAAAATCAACTCCCTATACAAAAAAGGCTTCAAGTCAAATGCGACCAACTGTTGGGGTATAAATTTTTCAAGATCAAGGGTGATCAGGCTGCTCTGCGCCACTTTATTGACTATCGCTTCCATTTATGCAAAAATACATTTTTTGAAAGCCTGTAATGTTAATGTTTGTAAAAATGAATGCAAGGTTTCGGGGCAAAGCCATTAGCCATAGGTTGCTAAAAAAAATATGCTGCACTGTCGTTTGCCGATCACGAAAGATCAGCAAACGAGAACGCCTTTGTTTGGATCTGTGCTTACCATTTTATCAAATGCTCCCTGTTCTTCCTCCATCCACACATATACTTTGTCCGGTGATATAGGCAGCAGCCGGTGTACTCAAGAATGCGGCCATAGCAGCAATTTCCTCTGGTTGACCAAACCGCTTCATCGGTATTTCCTGTAACATATGGGCTTCCACAAGTTCTTTTGGCGTATTGCTTTTTTCCGACTTGTTGTCGATGATCGACGATAACCTGATGGTAGCTGTTGCACCCGGCAGTACATTGTTAACGGTTATACCTTCGGCAGCCGTTTCATTGGCAAGGGTTTTGGCCCACGCGGCTACTGCTGCCCGCGTGGTATTGCTGACCCCCAGGTTGGGCAGTGGAATTTTTACGGAAGTGGATACAATGTTGATGATACGGCCATATCCGGCGTTCTTCATACCGGGCAACACCGCCGCTGCCATTTGATGATTATTGATCAAATGCAGATTCAAGGCCGAAAGAAAATCTTTATCAGTAGCCTCAGTAATTTTGCCTGCAGGTGGTCCTCCCGTATTGTTGACCAAAATATGAATGACATTTTTTGCAACATAATTCGTGACGGCCGATTGAACAGATGCAGGATCGAAAAAATCGGCTACGAGATATTGATGTACCTGTTGCTGATCTTTGGGCAAAGAGGCCACCGCTTGTTGCAAGGCGGCTTCATTGCGGGCCATCAAGGTACAATTTGCCCCCAATGCAGCGAGTTCCTTGGCCACGGCCAGCCCTATCCCTTGCGTGCTGCCACAAATGATTGCATTTTTTCCCTGTAATGACAAATTCATATGCTGTGATGATTTATTTTGTTGATGTAAAGAAAGAGACTGTCGG
>CAZFKA010000046.1:12698-16242 GCA_964519155.1 uncultured Bifidobacterium sp. | reverse complement strand
CTGATAAGCAATAGCCAACTCGTTCCCAACTGGGCCAACTGGAAGCATTTTGATGAGTTAGAAAAAAAAGGCCTCATGATGTACGGCCAGATGACCGCAGGCAGCTGGATTTACATAGGCTCACAAGGAATTGTACAAGGTACTTACGAAACGTATCTGAGTTTAGCTGATCAGCATTTTCGGGGAAGTTTACAAGGCACCTTAAATGTGACGGCCGGTTTGGGAGGTATGGGTGGCGCTCAACCATTGGCAATTACCATGAATGAGGGGGTTTGCCTGGCTGCGGATGTTGAAGAATGGCGAATACAAAAGCGGTTGGATACCCGGTATATCGATAAGATGTACCATGATATCGACGAAGCGATTGACGAGGCTTTGCGGGCGAAAGACGCGGGAGAAGCCATTTCGATTGGTGTGGTGTGTAACGTGGTTGATCTGTTACAGCGCTTGATCGATAGAAATATCACGCCCGATACCCTCACCGATCAAACGTCTGCACATGATGAACTTATCGGTTATTTTCCTGAAAACATGAGTGTAGCTGAGGCTAAAGCATTGCGGGCGCATGATCCGGATGCATATTGCCAACGTAGTCTCGACACCATGGCTCGACATGTACGACAAATGCTTGAGTTACAAAAACGAGGTGCAATTACTTTCGATTATGGAAACAATTTGCGCGGACAAGCCAAAGACAAACGCGGTGTTGACAACGCATTCGATTTTCCGGGCTTTGTTCCGGCCTACATTCGCCCCTTATTTTGCGAGGGCAAAGGGCCTTTCCGTTGGGTTGCCTTGAGTGGTGACCCTGAAGATATTTACAAAACAGATGAAGCGTTAAAAAAATTATTTCCAGACAATAAGGGATTGATCAGATGGCTTGATATGGCTAAGGAAAAGATCGCATTTCAAGGTTTGCCGGCGCGTATTTGCTGGCTCGGTATGGGCGAACGCGAAAAAGCAGGCCTCATGTTTAATGAAATGGTTCGCAAGGGCGAATTAAAAGCGCCTGTCGTGATTGGCCGCGATCATCTGGATTGCGGATCAGTGGCATCACCGAATCGTGAAACAGAGGCAATGAAAGACGGCAGTGACGCTGTGGCCGATTGGCCGATTTTAAATGCACTCATCAATACCGCAGGCGGCGCCAGTTGGGTGTCGTTTCATCATGGCGGTGGTGTGGGCATGGGATATAGTTTACATGCCGGTATGGTGATTGTAGCCGATGGTTCAGCAGATGCTGATGCACGATTGCGCCGTGTATTGTACAACGATCCCGCCATGGGCGTAATGCGTCATCACGACGCAGGATACGAGGAAGCAACCGCATGTGGCGAACGAAATCATTTGAAACTCTGATGAGTGCATGCGTTTTGTTGTGGTAGGCAATGGAGGATGCCAAGCTTATGCACCTACACGAAAAGAATATTGATCTGCAATTGTCCTATTTTTATGTTTAAATACCGATCGGCAATGACAAAACGCATAACATTATTGTTTTTATTTCTGCTTGCTTGCTGTTCTGTCAGCTACATACACGCCCAAAGGCTTTATCCGGTTTACGCATTTGCCCCTGAAGAAATTCTGTGTAAAAAATGCGGATATGTAGACGATAAAAACAATTTAAAAATCGCCATGACCTTTTGCCAATGTAGCCGGTTTTATGGTGGTGCGGCGGCGGTGTCTGAAGATGCTCGTTGGGGACTTATTAGTGAAAAAGGCAAAATCATACTGCCTATAGCTTTTGATACTGTCTACCATTTGGCAGACCGGTACTTTGTTGCCGAAAAGAGACTGGCAGCGTCCGACAGCGGTTTTATCTATCAGGCTGATGGCAAGTTGATCTATAAAGGGGTGTTTAGCAAAGCAACATTTTATCGACCGCTCAATCGCATTATACTCCAACCCGGTGAAAAGAAGATGGGCAAAACGGACGGGCAAAATAAGGTGGCCATTTTCGATAGCAGTTTCAATGAATTGATAACCTACTATTCTTTCAACGACTTACATGCAGATTTTGTAAATATTGAAAACCCTGAAAAACCCTCCCACGACAATACCTACTTTGTGTTGAGTGAAACAAAAGAGCACGATGGCAAAATTGAAACGCTTTCTGCTCTTTACAAAAAGACCGGTGAAAAAATATTTGACTCAGTCGTTATCTGCCAAAATACTTTATTACAATACCCGGGCACGGTGAACCAACGCGCGACGATCATAGATTCCTTATTGCGTATTCGAATACCCTTTGCAACCGGGTATAAAGAGATTCAACGATTTTGTGATCTGCCGCTTTATGCATTCACCAAAGATGGAAAAACCTGGGGTATATTTGACAGTTCGTATCAGGAGGTCGTGCCACCAATATACCAGCAACTATTCCCCCGATTAGATGAACATGCTGTATTGGGAATGACGATATTGGCTAAACCGATTAACTTTAAAGAACATCTTCATGTTTTCGACAAGCATGGTCGTTTTAAAGATTCTGTAAAGACAAACCGCATCGACCTTACAAAAAACAATGAATATCGATGCAATTGTTCTACTGAACTCCCTGTAAATCAGAAGCAGCAAGAAGCCTTTACCGGATCTACGGAGAACGGTGACAAGCTCATGGATAATGATCGCCATATCATTGAAAAACCCTATACATATTTGCGTGGCGAAGGAAAATACTTCATTGCCGGTAACAAACAAGCGAATGGAACGCTATTGTATGGAATTGTTGATGGGAAAGGGAACTTCGTTGTTAAACCTGAATACGAGCATATTGAAGGTCAATATAGCGAAGATGGGGTGCTCGATTATTTCATCTTGTCGAAAAAAAACAAAGCCGTTCCGGAGATTTTTGTCATCCCTTAATTTTTTGCACTTGGCAAAGACTTCAAAATGGATTTCATGCAATTCAACGTTAAGCCAGCAAACAAGGGAAACGATAATTTTGTCATCAAATTAAGAAAACCGGCAGGTGAGGAACTGAAATAAAAATTATCTTTGGCAAAAATTTTTTCATGCGTTCATTTGTGCTCCTGCTTTGTTTAGTCTTGTTAAGTGTTTGGCAAACATTTGCCCAATCTACACTTCCTTTTACCCAGGAAGTCAATCCTGCCAACACTAAAATTCCCGTGGAAAGTTTGCAGTACATTTTCAGTGCGGATGAAAGTCTACAGGAAGAAATCAACACCTTCAATATTTTTTTGACAAATGCAAAAAAAGCGCCCTTGAAGATCAAAAAAAGCGATACCGGAATGATTAGGTTGGTGCTTGATGACAATATGAATGAGGAGGAATACCGGATCGAACTTCAACAAAAAAAAGTACAGATCAGTGGGCGTAAAAGTGGTGTATTTTACGGGTTAATGTCAGTATTTGAATGGATGACGCAAGCGGCAGACAAACAGAAAATTGTGTTGCGCAATAATATTCACGACTATCCGGCAATGAGTTGGCGCGGTATGCACCTGGATGTTTGCCGTCATTTTTTTCCAACCGGTTTTATAAAGAAATAAATGATATAAGATTCCGAGTCCATAAGAGACAC
>CAZFKA010000046.1:8585-12688 GCA_964519155.1 uncultured Bifidobacterium sp. | reverse complement strand
AATTACAGATCGGCCGACATTCAGCTGGCGGGGACTTCACCTTGATGTTTGCAGACATTTTTTTTCTGTGGAAGAAGTAAAAAGGATTCTGAGGGTAATGAGCATGTACAAACTGAATGTTTTTCACTGGCATCTTACCGAAGATCAGGGCTGGCGTATTGAAATAAAAAAGTATCCCTTACTTACCGGGGTGGGCAGTAAACGGAAGGAGACCATGGTAGACAAACATTTTGATCCCTATCTCGGCGACAACACACCGGTGGAAGGTTATTATACACAAGCACAGATAGCCGATGTGGTAAAGTATGCGGCTTTACGCCATGTAACCATTGTTCCGGAAATTGAAATGCCCGGCCATGCGCAGGCTGCATTAGCCGCCTATCCTGAATATAGCTGCACTAAACAGGGTACCGAGGTCATGACAACCTGGGGAGTAAGCGAAAAGGTTTTTTGCAGCGACGAAAAAACCATCGCTTTCCTGAAAGATGTGCTCGACGAAGTAATGGCTTTGTTTCCGTCGAAATATATCCATATTGGAGGAGATGAAGTACCCAAAACCCAATGGAAAGCCTGCGCGGTATGTCAACAAAATATAAAACGAAACAAGTTGAAAGACGAAAACGAATTGCAAAGTTATTTTATTCGGCAGATCGATGACCATGTGAGCGCCCGAGGCCGAAACATCATCGGCTGGGACGAAATATTGGAAGGCGGGTTGGCTGCAAATGCTGCCGTAATGAGTTGGCGGGGTGAAGAAGGCGGAATGACTGCTGCAGCGCAAAAGCATCTGGTGGTTATGACGCCGGGATCACATTGCTACTTCGATCATTATCAAAGTGAAAATAAAGAAAACGAACCCCTCGCTATTGGAGGATATACCCCTATTGAAAAAGTATATGCATACAAACCCATACCGGCAACATTAAATGACAACCAACAACAGTATATTATGGGGGCTCAGGGGAATGTGTGGACTGAATACATGCAGGTTTCGTCGCAGGTGGAATATATGGCTCTTCCCAGACTTTGTGCCTTAGCGGAAGTGTTGTGGACAGGCGAAAAACGTCCCGGTTTTGAGAACTTTAAACACCGATTGAAGACACATTTCCATACACTCGACCGCTATCAGGCCTATTATGCCAAAACATTGTTCGATATTAAAGCCGACAGCAAAGTTAACGGCGATCAGATGGATGTTACCCTTACTTGCCCTTTCAATGAAGGGAAGATTCATTATACCACCGATGGCAATCTACCGGGTAAAGACAGTCCGGTATTTGTGGCCGGAACTCCGATCAGGGTTGCCAAAAAGACCTTGATCAAAGCCCAGTATTTTGAGAATGGAAAACCCGTTGGCAATCTTTGTAACCTAGCTGTTCCGGCTAAATAAAACAAATGCCGAATAGCAATGATCGATCATTACTTTTTATCGGCACATCATATTTATCCTTTACATTTGCAAAAAAAATTGAGATATGTACCCAGCAGAATTAGTATTACCCATGAAAGCCGAATTGACCCAACATGGATTTAAAGATTTGAATACCCCGGAACTAGTTGACCAGGCTTTGCAACAAGAAGGAACCACTTTACTGATGTTGAATTCAGTGTGTGGATGTAGCGCCGGTACTGCCCGTCCGGGTGTATTGCTGGCTTTACAGCAAGCGGGTAAAAAGCCGACCCAGTGTGTAACCTCATTTGCCGGTTTCGATACAGATGCCGTAAAGCAGGCCCGCACATACTTGATGCCCTATCCCCCCTCATCACCATGCATAGCCTTGCTTAAAGATGGCCAATTGGTACACATGATTGAGCGACATATGATCGAAGGCCGATCGGCCCAAATGATTGCTGCTAACTTGCAAGGTGCTTTCGAACAATATTGCTAAGCTGCCCGATATTATTTTGTTAGCGAGTGATTGGCAAGTGCGCTGCCCGATCGACCGACGTACTCCTGCTTTTTTCTTTTCCCAAACGACACCATGTATCCTGATTTTTACCATTTACTGAAAGAACTGTTGGGAATAGAGATTCCCGTATTCAGTTTATTTAAAACATTCGGCTTTTTAGTAGCGATCGCTTTTTTTGCAGCCGGATTTGTGATTTATTCGGAGTTAAAAAGAAAAGAAGAGTCCGGATTGATCGGGTTTACGATAGACGAAGTAGAATTCGGTAAAAAAGCCGGGGTTTTCGAATATCTCATTGCGGCTTTCATCGGCTTCGCGCTAGGTTACAAATTTATCGCCATGCTGATCAACTGGAAAGAAGCGGCTCCGGATCCACTCAATTATCTTTTTTCATCCGGTGGTCATTTAGGACTAGGCATCGCTTTGGCATGCGCTTCGGTAGCCCTGAAATATTTTGAAAACAGGAAAGCGAGTGCAAATGGTGTGTATACCAAAAAGGTAAAGACTTACCCCCATAGCCGTGTGGGTGATATTGCCGTTATCGCAGCCATTGGCGGATTTGTGGGCGCCAAAATTTTCAACGCATTTGAAACCTGGGATTCATTTGTACGCGACCCTTTGGGAAATTTGCTATCGAGTAGTGGATTAACTTTTTATGGAGGATTGATCGTTGCGACTTTCGCCCTTTGGTATTTTTCAAGAAAAATAAAACTCGACTTCAGGCATATGTGCGACGCTGCTGCACCGGCGCTCATTCTTGCCTATGGCATCGGACGATTAGGTTGTCAAATCAGTGGAGACGGCGACTGGGGAATCTATAACTCAGCGTATATGACCAATCAACAATATAAAGTTGTACCTGCTACGGTGCCGTTTAGCGAACAAGTTTTACAATACCGTGAGCAGGTTTACAAAGAGTTTGGCAGCACCGATTCGGTACCCCATAAGTCATTTACAGCACCCTCATTTTTGCCCGTCTGGATGGTGGCATACAATTATCCCAAAAATGTGAATAGTGTTGGAATCAGCATGAAAGGTTGCGACGACAATTATTGCAGTGTCTTGCCCATTCCCGTATTTCCGACACCAATCTATGAATTTATAATGGGTATGCTGATCTTCGCCATTTTGTGGCGTTTGCGAAAAAAATTCAGTGTTCCCCTGAGTATTTTTTCCGTATATCTTATTTTAAACGGAATAGAGCGATTTCTGATTGAGCAGATCAGGGTGAATTCGACCTATAATTGGGGCTGGCTACAACCTACCCAGGCTGAAATCATTGCCGTGTGTATTACGTTGTGTGGTATTTTGATGTTTGTTTTTCGACACAAGATCGATCAACTGGTTGGCGGCAAACCCCTGACACAAGACCTTGCTTAAAAATCTCCTTTAAACATCATTAAAATTTCTTCTTTACGATGCCGGCTAACCGGAATTGTGGTGCCATCGGTCAGCACCAGAAAGCCTCCATCTTTTTTATTGTATTGCTCAATAAATTTCGCGTTGATAATATAGGACTGATGGGGTCTGATAAAACCATTTGGAGCCAAAATATCTTCAAAATGCTTCATGGTTTTTGAAGCCATCACCTTCTCTCCACTTTTGAGTTGAAGGGTGGTATAATTATCATTGCTCTGGCAATAGATGATCTCCTGAGGATCATAAAATACGATCTTATCCTGAAAGGCTACCGCAATTTTATTGTTTGGATTGATATTGGAACCCAGGTTCATATTCGGTGATGAATATTGCTGCAACAAGGATGTGATTTGATTTTTTATATCGGTCTGGCCTTTAATTTTTCTGAATTTTAAGATCGTGTTGTTCAATAACTCTTCATCGATCGGTTTTAACAGATAATCGAGTGCCGACAATTTTATGGCTTTAATGGCATACTGATCGAAGGCAGTGGTGAATACGACATGAAAATGATATCGTTCGAGCTTTTCAAGCAAATCGATACCGGTTAGGAAAGGCATTTGAATATCCAGAAAAACCAGATCGACCGGATTATTTTGCAAATATTCGAGTGCTTTTTTCGAAGAGGTAAAGGTCGCTACGATTTGCAAATCGTCGAAATTCTGACGGATCAGTATTTCCAATACTTCTACACAATTTTGTTCATCATCTATAATTATAGTCCTATACATTTTTTGAAAGTTAATTTAAGGTTGATGTTTCTGTAACGTTTATTTT
>CAZFKA010000046.1:0-8575 GCA_964519155.1 uncultured Bifidobacterium sp. | reverse complement strand
ACTCGGGCCTTGTTCAGCGTTGTACAGGTCGATCACATCCACTTTGGCGGTTTGCCCATTACCCTGATTTAATAGCCTGATTCTGTTTGCACCCAATTGCATGCCAAACGACTTCAATTGCTTCGGTTTTTGTTCAATTTCTTCTGCTGCCCTACGCCCTACGCCATTATCTTGAATGGTGATCGAGATAGAGTTCTCTTCAATTTTTTTCACCGAAATCACAATATTTTTTTCACCCTCTTTGTGCAAGAGCCCGTGCCATATCGCATTTTCGACATAAGGCTGCAAAAGTAAAGATGGTATGTAATGTACAGAAGGATTCAGCCCTTCTTCTACATCAATGGTGTAGCTAAACTGATTGCTGAAACGCATTCCTTCGATCAACATATACAATTCTATGGTTTTGAGTTCCTCTTCAAGGGTGATATAAGGGCTGGAAGAATTATTAAGAATGTTGCGAACCAACTGCGAAAATTTGATCAGATATTTCGAAGCCAGTTTTGTATCATTCTTCAAAATATAATTATTGATTGAGTTGAGCGAATTGAATAAGAAATGCGGGTTGATTTGTGCACGCAAGGCTTTCATTTCCACTTCTGCCAATTCTTTGGTAAACTGTAATCTGATTTTTTCGCGTGCCTTGATCTGTCGTGTTCGGTATTGATACAAAGCGAACACCATACAAGCAATTGACACACCAATAAGTGAGTAAAACCACCAGGTGTTGAAAAACGGTGTGGCTATGTCAATTTCCAAGGTACTTGCTTTATCGCTCCATATACCGTCATAATTCGACGCTTTCACCTGAAATTCATAATGCCCTGACGGTAGATTGGTATAGGAAACATAATTTCTATCTTTCGACTGTATCCAGTCTTTATCGTACCCAAGCAGGCGGTATTGATAATTTGTTTTTTCGGGAAGTGAAAATCCCAATGCAGAAAAGGAAATTGAGATCGAGTTTTCAAAATGCTTCAGTTTTACCTTTTTCAAATAGGAGATATTGGTCCCTGTTTTCAGTGCATTATCGAATATCTTGAATTCATTGATATATACATCAGCCTGCAACGGAACGATTTTGATTTCTTCCGGTTTGAATACATTGATCCCATTTAGCCCACCGAATACCATATTGCCATCGCGAAGCATAACATAAGCGCCTGTATTAAATTCATTCGATTGAAGTCCATTCAGTTCATCATAACTATGCGAACCTAAAGCCTGGTTGCCGGTCAACGTTTGCTCGTTCCAAGTAAAATTGCAAATGCCGGCATTCGTGCTGATCCAATACGAAGAGTCGTTTTGTGGTAATATTCCGTAAACAACATTATTATTCAAACCATTATTGGCATTGAAATTCTTGATCAATTGAAATTGCTGATCCAACACGGCGATACCACCACCATCTGTCGCTACCCAATACCGCTGCCGATGATCGCGATGTATACTTTTGATCGATTTAAAAGATGTCTCATTGTCTTTCAACGGAAACACTTTTTGGAGCGTTTCTTTTTGCATATCAAAACGAAAGAGTCCTTTTTCGGTCCCAATGAGCAATTCGTTTGTCTTGAATTCGTAGAGACAACGAATA
This sequence comes from uncultured Bifidobacterium sp., assembly GCA_964519155.1. Classification (GTDB taxonomy): domain Bacteria; phylum Bacteroidota; class Bacteroidia; order Chitinophagales; family Chitinophagaceae; genus OLB11. Next base: position 6,984 of record CAZFKA010000046.1, on the reverse strand, counting down.
CCATTTTCGACAAAAACCGGGAATTTACTATTGTCAAACTGATCGACCTGCCCACGCTGCGGATCTACTTTGTTCAAACCGTTTTCACGGGTGCCGACCCAAATATTGTTATTGTGGTCTTTTAAAAATGCCCATATGGTTCCGTCGCTGAGCTGGTCTTTCCCTTTACCGACAAGAATATTCCTTTTTTGCCTGAGTGTTTTGATATCAATTATGCCCACGCCACTTCCGTTATATCCCAGCCACAACTCATCATTATTTCGGATCATCTCGATAATGAAAGCGCGATTCTCGGTAATACTCGATTTAAAGTTATAAAATTTAAGTTCACGCGATTGCCTGTTATATTTCACCAGACCACTTTCAGAAGTACCAATCAGCAAATTCCCCTCATCGTCCTCTATTATCTTCCGAACATATTTCAAAGAGTTTTCATCATCAAGTGCATCGTGCGTGATGGGTGTAAACTTCCGGATATACGGATCGATGACATCTACACCCATTCCGTCATAAGCAATATAGATTGCTCCATAGTGGTTCACAAAAGCCCCCAATGTATAGTTGCTCGAGATGGGAAAATTGGGGTCATTTTTCTTGTACTGCTTTAACTGTCCCGTTTCAAACTCATACACAAAAATTCCCTGACCATACGTACACATAAACAAAACATTATTGACCGAATCGTATTTGATTTCACCAATTGCGATCAGCTTTTGACTTTTATCGTAAAGATCCGTTTTGTGAAACTGCCTGTCTTTAAGATCAAAAAATACAAGATCAACGTGATTCGATGCGATATAAATACGGCCATATTTGTCAATATCCGTCGACTGAAAATTATCGTGTTCAGTCAGCGTATTTTCATAGGCGCGCAAACTATTTTTTTGCAGATCATAGACGACGATATCCCCGTTACGGAGCACCATAAACAATTCGTCGCCTTTTTCAAAAATATGCAACACACGATGTGGCCGATCTTCTATCAGGTGAGAATTCGGCATGATCCGGTAAGAATAATCGCGGGTGTCAACCGACAATAGTCCTTTTTCGGCGCAATAGTACCAAAGGTGAAAAGCATCTTGGACACCAACCCAAATCGGTTTGAATTGTTTTAGAACTGCCGGTTTGAGTACCTTTTCCGTTTTACAGTCGAACACGCAAAAGCCATCATTGGTAAAGAGATAGAGATGATCATTTTCATCAGCCACAACACTGAAGATTTTGGACGAAATGATGGAAGAAGGATCCTGGGGGTCATGACGGAAAACTTTGATACGGGTGCCGTCGAAACGATTAAGTCCATCGAAGGTTGCTATCCATATAAACCCACGTTTGTCTTGCACGATGTCGGTTACCACACATTGTGATAAGCCATTTTTGAGGTGAACATTCCTGACCAACATTTTTTGCGGATTAAAAATGCCATAACCCGCCCTGCTGAAAACCAACAGGGTTAAACATAACAATATTTTTATTATATGTTTCAACTCTTAATAGGCTAATTTAAGCGAATACACATTACAATATAAAATAAATGAGAAATTGGTGGATTATCTCCGGTATTTGGTAGAAATTCGCCGAAATTTGGTAAACAACACACCTTTACGATGTCGGGAAAAGAAAACACAATTTTAGGTCTAAAACTACCTACTGATCCCCGATGGGTCGACTTGACGACGATCTCACTCGAAGATATTTTGACCGATCATGCCTACTGTGAACAAAAAGCAGCGAGCAATTGTATTAGTCTGATTCAACGATATCCTCAACTGACCCGATTGGTTGATGAACTGTCCCCTATCGTAACGGAGGAATGGGGACATTTTAGAATGGTTTTGTCGGAAATAAAAAAGCGAAAGCTGGTATTGGGCAAGCAACGCAAAGATGCTTATGTCAATGAACTGATGAAATATTAAAAAAAAGGGGGTAGCCCAAACGACCGTTTACTTGATCAATTACTGGTTTTTGCCCTTATAGAAGCAAGGAGTTGCGAACGTTTTCGCTTGTTGAGCGAAGAACTAGAAGACGAATATCTCCGTGAATTCTATCGAAAATTTATGATTTCGGAGGCCGGGCATTATAGACTGTTTTTGTCGCTTGCCAAAGAGTATCTGCCTGAAGATATGGTCAATTCCCGCTGGCAATACTGGCTTGATACCGAAAAAAGTATTTTGCCCTTGCTTGAACTGCGTGGTGACAGGATGCACAGACGGGAGATTCCCGTTTATCATTTTATGAATTAACCTCGCGAAACTACCGTTAAATAAGATTTTAAGCCAGTGCGTACCCTTTGCGTTGCACGATGAAAAGTTGGCTTTTCGCATGAACGATTTTTATTACCTTTGCCGCATGAACCCGAACAGACATTTAATGACACTTGATGAATTCACAATTCATCAGACCCGCAAATTTGCCAATGCAACCGGTGAACTTTCAACTTTGCTTCGTGATATTGGGCTGGCTTGTAAGTTTATCAATAAACAAGTCAATAAAGCCGGACTCGTAGATATTCTCGGTGCCCATGGTGCAGTAAATGTTCAGGGAGAAGAACAAATGAAACTGGATATTTTCGCCAATGATGTCTTGATCAATGTATTACGCAACAGCAGCGACTGCGCCGGTATTGCTTCAGAAGAAAATGACAATTTTCTGGCCTTTGACGATGAAAATTCCATAAACTCAAAATATGTTGTGATGTTCGATCCGCTGGATGGATCATCGAATATAGATGTAAATGCATCTATTGGTACCATTTTCTGCATTTACAAACGAATCTCGCCATTGGGCACGCCCTGTACGGCAGTTGACTTTTTACAAAAAGGAAAGAACATTATGGCGGCCGGTTATGTCATTTATGGCTCCAGCACAATGATGGTGTATGCAACCCGATTGGGCGTCAATGGGTTTACCCTCGAGCCCAGCGTCGGTGAATTTTGCCTTTCACACCGCGATATGAAATGTCCGGAAAAAGGAAAAATCTATTCAATCAATCAGGGCAATTCCTCACGTTTCGATGATAAACTGAATGGTTTTATCAACTTTTGTATGGAAGAGCATAAGGAATCCTCACGTCCCTATTCACATCGTTATATTGGAAGTATGGTTGCCGATCTTCATCGTACACTGATAAAAGGAGGTTTGTTTATGTATCCGGCCGATCGTAAAAATGCGAATGGCAAACTGCGTTTATTGTACGAATGTAACCCCATGAGTTATATCATCGAAATGGCAGGCGGCATCAGCACAACCGGTCGCCAACCCGTATTGGACATAGAACCCGCAGAACTCCACCAACGTGTACCCATCTTTATCGGATCAAAAAATATGGTGGAAAAAGTGCTTGAATTTATTGCGTAAGCCCCCTGTTGAGTTTTCCCTTGAGTGGAGTTGTATACTGCCTGTTGCGTCACACAGCGGTCAAACTTCGTTCAAATGATCATTGCAAAAGAAATATCCCTAGGATATTCGGGGCAGGGTATCTAAAACGTAATGCGGCACCCAACCTAACTGGAGCACGGTGATTGTCACACTCTTTTTTATCAGCAATAATTTACGCCGGAGAGGACTCGGCTTCGTTTAACATCCGCCACAATTTGTCTTTAAGAGCGTCGATATTCGACTGTGTAACGGAAGAGAAAAAGTGTAAATTGATCGTCTCCGGAAACTCATTTTGAATTTCTTTCTTCAACTCATCGTCTAACATATCACTTTTACTAATTGCTACAAGCATCTGTTTATCAATTAGTTCTGAATTATATTCATTCAGTTCATTCATCAGAATCTGGTACTCCTTGTAGTGATTGGGGCTGTCTGCCGGAATCAACATCAATAAGACCGGATTACGCTCGATATGACGCAGAAAGCGATGCCCTAGTCCTTTGCCTTCGGCAGCCCCTTCGATGATTCCGGGCAAATCGGCTACGCAAAACGATTTGCCGTTTTTATAGGCGACAATACCTAAATTCGGCGTAATGGTCGTGAATGCATAATCAGCAATTTTCGGTTTTGCTGCACTGATTACAGAAAGCAATGTCGATTTTCCGGCATTGGGAAACCCAACCAACCCCACATCAGCCAGTATTTTAAGTTCAACGATCTTTGTTACTTCATGACCGGGTTCTCCGGGTTGTGCGTAGTCAGGTGCTTGATTGGTCGGTGTCGCAAAATTGGCATTTCCCAATCCTCCCCGACCACCGGGAATCCAGATCACTTCCTGTCCATGCTCCAATATTTCCACTTCCACCTCATCGCTATCTTCACTTTTGCCCACGGTTCCTAAGGGAACTTCTATGACAATATCTTTGCCATAGGCTCCACTCATATTGTTTTTTCCGCCGCGATGCCCGTCTTCTGCCAGCAGATTTTTGTGATAACGGAGATGTAAAAGTGTCCAAAGGTTTTTATTGCCTTTTAAAATAATATGCCCGCCGCGTCCTCCATTGCCTCCATCAGGACCGCCATTTGGCCGATACTTTTCTCTCAGAAAATGTACAGCACCCGCGCCTCCTTTACCTGAACGGCAAAAAATGCGGATATAATCAATAAAATTATCGTTTTGCATAGAAATGTTCCTCAGCCCCTATTTGCGTTTGGCATCAGGCCTCGATCAGTGTGTCAATTTGGGCAGACAGGAGTTCAAACACACTGTCGACTGCGCCTTCACCTTTGATCTCTACCAATTTTTCCCTGGAATGATAATACTCAGCAACCGGTGCGGTTTTAGCGTGATATTCTTTGATACGTTTAACAATGACCTCTTCGGTATCATCGCTGCGACCAGATACTTCCCCGCGGGAGAGTAATCGCTTTTTCAGTTCTTCTTCACTCACTTTTAAGCTCAAGACCAAATTGATCGGGTTATTTTTAAATTCAAGCAGGTTGTCGAGTGCTTCTGCTTGTGCCACGGTACGGGGAAATCCGTCGAAAATGAAACCATTTACACCCGGGTTTTCATCCAATTTGCTGCTGATCATACCAATGACTACTTCATCCGGTACCAGTAAACCCTGATCCATGTATTTTTTGGCCTCCATACCCAATGCGGTTTCCGCAACAATTTCACTGCGAAGAAGATCACCGGTGGAGATATGTACCAGACCGTATTTTTCGATAATGGTGGCAGACTGTGTACCCTTACCACTTCCGGGAGGACCGAAAAGAACTAAATTAAACATATTTTAAATTTATCATTTTAGAAAATGAGTGGACAAAGATAATAAACTTTCGTATGTAAAAAGCAATACAAGATTTTGATAACATGAATTCAAAATTATTTTTTTTGCATGATTCCCTAACCCACTGTTGTATAAATGTGTACATGCTTTTTTAAACAGACATCTTACATAAAAAAAAACGCTCCGGGAGGGAGCGCTATGCATTTTTACTTATGCGTTCAATTAGTTTAAGATTCTACCACCACCCGCGAAATACTTTGTCCAATAGTCGCTGGTTAAGTTAGCGATAGATACCCCTTTGCTACTTGCTGAATGCACAAAGAAATTATTTTTCAGGTAAACCCCAACGTGGGAAATTCTTGAAGTATTGATGCGGAAAAACACCAGATCGCCTTCGCGAAGGTCACTGATACTTTTTATATATCGTGATTCACTAAACTGCATACCGGCTGTTCGCAGCAAGCTAAAGCCGAAAACATACTGATAAAGCGTTTGAACAAAAGCACTGCAATCGATACCGCTTTTTGTGGTGCCCCCCATTCGGTATTTCACGCCATACCATTCGTCGATAAAACGATACAACATTACATTGGAAATCTGACTAGGTAAAACTTCTAATACATCAGCATATTTTTCTTTTACCCAACTCATCATTCCTTCACCAAAACCTTCCTTTTGATCCGCTTTTCGGCTAACCATTCTACTTTTAACTAAATCGTCTTGCGCTTCCGAAACAGGTTTTGCCTGCGTATTCGCCGGTAAATAATTTTCAATGAAAGCTACAGGATCGGGCGAACATGCCTTGTTCTCCTTTTCAGCCTGGCTTTGAGCAGATACGGCAAAAGCCAAAAACATTGCACCGAAGAGGAGACTTAACTTTTTTAATGTTGTCATAGCACTGTAGTGTTTAAAAAGTGAGATCAGACAAATATAGTTCAGTATAATTTTTTTACGGCATATATTCATGTTTCATTTATGTTAAAAATTCAAAATGCACCGTTCATCATCAATTTCCTGCCTTTAACCGGTTAAATTTGTGTAATCACAATCCCCAGTGTAAATGCAGTGTTAATTCAGGACGATCGATTTATCTGTTTGCTAAAAAAGATCCTGGCAATTTTCGCGACGAAATCATTGTTGAAAACTTCAGGGAAAAACTAATTCGACCGATAATGCGTGTATAAACCAAATGAGATTTTTTTGTTTACATTTGCAGGCTTTAACCACGTTTTGTCATGCAATTATCCGAGCAGGAAATTATTCGAAGAGAAAAACTACAAGAACTCACACAACTAGGAATCGACGCTTATCCGGCTGCCATGTTTCCCGTGAGCCATCAGAGTACGGAAATCCGGGAAAACTTTAAGATAGATGAAAATGCAGCAGACTTTGCCGATGTATGTTTAGCCGGTCGTATCATGAGTGTCCGCGATATGGGAAAGGCGAATTTTTGTGTCATTCAAGATTCTGCAGGGCGAATTCAACTCTATATCAAACGTGATGATATCTGCCCCGGAGAAGATAAAACATTGTATGACACGGTATGGAAAAAGTTGATCGATATCGGTGATTTTATCGGTGTCAAAGGATATGCTTTTGTCACCAAAACCGGAGAAACGTCGATACATGTAAAAGAATTGACCCTGCTGTCGAAATCGTTGCGCCCTTTACCCGTTGTAAAAGCCAAGGAAGGCGAGGTTTTTGATGAAGTTACCGATCCTGAATTCCGTTATCGTCAACGATACGCTGATCTCATTGTCAATCCGGGCGTAAAAGAAACATTCATCAAGCGAACAAAAATGATGAATTG
>CAZFKA010000045.1:0-16786 GCA_964519155.1 uncultured Bifidobacterium sp. | reverse complement strand
TAGTACCCTTGTGCCATCGGTAGTGCATTTTGGACGAGAGGGGCAGATCATTGTCGGACAAGCGGCTAAGCCTTTCTTGCAAACCGATGCTGCCAATACTCTTTATAGCGTTAAACGACTGATGGGCAAATCGTATCAGGATGTTGCCGCAGATACGAAACGTTTTTCATTTTCGCTTGCCAATCAACAAAGCGATAGTCTTGTACATATACAGGTCGGTGACCGGTTTTATAGCCCTGTTGAACTGTCGTCATTTATTTTGAGGGAATTGAAACATCGTGCTGAACATGTATTGAAAACATCGGTAAGCAAATGCGTGATCACAGTACCGGCGTATTTCAATGATACCCAACGACAGGCTACCCGCGACGCCGGAAAGCTTGCTGGTTTGGAGGTGCTTCGGATCATTAATGAACCCACGGCTGCGAGTCTCGCTTATGGAATTGGACGCGAAAATGATGAAAGTAAAAATATGGCGGTCTATGATCTTGGCGGCGGCACTTTCGACATTACAATACTAAAAATGAGCAATGGTATTTTTGATGTGTTAAGCACGAATGGCGATACAGCACTGGGTGGGGATGATTTTGATCAATTGATCGCCAGCCATTTTGCCTTACAGATGCATATAACGGATGATATATTGACCGAACAAAAAGAACTGGGGCAATCGATCCGATTAATGGCTGAAGAAGCAAAAAAAGTACTGAGTAATGACGATTATTTTTCTGCTTCACTCGGTGATCACAAACTAACGATTTCACGGGCTGAATTTGAGATATTAATCGAACAGTTGGTCGGCAAAACCATCAATTGTTGTGCGAAAGCGCTGAAAGACAGCGGTTTGGACAAAAAAGATATCGCAGGGGTCGTGATGGTGGGAGGCAGTACGCGAGTACCCTTGGTAAAAAAAGCCGTCAGCGCATTTTTTGAAACGACATTGTTTGATGAGGTCAACCCTGATGAAGTGGTTGCTCTCGGGGCAGCTATACAAGCCGATATTCTGGCCGGTAACAATACCGAAATGCTATTGCTCGACGTCACTCCCTTGAGTCTGGGTATTGAAACCATGGGGGGCTTAATGGACGTGCTCGTACCACGCAATCATAAAATACCTTCCCAGGCCTCACGTCAATATACAACACAAAAAGATGGGCAGACGGGAATCGTGATCTCAGTTTATCAGGGGGAGCGTGACCTTGTGCAGGACAACCGAAAGTTAGCTGAATTCACCCTCAAGGGAATTCCGGCCATGCCGGCAGGTTTGCCAAAAGTGGATATCCGCTTCGCAATAAATGCAGATGGTATTCTGCAGGTAAAAGCAAGTGAATTGCGTAGCGGTGTTGCACAGGAGATAGAGGTAAAACCCCAATATGGACTCACCGATGCAGAAGTTGAAAACATGTTATTGGCATCCATCACCCATGCACGCGAAGATATTCAAACCCGTTCGTTGATTGAAGCCAGCAGTGAAGCACAGAATATGCTCGACTTGACTGAAAATTTTTTGCGAAAACATGAACAATACATCACTACTGAGGAAAAGCAGTCAACAACAAGCGCGATGATGAGGCTGCAAGAAGCAATTGCCCAAAAAGATAAAGAGCGGATCATAGCCGGTAGCGAAGCATTGAACAAAATTTCGGCACCTTATGCCGAACGAGTGATGGATATTGCAGTGGCAGAGGCTTTGAAAGGAAAAGGCGTTTAGCGGGTATTCCCCTTTTCTGCGGGCTCAATAATCTCTTCAGTTGCCCGGCAAAATCAAGTAACGGAAGTCTTGTGTCTAAACACCATTTTTTTGTGGCATCATGTACGGAGATGACACTGTTTGTAGCGAAATATCCCATTTTTTTGTACCGGTTTTTTTGCGGAAAATGCACTCTATTTTTACGGCCATTAAAACCCTTTTGCGTAACCCACAGTTGTCTCCGAATACTCTATTTGCCTATCCCGTACCCTTGTTTCCGACATTTATAAAAGTTCTCCTCAGGGCATCGTAACGGTGTGCGTATTTCTAGCGTAAAAAAAGTAAAACGGAATTGCTGTACAACACACACTCATTATGACAAAACAATACACTCTCGTAACGCTCTTTTTACTGCTGATTAAATTGTCAGCGTTTTCACAAAATTATTTTGCCCGGTATAATCACTGGATCACCAATGGCAGTAGCACTGTAGTATTGCACGACAGCAATCAAGTTTTTTTGGGTGGAAATTTTACCTATGTAGGGCCACCAGCCGGGTATGGCACACAAATGAACATCAACAGTGCTTCACCCAATCTGGCGTATTGTCGCCCCAATGGTATCGTACATTGTGTAATTCCCGATCCCTTAGGTGGTTGGTATATCGGAGGAAATTTCACCGCTTTTGATATTGATTCGGCTACAACAGTTGCCCGTAAAAATATCGCCCATATTCTCCCTTCCGGTGCCCTTGATCTGGCCTGGAGCGCAGACGCCGACACGGCGGTGCTGACTTTGGCATTAAGTGGAAATGATTTGTATGCCGGTGGGGCTTTTACAAATATCGGAGGCACAACCCGCAATTACATTGCAAAATTGAATGCCCTGAATGGACAAGTCGATCAGCAATGGAATTCGGGTGCAAATAATATTGTCAGGGCCTTGATACCCCATGGAGCTGATTTGTATGTGGGCGGTAAATTTGATGTGATCGCCGGCGTGGGACGCAATCGCATTGCTAAAGTTAGTACCACTGCACCCGGGTATGCTGACCCCATCTGGGATCCGAATGCCAGTAATGAAGTACAGGCCATGTTGCTTAACGGAAATGATTTGTATATCGGTGGAAATTTTACAACTGTCGGCGGAGTTGGTCGCAACCGGCTGGCCAAATTAGATGCAGGTGGCAATGGTGCATTAGACAGTATATGGAATCCCAATAGCGGTGGAACCATTTACGCGCTGGCTATCGACGGAAATAACCTTTATGCAGGTGGAACGTTTAACACAATGTCCGGCATCAACAAAAAAAACCTCGCACGAATGAGTACAGGGGGGACTGGTCAATTAGATACCGTTTGGAGTCCTGATCCGGTGGGGCCTTTGTTTACCCTTGTTTACGACGTCTGCGTCAACGCTACGGATGTTTTTGTTGCAGGTCTGTTCAACACCATCGGAGGGCAAAACCGTTTAGCGATTGCTAAGGTAAGCAAGTCAGGCGCCGGTCAGGCCGATACCAACTGGAATCCGAATCCCGTCAGCTCAATTTATCCCTATGTGTATGCGCTGGCGTTGAACGGTAATGCGATTTATGCCGGTGGCGATTATATTTCCATTGGCGGTGTAGCCCGATCAAATCTGGCAAAACTTGATGCGAACGGAACACTGGATATTAACTGGAATCCCATGCCCAATGGAACAATCAACGGCCTGTGCAGTAATGGGAGTCATTTATTTGTCAGTGGCGCTTTCACGGCCATTGGTGGACAAAGCCGCAAGTATTTGGCCAAATTAGAGATTGCGGGTAGTGGCTTGGCAGATACCGTATGGAATGTCGTTCCCGGGTCAAGTGTTTCGACTATTCAATTGCACGATCAATTTGTTTATGTCGGTGGAACTTTCGATTTAATGAATGCTATTGTGCGTAACCGGATCGCCCGACTTGATACTGCCGGTACCGGCTTACTTGACACAGTTTGGAATCCTTCGGTACAAGCGGCAGGCGCTAACGATGCCGTCACTGCGATGGCCTTTCAGGGAAGCAATCTGTATGTGGGTGGAAGCTTTACGGCCATAGGTGGATTATCTCGTCGTTATCTGGCTAAAGTGAGCACAGCCGGTATTGGTCTCGTTGATTCAAGTTGGAATCCTAACGCCAATAATGCCGTTCGAACACTATTGACCAATAATAACCATGTGTATGCAGGCGGCAGTTTCGATAGCATAGGCGGGGCCATGAGAGCCAAATTAGCCAGAATTGATGCAGGCGGCATGGGAGAAGTGGATACAAACTGGACGATGGTGGCCAATGGTACGGTTTCGGCGCTTGCCTTGAAAGACACGGACCTCTATGTGGGCGGCAGTTTCGATAGTATTGGCGGAGTTTTCCGCAGCCGGATTGCCTTGTTGCATACTGTAGGTAACGGAAGTGTAGACCCTGTATGGAACGCCCATGCCAATGCCAGTGTTACATCTCTTTCCCTATCCGGAAATGCCTTGTATGCCGGAGGCACTTTTAGACTCATGGGTGGTGTGGGGCGCTACCGTGTGGCTTGTTTCGATATCGGTAAAACACAGGCGAACCCCAATAGTATAGTTGCTGATGTATTAGCACCCGAAAAAAATCTTTTGCTTTTTCCAAATCCCGCCGGTGATTATCTATTTATCCGTTTGCTTGATAATGCCCACCTACAAACTGTGCGGATCTATGATTTGTCGGGCAAGATCGTAATGCAATCGTATCGCAGTCAGGAGTTAACGGTCGGACAATTGCGGAAGGGCTTCTACGTGATCAGCATTTCAACTGACAGCGGTCTTCGAACCGGAAAATTTTGGAAGGAATAGTGACCTCATGTGGCAGGTTTGTGATTTTTGTAAAAAATAAAAAAAGTAAATCTGATTTTATGCACTTCATTGATGTTAAAAGTCACAGGTTTATCAATGCATATATTTTTTAATGTAAAAATATTGTGTTTGTTTAAATGTCGTCGAAAACTACCTTTACAATGTTATGGTTTTTAGTTCGGCGGTATTTTTATTTTACTTCCTACCGGTCGTGTTCATCTTGTATTTGCTTTGTAAGCGAAGTATTTATCTGCAGAACATCGTACTGTTTTTCAGCAGTCTTGTTTTTTATTTCTGGGGCGAAAAGGAGTTCAGCATTCTGGTACTGATCTCCATCATGATCAATTATGGTTTTGGATTACTTATTGACCGTCAGCGGGAGGAGGCGCAGAAGCGCTTGGTCCTTTTTGCCGGTATACTGATTAATTTATCGATGTTGTTGTATTTTAAATACTATAATTTTTTTATCAACGACATCGTATGCGCCCTCACTGACGCTGCGCCACTCAAGCCTAATGAAAAGGTTCATCTGCCGCTCGGGATTTCCTTTTTTACGTTCCATGGCCTGACTTACATTACCGATATTTATCGACGGGAAGCCAACGTGTCGCACAATCCGCTCAATTTGGGTTTGTATATTCTCTTTTTTCCGCAATTGATCGCCGGTCCTATTGTCCGGTATAAAGATATCGACCGGCAATTAACCGCACGCGAACTCAATAATGAAAAGCTGATGCTTGGCGTGAGGAGATTTATTATCGGCCTGGCAAAAAAAATGTTGATCGCCAATACACTCGGCAAGGTTGCAGACGATATTTTTATTTTGGCGCCTTATCACCTTTCGTTCGGACTATCGTGGTTAGCGACCCTTTGTTACACCCTGCAGATCTACTACGATTTTTCCGGGTATTCCGACATGGCCATTGGTTTAGCCAGAATATTTGGCTTTGAATTTCTGGAGAATTTTAATTTTCCGTATGCGGCGTCTTCGATCAGAGATTTTTGGCGACGATGGCATATCAGCCTCAGTACTTTTTTTCGCGACTATGTATACAAACCCCTTGGAGGAAGCAAAGGCAGTCAATTACTGACCTATCGCAATTTATTACTTGTTTTTTTTGTGACCGGATTATGGCACGGTGCGAGTTGGAACTTTATTATCTGGGGGCTATTTCATGGGTTATTTCTGCTCATCGAAAGATTGGGATTTGAACGAGGGCTGCAAAAACTTCCCGTTTGGGTGCGACATGTATATACTATGCTGGTGGTGATGGTAGGATGGGTTTTTTTTAGAACTGAAAATCTGGATGAAGCACTGATCATTCTGCAAAAGATGGCAGGCTTTTTACCGGAGTATACAGGTACGTATTCCATTGCTTACTTTATGCATATAAGCACATGGATCACCCTTTTAGCCGGTATATTGCTGGTCTTCCCCCTGCATAGAATTGTACTCCCTGATATTCACCTTCGTCCCGGTATATTGTATGATTTAGTTTGTCTGGGATTGTTTGTACTCAGTTTGCTTTTTTTGTCGGCTTCATCATATAATCCTTTTATTTATTACCGGTTTTGACTAACAAAAAAGTACATATAACACTGTTGATTTTGTCGGCGATCATGCTTACAGGATTATTATTTCATTTTTTCAGTGCTTCAACACGCGAATATGTGCAGATCAATATTTCGGCCAAGGCTTTAAAAAATGCCCATACGCAACTGTTGTACAGCGAGGCAGCGTTTGACGATACGTCCCGTATAAAAGCATCCACAAATACAATTCTCGCGTGGCAGTTTTATAAAAATTACAGTTACGATATTTACGATCCGGAGACTGTGCAGCATATGGTTTTGTTTTTTGGTGATGGACCCAATAGCATTTTTATTGATAAAATGTCGATGGTATGTATCGCAAATAGCCGTATTGATACATTGTATCAATGGAACACCGCCGACGATCTGCTGTCTGCTTTTACAACCGGCGAACAAGTAAAGATCATGAATGCGACAGACAGGATGCTGCAAGTAAACGTGGAGGGCAAATCGGCAAGAGCACATCTCAATTTCTCCAAAGGTTTGCAACAATTTCGGCAACGGGCGCCCCTGCTGTCAGTGATACAGCATTTTGGTGCAGCATTGCTGATTGCTTTTTTTGTTTTCCTGACTATATATAAAGCCCCGCGACGCGATACAAAAATGCCGTTCCGTATCCAGGGGTCTGCTGGAATATTGCCCGCAATTGTTTTTGTTATGCTCCTGATTTTTATTTTTTTTGATTCCATTCTTGGCTGCTTGCCTGACATGCAAAACCGTGAAAACCGTTCACTCACGAAATTTCCTGCGTTGAATAGCCGAACCTTTTTTTCGTTTCCCGAACAGTTTACTACCTATGCAAATGAACACTATACTGCCAGAAACGCTTCCTTTTTTATGTATTCAGTGCTACAGGCAAAGCTGTTTCAGGAGTCTGTTTTACCTGAAAAGGTGATCATGGGCCAACGCAAGTGGATGTACTATTATGAAGAAGGTTCCATCAAAGATTTCCGGAGACTTACAAAAATCGATTCGGCTGAGATCAATAATGTAATGGCTATTTTGCGTAGCCGGATTGCCTGGCTCGAACACCGGCACATCAAATACTATGTTATGGTACCGCCAAACAAAGAACGAATTTATCCGGAATTTTTACCTGAAGGTTATGCGCCCATGAACGGGATGGGGCACAATCGACTAGACTATTATAAAAAAATGATTCGGGAAAATACTACAGCCAGATTTATCGATCCCACTGACTCCCTGTACGTTGCAAAATTGCGCAGAGATGTGTACTATCATTCAGACACTCATTGGAATTTGTATGGTGGATTCATCGGATATCGATGCCTGATGCAGGAATTGGGTAAAGATTTTCCAAAATTAATGGCATTGCAAGAGAATGACTATACTATCGATGAGCAGTTTAATAATGAAGGCGATCTTTCATCCATGCTGGCATTGCAAAACGTATACAAACGTAAAGAATATCTTTTTTCAGCGAAAGACAGCAGTAAGCAATTGATGGCCAATTTACCATCTGAAATTCTGCTACATTACAACAACAATCGAACAGTTGATTCCTCCAATTTAAAATTGCTGATGTTCAGAGATTCCTATGCTAATTACCTGATTCCTTTTCTGAACCTTCATTTCAAGGAAACCACCTATATATGGAACTATGAATTTATGCCGGACATGATCGAAAAATACAAACCCGATGTCGTGATCTTTGAATCGCTTGAACGATTTATGTCGTATGCACTCACTATGCCGAATTCGCCCGAAATGGACGCGGAAGTGGCGGCGTATTCAACGAGTCGTCATTAATTTTTTTACAATAAACTTACTCGATCATCCAATGGCCGGCAATCAGGCTTTAAAGTTCATACTAAAATCATGCACCCCCCGGTTCAGATTTGGATTATAAAATGGATCATGATCGATAAAATGCTGCCATTTGTCTTTAAAGAGTTTCATCTCTCTCAGATGTCTTTCATATGAAGGTTTACTCTGATGCGGATGTCCCCGGGTGGCTGATTCGTAATGATACAATTCTACTTGTGGGAGATAAACATTGTAGTATCCGGCTTCATAAAGTTTCAGGCAAAAGTCAACATCATTGTATTCCACTTCAAACGTTTCGTCCATACCCTGTACTTTTTCCCATGCGGTTTTGCGCACCATTAGACACGCAGCAGTTACGGCAGAATAGTTATTTACACTTTGAATGTAATTGAAATAACCCGGCTCGTCTTTGTATGCGCCAACAAAGGTATGGCCGGCTATTCCCCCTAAACCAATTACGACACCGGCATGCTGTATGGTGTCGTCAGGATATAGTAGACGAGCACCTACTGCACCAATGCGTTCTTGCTGGGCATACGACAATAGGGTACTCAGCCAATTGCCGTGAATAACCTCCACATCATTGTTCAATAAGAGATAATATTGTCCACTGGCATATTGTACGCCTGTATTCATCAGTTTCGAAAAGTTGAATGGGAAATGCGCATCCACAACTTTGATCAACTCGTGATAACGGTCAAGATAAAGTGCCAAAAGGTCGCTGAGTTGTTTGGTGGTACTGTTGTTATTCAAAATAATGATCTCGTAATTGCGGTAAATTGTTTTCTCAATAATGGAATCAAGCGTATTTTTCAATAGTTCTGCCTGATCTTTGGTGGGGATAATAATACTGATTTTACCGGGTGTCTCAATTTCGTAATCAATACGATACCCGCGTAAACCCGAAAGATATTTTACGTCACCCCGCAACCCGCGTCGGTTCAAGGCTTCACTGAGGGCTTTTTTTGCGGCAATATATGCATAGGGTTTTACGTCTTCTCCTTGTGCAGCCGACAACTGATGGATACGCCAATGATACAGTACTTTTGGAATATGAACGATATGATTGCTGATTTCCGTCACCCGCAATAATAAATCATAATCCTGACTGCCTTCAAAACCCACGCGGAAGCCTTTTACTTTTTCGATTAACGATTTTTTGATCACCGTTACATGCCCGATATAATTTCGCGACAGGAGGTGATCGGGAGCCCAATCGGGTTTAAAATGCGGCGCCTGATGCGTTCCATCCTCACTGATCTTATCTTCATCAGAGTAAATGATTTCAGCGTTTGGATTTGAATGCACAGCCAGTGCAATTTCGGAAAGACAATTGGCTGCCAAAAGATCATCATGATCAAACAACAAAACATATTCGCCCGTAGCCAAGGCAAGTGCATCATTAGAAGCCTGCGAAATATGCCCGTTTTCTTTTCGATACACTACTTTGATTCTCTTATCTTTCACGGAAAAAGTATGCAGCATTTTTGATACCTTTCTTTCCGTCGAACAATCGTCTGCAATACAAAGTTCCCAATGCGGGTAAAGTTGAGCACTCACTGATTCGATAGCCTGTTTTAAAAATTTCAGCGGCGTATTATACACCGGCATAATAATACTGATCAGTGGCTGATGCTGTCGTTTATCCATTTGATTTTCGTAGTAAGCCCATTGTTTTTCCCTATCCAGTTTACTTTTGATCCAGTTGTCGTAGGTAAAAATATTTTCGTGGTCGCTTTCATCGAGATAACGAATCTGTACCGGACGATTTTCAAGTAACAGGTAAGTCTTTCGGAAAATATTTTTCAAAATTTTTCTGAAGATCCCCATTCCGGCCTTACTGAATAGAAACCGGATAAAATCGAGGATCCGTTTTAAGGTACCGGTACCGGGTGATTTTTTTTTGAAAAATATTTTTTTGATCCGGTTCACGCTGACCTTGATCTTCTGATACCAATTATTTTCGAGATATTGGATTCGTTGTTGCAATTGCGCGGTCAATTGCTGAAACGATTTCAATTCTTCCCGCGAATGCAACAGTACGGTTTGTAATTTGGCCACATTCGATTGCAGATTTCTTTTTTCCTGCAAGCTACTGAGATTCCCCGCATTCAATTGTTCAATAATATGGTCGAGACTTTTTTCGATCAAAAAATGATGTTTTTGTAAAACCTGATGATAGGTTTCAGCAAAAACTTCTTCGGCACCCTGTGCATTTATTTTCGGCAAAAATGTTTGTATCGCCGGAATGGCCATACATTTCATCGATTGTTCGCTAAGCAGTCGTATCGTAAGATCCCAGAAAATAGTTGAGGGGTTCAGATGCTCATCAAATGTATATTTATCTGTCAGCCGGTCGGTATTAATAAAAAGCCCTGATTCCGGTATCGCCTGTGTCAACAAATCATGTAGAAAAATTTCTTTGGGCTTTTCGAAGATGGTAACGGACGGATACCCAATCATTCCGGCTTCTTGTCGGCTGATGTTGATCAATTCTGCATACGAAAAATCAGCATGGAGCACATCAATACACAGCAAAGTGCCTTCCCTGTTTTGTACGAATGCATTAAGTATGACCGCCCGGTGATCATTGCTTTTTTCAATCGATAACCTGATATCCTGCTGAGACAATTTATGCGCCAATGCAGTCAATTGTTCCTGTACTTTTGGATGTTCACAATAAACGATTACTCTTGGGGGTTCTGCAAACAATGTAACGAGTTGGTTTAATTTTTGCAGCAAACATTTAGTCGAGAAATGTTCACCGGCAAAGCAGATCAACTTGAATTTTTCGGCAGATAAAGTTTCAGTATGTGTAAAAAGGTAATCGCGATCTGTAAAATATTGTTTATCCGGTATCGTAAGTAATCGCTCATGTTTTTCCAACAAAAACTTTTCGGATAGCGCAGAATGCGGAAGGACTTCTTCCTGTTTGACAACGTTTGTATGTAAGACGCCGGCCAGGGCATTCAACAATATTATGGGCTGCGCTATCAGCCATTTACAGCTGATCAGGATGGTATTTACTTCTTGACGGTCAACCAAGCGACGAACAAAGGAAATGTCTTTTTGCAAATGTTCATCAACATCCATAAATTCATTGTAAACAATCACAAGCAGTGCATCAGGAAAGTCACGTTTAAAATGGACATACTGCAGCAGGGGCAGAGGGAATGAAAGACCATACAACTGTTCAGTATCGTAGCCTTCATCAAGAGCAAGTCTCATGATGGCTGAGGGATCTCCAGCGTGCTGTTTGTCGAATGTATTGATATAGTGCAGCCATTGCGCAGTGGAAAAATAATTTTCGGTACGATCGATCCTGCGGTCAGTTTTTCCTGTTCGTAGCGCGAGATGATTCGATAAAAGGATCGATAAATAGTCGCCATCCGCTTTGCTGAATGAACACAACAGCAAGGTTGGATAAGTGCTTGCAGATTTGTTTAAAACAGATTCTTGTATTGTTGACATACGACAGTTGATAAGCCCTGACTAATAATTTTTCCCTGCTCTAAAAGTATAGCTTTCTCGCAAATTCTGGTCACCTCGTCAGGAAAATGCGAAACAAAAATGATAGAATGTCCCTGGCTTTTCAAGTCGTCAATTTTCTGCAGACATTTTGCCTGAAAGCCCATATCACCTACCGCCAACACTTCGTCTATAATGTAAATGTCGCAATACTGCGAAAAGGCGATTGAAAACGTGAGTCGCGCCAACATACCGGAAGAATAACATTTTACAGCTTGTTGCAATGTTGTTCCGTCGAGTTCCGAAAAAGTGCTGATCTCATCAATTGCATCTTTATCAGGATTTCGCCCATACAAGGATAACAGCAAACGGATATTTTCGTAACCCGTTAGTTCAGGTTCAAGCCCGGCCCCCAATGCGAGGATGGGTGCAATGCTGCCATTGCATTTTATTTTTCCGGTTGATGGCTGAATGATACCGGCAATACAACGCAGCAAAGTACTTTTACCACAACCGTTTCGCCCTACTATACCGAGGCTTTCCCCTTTGTGCAGGCTAAAGGAAATATCACTCAGAATTTCGCGTGTTCGAAAGGGATGAGCAAATGTGGTTAATAGATCTTTTACCGAATAAATCCCTGCCGGGTTCGACCGATAACGAACAGCAACCTGCGCTAATTGTAATAATTCGTTCATGTCAGATCGCAGTGATAAATTG
Source organism: uncultured Bifidobacterium sp. (assembly GCA_964519155.1). Lineage (GTDB taxonomy): Bacteria > Bacteroidota > Bacteroidia > Chitinophagales > Chitinophagaceae > OLB11. Next base: position 4,686 of record CAZFKA010000045.1, on the reverse strand, counting down.
ATTTTTTAAACGATTGAAAACAAATAAGCCTAATGCAAAACTCACCAGACTGATGATACAACAATTGATCAACAAGGAGCCGGGTGGGGCAATATTTTCGTATAAAGGATACCGAAAAAGTTTAATAAATGGGTAAATGGGGTTATACTGTATTACTGCTGCAAAACGTTTAGGGATAAGCGATTCATTATAGGCGATCGGTGTCAGATAGAAAATAGCAGGTTGTATAGTATTCCACAAAATGCCAACATCCCGAAAATAGACATGCAGTGCGGCGAGCAGGATGGTAATACCCAGGGTGAATATTGAAAAAATAATCAACAGGGGTAAAAGCCAAATCAAATGAAAGGAGTATTGCAAGCCAAACCAGTGCATTACCGCAAAGTAAATGAGTAAGGCCAGACTTAGGTTAAATAATTCGGTGAGTACTTCGGCAAGTGGAAAAAGCAACACATCAAGTTTCACCGATTTGATAATGCCCGCAGATTGCACAATACTCTGAACACCCTGACTGACTATATTGGAAAAAAAGAACCAAAATAAGATACCTGATGTGGTATACAGTACATAATTTTTCATAGAGCTGAACTGTGCACTGAAAATCACAATAAAGATAAAGAGATACAAAAGCGGTTTGATAAATCCCCACAAAAAGCCAATCAAGGAGTGCTTATAACGCAGGATGACGTTGCGTTTGCTGAGCGCATAAAGTTGATGGAAAAATCGCATAGTGGGGTGCACAAAGGTAATGGTTTGACCGGGGTAAACAAAGGGTTTTTCAATAGCATTGCGCCGATCAAATGCATATTCAATGCAAGATTGTGTATTTCCACATCAAACAAAAAAGACAGCGATTTGATGGAAGGTAACAAAAGGAAAGACTTGTTTAGACATGATTTGTCTGCCATAAATAATTGCAGATGAAGGATAAAGGTTGTAGTTTGCATGATGAAAACATTCCTACACCCACTCGATGATCATCGTCAATGCACGTTTTTTGACACAACCCCTGTCAGGAGTTCAGCGTTACGCGTATGAGATCGCTCGCCATTTGAAGCGAATCGATCCGGCGATCATTTTTGTTTGCCCGACAAATATTCTTCATCTTGAATGGGCAAGGGCGCTAGAGGTAAAAGTGATTGGTCGTTTGAAGGGCCACTTGTGGGAACAAATGGAGTTACCTGCTTATTTGTATTCTGTAAAGAATCCGGTTTTGTTTTCACCGTGTAATGTCGGACCTGTGTTTTACCGCAGACAAATACTGACTGTACACGACCTTGCATTTTTATTGTTTCCATTTTTCAATAGTTTTTGGTTCCGTTCGTTCTATACTTTTTTGATACCGAAATTATGCCATCGTGCTCGGCATATCTTTACGGTAAGCGAAACCATTCGTCAACAACTTTGCGTGCAGTATGCCATCAACCCTGCAAAGGTAAGTGTGACGTATAATGGTGTTGCTGAGGATATGCAATTGTCTCCGGGTACAAAGCTCCAAAAAGAGAAGATCATACTGACCGTCGGTTCACTCAATGCACGCAAGAATATTGACTTTCTGATCAGGGGATTTTTGGCTTCACGTTTGTACCCCGAGTACAGCCTGATCATTATTGGCAACAGGAATGCTATCTATCGCTTCCAACCGGGCAAATTGGCTGCTGGGGTACAGATCATTAATGACGTGAGCGATCGCGTTGTAAAAGACTATTACGCAAATGCTGAAATAGCCTGTTTCTTGTCTCTCTACGAAGGGTTTGGCATACCTGTGCTCGAGTCATTGCAATACGGATGCAAAGTACTGTGTTCAGATATTCCCGCTTTCAGGGAATTGTATGAAGGATATGTGACTTTTTGCGATCCGTATGATGATGAAATGCTGACCCGTAAATTGGACGAAATGCCCGGCCAGGCTCTATTAACCCCAGCGCAGTTGTCGACCCTTGATAAGCGTTTTGAATACCGGCAGTCGGCAGAACTTGTATACGAAATGCTCAGAAAAATATGAAGATTTCGCTCGTTCACGATTGGTTACGGGTCAATGCCGGCTCTGAAAAAGTAGTAAAGGAGATACTGGATCTTTACCGTCATGAAGATATCATACTGTATACACTTTTCAATAAACTAACCGAAGATGAACGCCGGCAGATCCTGCAGAAGATTCCCTGTAAAACCTCATGGTTGCAATATTTTCCTTTTGTCGGTCGGATATATAAAATTTTGTTGCCCCTGATGCCCGTGGTGATCGCACATCTTCGAATTCGCTCATCAGATCTTTACCTGAGTTCTTCACATGCGATCGCAAAAGGGTTTAGTCTTCCCGCAAAAAAATTACATATCTGTTATTGCCATACACCTATGCGTTATGCCTGGTATTTGCATGAAGACTATCTGCAGGAATTTTCAGGTATCAAACTTTGGCTAATACGTCAGGTATTGCCTTTTATCAGACGCTGGGATCTCCGTTCGGCTGCACAGGTCAGTGAGTTTATCGCTAATTCAAAGCATATACAACACCAGATCAAAAGCATTTACCATCGTGAATCAGTGGTGATCTATCCACCTGTAAATACGAAGCAATTTGCGCTCAACAATGCTCCGCGTAAAGATTTTTATCTGGCGGTGGGTCGCTGTGTACCGTACAAAAAAATGGATATTATCATCAAAGCGTTTAAACAGATGCCTGACAAAAAGCTCGTCTTGATCGGTGATGGTTACGATAGAAAGAAAATAAAAGAATTGCTCAAATGCTGCGATAATATTGTGTGGTTGGGATATCAACACGACGATGAATTGATTCTGTATATGCAAAATGCGAAAGCCTGTATTTTTGCCGCCAAAGAAGATTTCGGTATTATGTGTGTGGAAGCACAGGCAACCGGTACACCTGTACTCGCGCTCGATTATGGCGGATATAAAGAAACCGTGATCGAAGGTAAAACCGGTTATTTTTTTCAGGACCAAAGTCCGGACGCCATTATGCAGGCTGTGGTAAAGTTTGAGAATTATCCTCTGCAAAACCATGTCGCAATCAGTGAACATGCCTCATTTTTTTCGACGGAGAAATTCAGACAGACCTTCCGTGAATTTGTACACCACAAAGCCGCTACATTTGTCAATGCTTCCTGATGCGCTGTATACTAAACCATGGATCAACAGGTTTTTGCTGATCTCTTTTTTTCTGCCTCCCAAACTGCAGACGCTTTTATTTATTGTGTTCGCTGTATGGGTCGGTATACAGGCCATTGTACAACGAACGGTACTTACAAACAAGGAATGGCTAACAGCTTTATTTTTAGCAACGGGGTATCTTTTTTACCTTGCCTATCTGCCGTTTACAACACCTGCATTGAGGCACATCGTCTATGATCTGCTCGAACGAAAAGTTGCGTTGTTTGCCCTGCCCTTCGTATTTGCATTGGCGAGCAAACTTTCAAATCAGTCACTCAAAACAGAATTGAAATATTTTGTAATTGCCAATATACTCCATGGATCGCTCGTTAATTTGATGCTTGGGTTAAGCAGTTTACAAAAAGGGATTGTACTGCACGATCATGTTGTTTATCGTACGGCTTTTGAGACTGTCTGTCATATCCACCCGACATACTATGGGATGTATATCTGCTTTTCCATTGCGATTTTGCTGTTTGCTACGCATTTTACCAAGTTCAACAAATTACTGCTATACCTGATGCATGCACTATTGCTTATTTTTCTTGTGTTGCTCACTCCAAAGATTTCAATGCTAATCGTATCCATCATCTATGGCGGTTATTTTTTTGGTTTGCTTAAATGGACAATACATAAAAAGGTAGCAGTGATGATTGGGGCATGTGTGGTGGTTGCTTTATTTTTTTATGGTGTACCTTTCTTTCAACAGCGTATAGGGGAGATGATACAATTTATGCGGGGCGAAACTGGAAATGCTATTGACAATAGTGTGGTGTTCCGAAAAATGATATTGGAAATCGATCTTCGCTTGCTTGCAGAACACTGGTTAATGGGTATGGGGCCGGCAGGCTTGCAGCAATCGCTTGATCTTGCCTATTGGCATATTTTCAGACTTACCGGTATGCCGATTAAATCATATAATACACATAATGAATGGCTGAATCAATGGCTTTGTTTCGGTTTACCGGGCTTATTCTATTTCGTAACGGTTTTTATACTCCATTTCCGCAGAGCGCTGCAAGGTAGGTGCAAGATTTATATTGTCACAACCCTTATTATTTTGATGACTTGTCTTACCGAGAATATATTATCGAGGCAACAAGGTGTTTTGTTTGCCGGATTGTTTCTCAGTGCGTTTTGGTGGGAAATCGACCTGCAAAAGAGAGTGAATGGGTGAAGTTTGTGGTTTGCACATTCTTCATGAAAGTTTTTTTTGTGTTTTGGTTGCAAATATGTTGGTAGGTGCTAAAAGGTCAGACACTGCTACGACTTTGGCTGTGCGGTACTGTGTATCATCCCCGACGAATACCTGGCAAAAAAGCAGCGATAGGGGTAAAATGAACGGAATCGCGTTGCCCGGCGTTAAGGAAATAAATTTTCAATGGCAGGAAGCACCACCGGAGCAACATAGCGTGGAGTGAAATTTTATCCACGGTTTTTTTTCGACCGAAAGTGAATTGAACGCAACGGCTTCTATATTTCGAAAAAAATAATCGCCTTTTTTTGCCTTGACCTTTT
>CAZFKA010000044.1:0-16926 GCA_964519155.1 uncultured Bifidobacterium sp. | reverse complement strand
CGCCTATCCCAACGAACCATTAGCGCAGGTTGCCCTTGCCCAGTATTTTCTTGAAAATAAGAACACAGCCCGTTACCATGTGTTTATGCAAAAAGTGATGAAAAACAAGAACCTTGATGCCGATACCAAAATGTCGCTGATTGGTCCATTGTATCAAACGGTTGCTACCGATACTTCGGGTGAACGCGAAGAGATTATTGAACTTGCCCGACTGGTAGCTGAGGAGTCGCCCGAAAATAAGGAAGTGCTTGAGATGTATGGAGATGTTTTATTTCTGGGAAAGAAATATGATGAGGCATTGGGGGTTTATAAAAATATTTTACGGAAAGATCGATCTGTCTTTAAGGTGTGGGAACAGATTATTACCATTTATTCCGATAAAATGCTCCACGACAGTGTATTGGCGTATGCCAGCGAAAGTGCAGGCCTTTTTCCCAATAATCCACTTCCTTATTTCTTTATGGGATATAGCTATTTGCAAAAAAAAGAGCCTGAGAAGGCATGCATACCCCTCAATAAGGCAGTAGACCTTGAACCCGAAAATCCGAATTTGTATGCCCAGGTTTACTCCTGTCTGGGCGAAGCCTACAATGCAACAAAGAATTATGCCTATAGTGATAGTTGTTTCGAACAAGCCTTAGCAATCTTACCGGACGATGCAACAACCCTGAATAATTTTGCCTATTATCTTTCTTTACGTAAACAAAAGCTGGAACAAGCCGAGCGAATGTCGAAACGTTCATTGGAATTGATGCCGGGCTCAAAGTCTTTTCTGGATACTTACGGATGGATACTGTTTCAGCAGGGAAAATACGCTGATGCAAAAAGCTATATCGAACAGGCCATTGCGGCCGGCGGAGAAGAAGACGGCACTTTATACGATCATTTGGGGGATATTTATTTCAAAATGAACGACACCGATAAAGCAATAGAGCATTGGAATAAGGCAAAGGCGAAAGGAGAAAATACACCTTTGCTGAATAGAAAAATTAAAGATCGAATTTGGTATGATGAATAAAAAAATGCTAAGCTTTTTTGTTTTCACCTTCGTTACGCTGTCGGGTTGTAAACTGGTAAAACCATTTTTCGTGAAGAATGAAAAAAAAGAAGAAAGAAAAGAAAAGCGTGAAGAAAAGAAAGAAGTAAAAAAGGAGAAAAACATTAAGATCGATTCGGCTGTGGTTGTAAAAAAAGACTCCCTCAAAACACCGTCTTTCGATACAATGCTGGCACGTAATATTATCGATAGCCGCAAGATTAAATATCAAACCCTGCAGTTCAAGGCAAAAATGCACTATGAATCGGCAGAGCAAAAGCAAAATTTTACGGTCAATTTCAGGATACGCAAGGGAGAAGCTATTTGGGCAAGTTTACAGGTGCCAATCGTAGGCGAGGTGGCCAGAGCCCTTGTGACACCGGATAGCGTTAAAGCGATTGACAAGTTCAATAAAAGAGCCTATTTGTATTCATACAATGACTTGCAAAAGCTGATCAATATCGATGTCGATTTCAATACCTTACAGGATATTATTGTTGGTAATCCGATCGCCACGGAAGGCAAGATCAACGATATAAAAGAGCTGGCGGGTATCAGTACATTTGTTATCAAGGGCAACGATTTTACCAACCAACTTTCTTACAATAAAGGGGACTCAACCCTTAAACAAATTCAATTGCAAACCATGCGACCAGTTTCATCGAGTTCGGTTTTGGTGAACTTGAGTAATTATCGTCGTGAAGGCAATTATGCTTTGTCGACCTATAGAGAGTTTTATATACAAGATGTAAAAGGCGCAGCGGAACTAAATATGGAAATCAACAAATTTGAATTCAATCAGGAACTTGATTTTCCGTTTAAAGTTGATCCGAAATTTAAGCAATAATGTTGTTGTCGTTCCGGTTTTCGTAGTACGACGATTTAAAGGGATGTCGGTCTTTCCATTTCTCGCCCTGTGATTCGCTAAAATATTTCGATACCCGCTGATAAAACCAGTTGACCACCACATTCCTTAGTTTATAAAAGCTAAAACGATAATCGGGTGTACAGCCCATGATGGCCTTCGCTTCAATGGCTGTTCGCCCCAATATTAGTTTATCTGCACCACTCAAAATGGCACTTTCCAGACAGTGAAACAGGATATTGAAATAGAGGTGATACGCAGCATTGTGTTGGTAGTTGATACCGATATAATTCATGTCATAAATGCCATCGTGCAGAATAGCGGAGGAAAATGCAATCAGTTCATCATCAACAAAAAAGCCACACACACGATAATGATGTCGCATCACTTTTTTAAGTTGTACAAAGAAATCTTCATTCAGCATACCCATACTTACGATTTGTTTCTGCGTAACCTGCATATACAATTGAAATATCTGGGCGGCATATTTTTGCAATTCAGCTTCATCGAGTTCCCGCACATGCACCGGTTCGAAGGCCTTACGCATTTTTTTGCTTCGTTGTAAATATTTATGCTTTAGGTCCTTTTCATAATCCGTTAAGCTCTTCCAGCGATCCGGAATAATGATTTCCATAGAGATATCGTCTTGCATAGCCTGATAACTCTCGTCACGGGCTATTTCCCGGGCTATTTCCGCAGGCACATCTTTAAGAAAGATACCGGATGCGTTGGTGTGACTGATCATAAAGCTTACCGCTTGCTGATAAATGTCGGCTCGCTGATTCGGTGACTGCAACTCATCGGCAAACTGAAAAAAGCTTTCATCGTGTCGGAATAAATTTCCGGCCACCAGTAAAGTGGGCTTCACAATATTCAGGGCAAGATTCAACCAGAATTGCTGTGTTTTTTTTTCTCCCAAATTAAAGTGGATGGGTTTAACCGAGAGGAGTTGGAAATAGCATACAAACACGACTGCGTCTCCGGCAGAAGCCAGCAAATAGTAACTGGTGAGATTCGGAATTCTTACCTCATCTTGTACACCAATATTCGGCATACTGAGTGCTTTTTTGCCTTCTGTAAAAGTTTGCCAGGTGTCAGGCAATTTCCGGATATGGTCAAAAACCGCAAAACTCAGCTTCATGGGCCGGCAAAAGTAATATTAATGCGCAAAGCAGAAAAAAATAATTGTCCTAGCATATTCAGTAGCCCGGCCCTTTGTACCTTCGTTATTCCTTACCATCGTTCGTCTTACTTTTGTCGAAAACTCCTTCAGGTGAAAAAGATCATCACAAATATCCTACTCATGCTTATCCGTATTTACCAGCTGCTGTTATCCCCTTTATTGGGTGCAAACAAATGCCGGTATACACCAACTTGCTCAAACTATGCGCGCGAAGCCTTGTTGAAACACGGAATTATAAAAGGTTTGTGGCTCGGTATTAAGCGTATTTTGCGTTGTGCACCCTGGGGGGGTGAGGGCTACGACCCGGTGCCTTAATCGTCTTTTTATTTAATTTAACAGCAATGTGAAAATTCTCCGGAACTTCGTATCTGATTTTTAAATAATTTGCACTTACATTTTTCAAAAAAACTACGTCTTAGCAAGAGTCATGAAGTCAGTTTATCAGCAGTCTAAAAAATATCTGGTGGGTCTCGCACTCGGTATCACGATCATGCTATTTGTGAGAGGGCGTGAATCAGATTCCTATTTCGAAATTTCAAAAAATCTTGAGGTGTTTGCCTCCTTATTCAAGGAGCTGACAACCTATTACGTTGATCCGATTCAACCCGGTAAATTGGTTAAAACCGGCATTGACGCCATGCTTGAAGATTTGGATCCTTATACCAATTATATTACCGAAGAAGATATTGAAGATTACCGTTTTCAAACAACCGGAAAATATGGCGGTATCGGTAGTACCGTTCGGATCAAAGATGATTATCTCGCTATCAGCGAACCCTATGAAAATAGTCCGGTATTGAAAGCGGGAATGAAAGCCGGAGATATTATTCTCGAAATTGACGGACGGAGTACGAAAGGCAAAGAGATCGACGATCTGAGTAAATTTTTAAAAGGAGCACCCGGCACCACATTGAAATGCAAAGTGAAAGATGCCTTTACCGGTGCCGAATCAATGAAGACCATTACCCGCGAAGAGATCAATGTCAGCAGCGTGCCCTATGCCGGAATGGTGGGCAATAATAATGAATATGCCTATGTACGCCTGACGCAATTTACCGAACGTTGCGGCTCTATGGTACGCAATGCACTCGATAGCCTGCGACGAACCAACCCCAATACCAAAGGGATCATACTTGATTTGCGATATAATCCCGGCGGGCTGCTCGATGAAGCCGTGAATATTTGCGGACTATTTATCAACGGAAACCAACTCGTGGTCAGCACCAAAGGGAAATCAGCAGAATGGGATAAAGATTACAAAACCATGGGTTCGCCCTGGGATGAAAAAATTCCGTTGACGGTATTAACCAACCGGAATTCTGCATCAGCTTCCGAAATCGTCGCGGGCACCATGCAAGACCTCGACAGGGGGGTAGTGATCGGGCAACGGAGCTTTGGTAAAGGATTGGTACAAACCACCCGTTCACTTTCATTCAATGCTAAGCTGAAAGTGACCACTGCCAAATACTATACACCTAGTGGTCGCTGCATTCAGGCACTCGATTATTCGCACCGTAATGAAGACGGCAGCGTGGGTGAAATACCCGATTCGATCAAAACAAAATTTAAAACAAAAAACGGCCGCACGGTGATGGACGGCGGGGGTGTTGATCCGGATATCAAAACTACATCAAAAGAAGCCCTGCGTATCATTTCCACCCTGCTGAGCAAATCATTTGCTTTCGACTATGCAACTGAGTATGTCAAGGCTCATCCCAGTATAGCAGCAGCTAAAGATTTTAAATTTACAGATAGCGATTTTAACGATTTCGTTCATTGGCTGGATGGGAAAGATTATTCTTACAAAACCAAAACGGAAGAAGCGCTGGCCGCTTTTCGCGAAACAGCTACCAAGGAAAATTATTTCGACGGTATCAAAACCGATTTCGATAATCTGCAAAAGTCGCTCAATCACGATAAAAAGCAGGATTTGATTAAAAATAAAAAGGAGATCATGCAATTGCTGCAAGGCGAGATCGTGACGCGCTATTATTTTCAAAAAGGTCGTCTCCAGAATCAATTGAAAGAAGATGATGAAGTCATTGAAGCGATCAATGTATTATCAAATCAAGGTAAATACGAAAGTATTTTAAAAGGGAAATAGGTACACGGAGATCACCGGCCACTATGCCCCCAGGCTATGCTAAATTAGGCTGTATTGATTTTGCTCAGTATTTTGCGGGAAAATAGCTAAATATGAAATATGGTATTCGTACGTTACTGCTGTTGTGCATAACGTTGAGCACTTTGCACATACACGCTCAGCAAAGCAAAATAGACTCTCTGTTGAAAGAATCAGCGCGTACCGATTTGAATACCGAGCAGCAATATGCGATCCATCTAAAGATCGGTACCTTGTACACGGAAAACGAGCCCAAGAAAGCAGTTGAATTTATCAATAAAGCAATTGACGACGCCGAAAAATCAGGGGATAAAGTTAAAAAAGGTTTTGCCTTGCAACAGCGGGCAAATTATCATGAAAAAACCGGACATTTCGATGACGGGCTCGAAGATATTGATGCGGCGCTTCGATTGGCTGACCATACGAACGAAGGACAGAAATTGTATATCTTAAGCCATGCTACCCAAGGCTCAATTTTACGCCGGCAATCGAAGTATGAAGAAGCGGTGAAGGCATTGCTGGCAGCAAATGCCAAAGCCGAAGAAATCAAAAATGATACGTTGTTATACTCGACGCTGACGCAATTGGGCATTGTGTCGGTAACCATGAAAAATCTAGACAGGGCCCGCGAATACCATACCCAGGCCATAGAAATTGCAAAACGGCTCAACAATAACCGGAAAATTGCGAAAAGTTACGGCAATATCGGGATCATTTTTCGCGAACAGGAAAACTATCCTGACGGAATTGCTTACAATGAAAAAGCGCTCGAGTATGCTTATCGTTCAGGGGATTCTTCCTCGATATCTTATGCACTCAGCGAATTGGGTACGATGTATGATCGGGCAGGTCAAATGGAGAAAGCAACACCCTTTTTGCTCCAATCTATCGGTATACGCGAACGGAATAACGAGTTGAATGAACTTGCCTATTCTTATTTTTATTTAGGAAGTAACCTGAGTAAAAAGGGCAAAATTGCCGAAAGTGAAGAATGGATCAGGAAGGGCTTTCGGCAGGCCGAAAAGATCAAAAATACCAAACAGGTAATGGATGCCTTTCAGATGATGTATATCAATTTTGATAGGAACAAAAAAACAGATTCAGCATTGGCCTACTTGCGCAAATTTGTTAAGATGAAAGATTCGCTCAATAATGTGGAAGTGAAGGAGAAAATAGAAGAATTGAATATTCGTTATGAAACACAAAAGAAGGATCTGAAAATTAAGGATGCTAAAATCAAAAATACTTATTTGCTTGCGGGCATCATATTGTTGCTGTTGGGTGTTGGCTTACTTTACAGTATTTTGGTGAGGAGGAGGCTGCAATATAAAAATCATTTGCAAGAGACCCTGATTCAGGAACAAAACAAATCGACACGAGCCATTATTGAGGCCGAAGAAAACGAAAGACAACGAATAGCTTCTGATTTGCATGATGGGGTCGGACAATACATTACTGCCGCTAGAATGAATTTGGAATCGCTGACGGATAAATTGCGTTTTGATTCGGAAACAGATCGCATGACTTTTCAGCATGCAATCGCGCTGGTAGCAGACTCTGCCGGTGAAGTGCGCTCGATCAGCCATAACATGATGCCCAATGCCTTGTTGAAAAACGGACTGGGTATGGCCGTGCGAAGTTTCCTCGATAGCCTGAATCAACAAAAGATCAAAGTACAATTGTTTACCGACGGCATCAATAATCCCATTGATTCCAATACGGAAATATTTTTGTACCGCATTATACAGGAATGTGTCAACAATGTATTGAAACATGCTGACGCATCTGAATTAAATATTTCGATTCTTATCGATCAGCGAGAAGTAGATGTGACTATCGAAGACAATGGCAAAGGATTTGATATCGCTAGTCTACATGAAAAGGCAGGTATCGGGATCGAAAATATCCGTAAACGCATTCAGTTTCTGAAAGGGGAAATTCACTGGGACAGCGTACCCGGCAATGGCACTACTGTTGTGATGAATGTTCCGATGTAGGCATGCAGCAGTGAATACTAAGGAATCATCAGTACATTCCTACGCCGTCATGGCTGCCACAAGCGCGTGATCATATAGTGCAGCCCAGGTAGCGATATTGCCCCAGTCTTCATGGGCGATTTTTATTTCGCTGGCGCTCACTTCGCCCAACAAAGCATAATTTTTACCATGCATGGCTTGTTCAAACGACGCTTGCAAATCCGGCTTTACACTCACGATAATCCGACTTTGGCTTTCGCCAAACAGAAAAGCATCTTTACGAATGTGCTCGTCAGTATCGATCGAAAAACCCAGCGATCTTTGTTTGGCTGATTCAAGCAGTGCAACAAATAAACCTCCTTCGGCGATATCGTGAGCAGAAACGATCATTTCGCGATTGATCAAATCGAGTACCTGTTGCTGTACCGCAAATTCTTCGTCGAGATCAAATGCCGGAGCAGGCGACAATTCAACCTTGCCAATTTTGTGGAGATATTCGCTGCTGCCGATATCATTTTTACTCGTACCAATAAGATAGATTTGATCACCCGGATTTTTGAAATCCATGGTCATCCGTTTTGATATATTTTCAATAATACCCACCATGCCAATTGTTGGGGTAGGATACACCGGTCCATCCGGTGATTGATTATAAAAACTCACATTGCCACCTGTTACCGGCGTATCCAGTTTTTTGCAAGCATCACTCATTCCTTTGATGGCGTATACAAACTGATAATAAACTTCAGGATGATAGGGATTGCCAAAGTTCAGACAGTTGGTAATAGCCGAAGGAGTGGCACCACTGCATATAATATTTCGTGCAGCCTCACTTACGGCGATCATGCCTCCGGTATACGGATCAGCATGCACATAGCGGCTGTTGCAATCAACGGTACAAGCAATTCCTTTTTCTGTCTCCCTTACCCACACCACCGCCGAATCAGCGGGGAGGTTAGTACTGCTGTTGGCCGTACCCACCATACTGTCGTACTGTTCGTATACCCATCGTTTGCTGGCAATATTCGGTAACGTCACCAATTGTTTTGCGATAGCTTGCAAATCTTCAGGTTCTGCCATTTGATTGATATTAAACTGATCGCGTTGCGCAAAATAAATAGGTTCACGGTATTCACGTTCGTATACCGGCGCACCGCCACCCAATACAAGACTTTCAGCGGGTACTTCAGCAACCAGATCGTCGTGCATAAAGAATTTTAAAACCGGTTCGGTGGTCACGATACCGATTTGTTCGCAGTGAATATCCCACTTATCGAAGATGTTCATGACCATTTCTTCCATTCCTTTTTTTACAACGATCAGCATTCTTTCCTGACTTTCGCTCAGCAACATTTCCCAGGGCTTCATATCCTTTTGTCTGGTGGGTACTTTATGCAACCAAATATGCATTCCATGTTTTCCTTTGGCACTCATTTCGGAAGTACTACAGGTAATGCCCGCGGCACCCATATCCTGCATGCCAATGATGGCGTCCGTTTCTACAAGTTCCATACAAGCCTCTAATAATTTTTTTTCCTGAAAAGGATCTCCTACCTGTACGGCGGGTAAATCTTTGGCACTGTCTTCATTAATGTCGGCACTGGCAAAACTGGCGCCTCCGATTCCGTCTTTTCCGGTATCACTTCCAACAATAAATACAGTATTACCCTCACCATAGGACGTAGCAGATATTGTTTTTCCCGTTTTTACCACCCCTACACTCATTGCATTCACAAGTGGATTGGTGCTGTAGCAATCTTCGAAATATACTTCGCCGCCCACTGTGGGTACGCCAAAACAATTGCCGTAATGACCGATTCCTTTCACGACGCCTTTCAGTAAATGCCGGGTTTTATTATCAGCAATATGACCAAAACGCAGTGAGTTTAAAGCAGCGATCGGTCGTGCGCCCATTGTAAAAATGTCGCGATGAATACCGCCTACTCCCGTTGCTGCACCCTGAAATGGCTCAATGGCCGATGGGTGATTATGCGATTCAATTTTAAAACTGCAGGCCCAACCGTCGCCGATATCGATAAGACCGGCATTTTCTTCTCCAGCTTTCGCCAATACTTTTGATCCATCTTTTGGAAGAGTCTTCAACCATCTGATCGAATTCTTGTAGCTGCAATGTTCGCTCCACATAACGCTGTACATGGCGGTTTCCGTAAAATTTGGCACACGATTCAGTACTTTTTTAATCGCGTCAAATTCGTCGGCTGTCAATCCCAGTTTGAGGGCTTGTTCTAAGGTTGCTTCCTGCATGTCTAATGATAAAAAATGAGTGGCAAAAGTAGCAAAGAATATTGATAATCGCCACACACATTAATGCACAGATCCTGTTGGTCGACCAAACTTTGGCAAGATCGGGCCGTGCTGCAGTGGGCTACCGATAACGGCCTTCGCGTTGCATGCCTTCCACCTGTCGAATAAAATCGCTGATCTGTTGGTCATGGTCTGACCCTTGATAATCGACCAAGATTCCACGCTCGCCATTATTCGATTCAAGCGCATATAGGGTGCATGCCTGCTGTTGCGGGGGCATTTCCTCAAAAGACCAGGTATTAATTATATTGATGTCCTGCGGCTGATAAACCCGCTGGGTCGTGAGGGAGCGCAGGCCGGATTCAAACGCCTGAAACTGGCTTTTAAACCCAATTTTTTCCAACATACCTACCTGCAGCAGAAAGGTACTGCTTTGTAAATTATATTCGGAGATCATATCTATGCTGAGTACTACATTTTGGTAATACCCAGGTGTACAAAGTTCATGCAAGCAGCCAACATGTTGATTACAATTGGCCTCAAAAACCTTATAATATTCTCACCTGCGGGAAAACTACCGGTTGAAGGAAAAGATACTGTTTCGTGGGGTTGTTTTTTTTCCTGCCGCTGTAATCAATTGTGCGGCAATAAGGCTAAAGGTGATCCCGTTGCCCCCGAACCCCAACGCAAACATACTTCGCGGCAGTTTGTGATAGGCTCCGATATACGGTAACCCGTCGCGGGTGCTGCCAAAAGTACCGGCCCAACTGAATTCGGGAACAAAGCGAATCTCCGGGAAAATTCGTTTGAAATCGTGACTCAACTGTTTCGATTTCTTGTTGATCAAACAATCACGTTTACCGGCGCTGAAAAAATGCTCGTCGCGCCCGCCTACGAGTATGCGTCGGTCGGTGGTGGTGCGCATGTACAGATAGGGATTGGCTGTGTTCCAGATCAGTGCATCGTTTTTCCAAAAGGGGGAATCTTCGTCAGCCTCTTCACTGATGCAGGCATAGGTTGATTGCAAGTCTACAATTTTTTTGTCGATCAAATCAACCACTTCATAACCGGTTGCATATACCAGATATCGAGCCTTTACTGTATGCCCCTCAGTAGTGGTTATCTGCACACTGTTTCTTTGATGATCTATTTTAACCACCGATGTCCGGTCAAAGACTTCCGCACCCTGCCGAATCGCTCTTTGCAACAATGTATGGGTAAAGGTATACGCGTTGATTTCAGCACCGCAAGTAGACAGAATGGCGCCGGGCGTCTGGAATCCAAACTCGGCTAAAGCATTTTTTGTGGAGAGAAAGTGCACGTCAAATCCGGCTTTTTGTCGCGCTACACATTCTTTTTGTAACCAAGGCAGGTCTTTTTTCCATGCTGCATAATAAAGACTGTGCTTAGGTTTGCATTCTTCAAATTCAATCGATGCAGCGAGTTTGATCAACTGTTCCACTGCTTCCGCGCAGCAATGATAAGCGTATGCAGCATTAGCCTCCCCTATTTTTTTGCTCAACGCTATCAAGGGAATATCGATTTCATATTGCAATAATGACGTACTTGCACAGGTCGATCCCAAGCCAATGCTCCGTGCATCCACTACAGTACATGCTACACCGGCCTTATTGAGCGTGTAGGCGGTTAAAGCGCCTGAAATTCCGCCACCCAATACGATCACATCTGTTTTGCACGACCGGGTTAAACGTGGATAACTGTAGGGTAGTCCGTTTTTGATAAGCCAAAATGGATAACCTGATCGTAAATTCATGCTGCTGGATAAGGGTTAGAGAAAATAGTCAGCGACCAAAAGGATGTATAAGTCGCAATACTTGCCTGGTCTTCCGGTAAATATGCAAATATTCTTTTTTACAGAAGCTGATATAGGATATTAACTGATCAGACCCAATGGCAAGATTTGTCAGCAAAAAGGTAGCGACAAACAATGCGATCTTGTAGAAAATGTCGAGGATACTTTTTTCCATGACCTTGTTTGTTTTTCGGGTCAAAATTATCAATAGCCAAAGTGGGTCTTCTTATAGTAATAAAGGTAAAATTTACAAAATTTCACTGACTATTTTTCCATCACAGGGGCAGATAGACTTTAAACGTCGCTCCCTGATCTTTTACGCCGTAGGCACGTATAAAGCCTTTATGATTTTCAACTATTTTTTTGCAAATTGTCAAACCAATACCGGTTCCGGAAAATGACTTGTCGTCGTGCAGCCGATGAAACAATTTAAAGATATTATCGGCATATTGCTGATCGAATCCGATGCCGTTATCGGCAAAAGTAATTTCAAGGAATTTTGTTTGACTGAAATGTTTCAAAAATTCAATCTGGTCTGCACTAAGTTCCCGGCTGCTGACATGGATATGGGGGGGCGTATTTTGTCTGCTGTATTTTATTGAATTCCCGATCAAATTGTTGAACAACTGTTGAATCTGGAAAGGAATAGCCTGAATAACCGGCAGGTACGCGCAGGTGATCGTTGCATTTTTTTCTTCAATAAGGGGGGCCATTTCAATCTTGGCTATTTCGCAAACTTCCCGAAGATCGGTGGGTTCAAATACTTTGTCGGCCTTATTGGTTCTGGAATAAAGCAGAAGATCATTGATCAGTTTTTGCATACGATTCGCTGCTACCTGCACACGGCCGAAATACTCCTGACCTTTTTCGCTCAAGGTGTCGAAATCTTTTTCCCGAATACGCGAGATATAGATCTGCACTTTGCGCAGCGGTTCCTGAAGGTCGTGGCTCGCTACATGATTGAACGCCGATAATTCACTATTCGATCGTTCGAGATCAAAGATCTTTTCTTCGATGATCTTGTTTTGCAAATATTGTTCAGTAATATCGGCATTAATACCGATGATGATCTCGTTTTGAAAATTATCGATGATTTTCTTTTCGATCGATTTGAAATAACGCAGCACACCACCTTTCCGAATAATGCGGAAATAAGCGATAAAGGGATTTGAAGAAGCATCATTCAGCATTTTTTCGCGCCCTTCTATAATGATATTCCGATCGTCAGGATGTACGAACTGCATGAATTTATCCATATCAGGTTCAAATTCATGCACTGCACAGCCCAACAGCCGGTACTGATTGTGCGAAAAGGTTAAAACGGAACTATGCAAATTCCAGCACCAGCTACTGATTTCAGCGATCTCTTCGCTATGTTCAAATATTTCCTTGTTAATCAGCAGTTGATTATTGGCTTTTTTGATCTTTCGGAGGTCGCGTGTGATTTTATAAAATGCCAGTACAAAGATGAAAAGGGAAAAAAGAATAATGACGAATATCCACAGCGGCGAAAAGAAAACGCGTTCATTATACGTCTGTTCTCGTTTTCGCAATTGGGTCCATTCAATATTTTTCATGTTGTTGATTTTGTTCAACAGCAGATCCATGCTTTTTTTACCCGCATTCATACTTCTCGTTATCTTGTCGGGAAAGGCTACGGTGTCCTGTACTAGAATGATGTTTTTTTCAAGATAGTGCAATCGTTCGTCGATCAGCTCGCGTAACAAGGCGACATTGCGTTGTTGCTTTTTATCGGCAGCCAACAAACCGGTGAGATGTTGATAAATAGTATCAACATTGAATTTTGCCACTTGGTAGGCTTGTAGAAAAAGAGAATCATGGGTAATGATGAAGCCGCGCTGATTTGATTCCGCTTCTTTGATTTCGGACGCCAGTAATTCAAGTTGTGCCGTTACTCGGTGTTTACTGATCAGGTTTTTTTCTGAAGCCGTGAGCTCTACAATTTTTTTATACGAAAGACCCGCTGTAAAAAAAAGGATGATGATCGCGATGATCAACACCAAATACAATAGCTTTTTGGTTACAGTATAATTTAGAATTTCCATAAGGCATTGTGCTTACAGGCTTAGCAAAAAATTCTCCCGGTTCAGGCCGCTGGTATGGTATTGCCAATTGATGCTGATGACTTCTTTGAGGATCTTTTTCAGTTCGTTGAAATCATTGGGTTTTTTAATGTAGATGTTCGCACCTTTGATAAAAGTTTCTTCAATATCTTCCTGCGAAGCTGATGTTGAGTAGATTGCAACGGAAATATCTTTGAGATTCTTGTCGCTTCGTATTTCTTTCAAGCATTCCATGCCACCTTTGATCGGCATATTCAAATCGAGGAAAATCAGGTTGGGGAGTTTAATTTCAGGATTTTGCAATCGTTCCATCAGTTGAACGCCGTCGTTGACGGTGTTCACTATTGTTCTAACTTTTATTTCGTCGATAGCATCGGTAAAAAAAAGGCGATCGTCTTCGTCGTCGTCGGCTAATAGAATGTGCAGGGCGTCTTCGTTCATAAGTATCTTAGGTTTAAGTGTTACGTATTGTTGTCCTGACTATTACGCATTTTAATGATTCGCTGAAATGCGCTGGGTGTGAGTCCTGTTGTTTTTTTAAATTGATTTGATAAATGGGCTACGCTGCTGTAATTGAGTTTCCACGCAATTTCAGTCAATGTGTATTTGCCTTCTACTATTTCCTGTTTGGCCCGTTCGATGCGTTGAAGAATGATGAAATTTTCGATGGACGTAAACGTGGTTTCCGAAAAAATATTGGAAATATATCCATAACTGTGATTGAGTTTCCCGGAAATATAGGCGGATATTTTTGAATTGGGTAATTCATCTTCAAGATAGATCATTTCTACAATCAGGTCTTTGACCTTTTGTACAAATGTATTCCGTGGATTGTCGATGATCTCGATACCATATTTTTTTATAGCGGTTTCGAGTTCCTGAAGTTGTGTTTTGGAAAGGGCAGTTTTCAACGTTATTTCACCAATTCCTCCAATCTCATGGTCGATACCCATTTTGCGGAGTTGCTCCTGCATGATGGTCTTGCATGCCTGATGGATATCATATTTGATTTGTAATTTCATAAGTTGTTTTCAAAGATATTAAAACATTTACCACAAAAGGAATACTACATGTTAAAATACGAGATTAGTCGCAATTTATCATTTCTCATCAGGAAAGCTTCCTGAAGCTATCTTGGAAAGCAAATACCGCAGGGGGGCAAAGCGGGATGACCGACAATTACATCAGATTGTTTTCTTGCATCTGAATTTTGAAAGCTTTCAAAAACAAAGCACCCATATTTTTGTGAGGTGGCACGTAGTCGTTAAATTTATCAAGCAGTGCAGGGGTTTTCATTTGCAAAGCCAGTTCATTCCAGATCTCAATCCAATTGATATCCTTACCGGCCAGTATTCTGTCTTGAACCGATTTGATGATCGGATCGGTTACCAACATCGTACCGGTTTGTTTACTCGAAATGATATGCGCGTCTTCCGATGAACCAAGAATAGTGGACAAATTATGGTAGCCGCCGCATGAACCCAGTATAATGATCTTGTTGTCCTGATTCAAATATTTTAATGTACCCGGTAAATGATAGCTATGTCCGCGATGTATCATCACGGTAGGATGGATATTATTGTTTTCGAGATAATTCACCAACGATTTTTGTGCTTCTTCATCCATCGGTTCGTCAAGCGGAAGATTTGCGTAAACCGAAACAGGTTTGCCTTTTGTTGACGTCAGGGTAACCCATTTATCGTTTTTGGCGATCTTCCATTCGTCAGGTTTGTAATTCGACAGAAAGCTGTTGTACGACGACTTTCCATCTTCATCACCATAGAAAAATACCTGCTCGACCACGACACCGCTGTCACTCAAAATATTTTTATTGGGTACATAGGCTATCGGGGGAATCTTTAGCTCAGATTGTAACTCATCACTGGTTTGTTCGGGATTGATAATGGAAACCGTGAGTGTATGTAACAGGAAATAGATGATCAGCCCTCGTTTATCGTTTTCGAGATAAGTGCGTTCGTAGTCTTTTTTTAATTCTGACAGAAGATAATCAACAAGATTATCGTCCTGTATACTACCGATAGCATCTGCCACGTCCACAGCGTCTTCGAGGTCGGTTTCCTTATTTTTATCAATATCATGCACGAATGATGCCATTAAGGTATTGCGGTTGGCTTCATCGATCGACACGAGATATTGACTGAGTTTATTATATCCTGCACACATCCTGATAAAAGTGCGGAATTTATCCATGTTCAGTTCTTGCAAAAAAACATCTCCTTTTACACCGGCCATTTTGGTCATCATTCGGTTAAAAGATCCGACAAAAGTGCTGGTATAAATTTCGTCGCTGCACAATACCATTAGGAAATAAATTTCCTTTGCGCTCAAGGGTTCTATGCATTTGAAGCGAACGGGATCCTGTGCATCATGTAGTTCATTCATCGTTCGCACATATTCAAGGGCCTGTTCTTTACATTCGCGATCCAATATTTTTCTGCTGACATTATCCGGAATCAGTCGCTGCGCCACTAAACTTTTATAATATGTGGCATTGTCACCGGTAAGGCTATTGACCTCCGCCAATGTCTTGCGATTGTGCATCAGGTCTTCAAGAAATACGATAGCACGCAGCGGTGTTTTGGCATGATCGGCTATGTCAACAATTGTTCTTACGAGCGTGTCATTGCTTTTTCGTACAATATTTCTTTCAAAAGAGGTACTGGTGGCGTAGGTCAGAATGAGATTGGGTTTCAAAGGGGCGATGAGACTCATCAGTGTTACCGCCGCTTCTTTGTCAGAAAATTCGTAGAAGCGGGTCATCATTTCGTCAGGGTACAAACGTACCATATTGTTATAAACAGCTTCCAAAGCAGGCCGGTCGTCTTTAAACATATGAATGCTTCCGTACAACGAACGCGTAAAATTCTCGTTGATATACGGTACGAGACTTTCGTTGTTTTGTTGCTTTTTGAAGATTACTTCGAAATTGTTGAACAAATTTTCATAGTAAAGCGGATTGATCCGGCTGGAGGTCATGTCTTTGTAAAACTGCTTCATATCTTCTTCGAGATACATCAGGTATTTTACTTTGGTCCAGTGGTCGAGTGGTAGATTTTCGATGACCAGTTGCATTTGGTCTACCTTTTTCATCACCGACGCTGTGAGTTGTTCACTACCTTTTTTATTATTGATCAGGATTATTTTTCCATCAGGATTTTCATCAAATTCGTCAGCCGATTTTTGCAATCTATCGATCTTATCATGTGAAAGCTGCCGGTTGATCGGAATCGGTTCCCAAAGACTATTGGCGGTCCAAGGGTCTTTCTTTTCTTTTTTATCTTTTTGCGCCAACATAACATTTGACACCAAGAGCAAACCGGCAAGAATAAGGGTATATTTCATATTTTTTTCGGAAAAGCAAATGTAAAAAAAAATGAGGACACCATATTGCATTTGGTTTACCTTAACAGAATTGATCAGTGGCGAAAATTAGAAACTGCAGCGAAATGTTTGCAAAGAATACAGCCTGTAAAAATGATTAGGCTGCTCCCATTTGTCTGAGATAAACAAAATGCGAAACAAGTGCTTGATGAGAATTGATTGAACCTAAAACAAAACATC
>CAZFKA010000043.1:0-17232 GCA_964519155.1 uncultured Bifidobacterium sp. | reverse complement strand
TTTTTGGTAATGGAACTATCAATATCATATTGGGTAAGTGCCCCGTCGTTTTGTGCTTGTGTAAATAAGAATTGCGTATGCAACTGCGATAACCGGGCTTTGGTAGAATCTTTGTCGTACACCAAAAGGTAATTTCCATACGACATTGAATTGATGAGTTGTGAATTATAATCATTGTCGACAAGGATACTGTAGCCCGATGCGATCAGTGCAACGTCTGGTTCAGCAAGCAGTGATGCCCATAGTGCAGCTTTCCCGCCCGTGGAGAGCCCGAGTACAATTACTTTTTTATACTTTGTTTTTAGGTATTTGATAAATGCAACGGTCTCAATCAGCCGGTTCAATCCAATTGATTTGTTGGCAGCGTTCAAGTAACTGATCAGATAGGGTGGCTGCAAGGTGGGCAGGCTAGTCACCTTTTTCTTATTGAAAAAAAGAGCCCGATGGTCTTCGTTTGGCATAGACATAATATAAATGTCGCCTTTCGGTTTCAACAAATTTCTTACATAACAATTAAGATCATGGTAACCATTGCCATCGAGAATCGTTTTGATCTGATTGGTACCGGTGCCGGAGACAATCACAAAGGCGTAATCGTTGTTGTAAACCGGCTTGCTGCTTGAGTCGATAAGCGCGTAACTCCAGGCTGTCTTGTTATTTAGGTTAAACTTGAGTTTTACAAAAGGGTTTTTGTTGCCAAACAACAAATAATTGTGTGTGATTTCAAAATTATCAATTGTCTGGTTGATAATTGAATCGCCTATCAGCGCACTATCTGTTTCTAACTTGCGGTAACAATCGGCAAATTCATCGTTGTAAAATACATAGCTACTGTCGACCTGATCATAAAAGTTCTGCACCGAGCTGATTTCAGGATGATGGTACCAGATACCCGGATAATTCCAATATGAGATATACATGTTTTCCTTACAAATCGAATTCAGATATACACTGTCGGCATGGGATATCTGACTAAATAAATTTGTAGAGAAGAAAAGTGCTGTAAGCAAAATACTAAAAAACTTCACTCTAAACATCTGCAATAAATGATTTATTACAAACTTAGAAAAATTATTCTTTATTTTTTTAATTCAGGGTCGTAAATGCCAATTACATCGTATTTTAGTACATTTGTCTTCTATGAGGAAGTTTTACACGTGGGGGCTCCTGATGTCATTTCTTTTACTGATCA
Source organism: uncultured Bifidobacterium sp. (assembly GCA_964519155.1). GTDB lineage: Bacteria > Bacteroidota > Bacteroidia > Chitinophagales > Chitinophagaceae > OLB11. The sequence goes on along the minus strand of CAZFKA010000043.1, from coordinate 16,040 downwards.
GCAAACCCGGTCGCGCGCAGTTGAATAATGCCGACAGTTCACTCTTCAATTCCATCTTTACCTCATCGCTGTATATACAGTATTGGAATTTCCCTTATTTGTGGTATGTCGACGACTCAATTAGCTCCAAACAAGATTTGCTGAACCGGTTTAACACTGGATTCCCGTTTGTACCGGCTGACCTTAACCCGTCCACCTATGCAAATATCGTACATGCGCCCATTAGTTACGTAACTGATGTAAACGCATCGTTTAACCAATTACCCTGGATTTATAATCAGACAGACCCGCTGGTCATGCTGCCGTTTTCACTCAATGGCAAAACCGACACAGCATATTCTGCGCTTACCCCGGGTATACAGAACGGCGATTGTAGCACTGCATTTTTACTGATTCATGGAAATGGAACGAATACGACCACGCTGATGCTTCAGGGAAGTGGGTATGGAGCGGTATATTGTAATGTAAAAAATACCTGCCAGCAATATGGTGATGTTTACTCCTATAGCAAACCTAACGAGGATTGGCGCGCCATATATTGGAACCGGAAAAAACTAAATGATTATGTGTACAATTATTGCGAAGCCATCGGACACAACTATGGCACCAATTATCTGATTGAGACAATAGCTTTAGTAAAATCGCTGAAGAAAAAATATTCGCGTGTAATCGTTATAGGGCTTTCTGAAGGTGGCTACACAACCTTACTGAATTTACTTAACACAGAGCCGGACGGAGCGGTAGTTTCAGGTGGCTATTCGATCAATTTCGATACCTATACCCCTTCGCAATTCACCCTAAGTAACCGCTTTGGCAATGCACCGCAATATTATACCCGTGATACCGTAAAATCGATAATCGGTAAACTCCAGACCAATACCCTTTTCACCTATGGAGAAAATGATGCAGTAGAATTGATGGATCCCGAGCACGACTTTCATTATACGCAGAATTTTTTGAACAATCCCGCAAAATGCAGCTTCTTTTACAATTTCAATACCCATACTTTTCCACCTTGCAATACGCTTGATACTTTCATACAACGCATCATTGGCAAACCAAAAGCATTTATTTACCCGCTTGATACAGTGTGTACGAGTGATAGTTTGCAAATGAAAATTAAATTCTGTGGCATTGCTCCTTTTCAATGCCAATTATTTAAAAACGATGTATGGCAGACCAACCTGACTTCCAACACCGATAGTTTGATGATTACGGTATTTTCTGAAGGAAATTATCAGGTTAAAAATATAGTGGATGCCACAAATCATCCTTGTATCAACAGTGAAAGCTACACATATGTCAAAGATGCCCCGATCGGTTTTACAATCCTGAGCAAACAGTTCGATTGCGATTCCAATCACACTGAAATTTCACTTCAATTCAACGGTACATCTCCCTGGTTGCTGAGCAAAACCATCAATGGACTACCCGATGATGATACCTTAATAAGCGCTACTGTCACGCAACCCTATCCCAATATGTCATTGACCTATGTGCAGCTCAGCGACAGCAACCACTGCACGCTATCCCTCAATCAATCATTGACAATAGCCGACTCCCTAATTGATTTTGACATGTCGTTACCGACTTACGATTGTGATTCGAACAAAACTGTCATCAGTATCGCTTTGGAAGGCCGTCGCCCGTGGCTGATGAACTTTAAAAAAAATGGAGTGATTGACAGTATCTTGATCGATACAAATGCAACAAAACTATACTTTGATAACGGACTGTATGAATTGATAAGTCTGCGGGATTCGAACAATTGCTCGATACCCATAAACATGTTGTACACATTTGATTACGATACTTTGAGTGTCGCCACTACCACTCCGCTTTATGATTGCGACAGTGCAAAAACCAAAATACAGTTTTCGTTCACCGGCAATCCGCCTTACGATATTCATTATACACAAAACGGCAACCCGCTGACCTTGCATACGGCTGATGGGGTTGATACTTTTTATTTCGATGATGGGGTTTACGATTTTCTTGATGTAAGCGACGTAACAGGATGTACAAAAGCCATCAATCAAAGCTTAACCTTCAATACCGAAGCAATCAACTATACACAAAGTGTTCCGGTTTACAATTGCGACAGCAACAAAACGCTTATCCATTTCGATTTGCAGGGCAATGCCCCCTGGACGATTCAGTATACCCAAAATGGCAACGCGCAGCAGGTGAGTACGATGAATAATAGTCAAGATTTGCTGCTGGAAAACGGCATCTACTATTTCGTTCAACTCAATGACGCCACTTGTACAAAAAACATAAATCAGATTTATACTTTCAACTTTGACACATTGGCGGTTCAGGTGGGACTACCTGCTTATCATTGCGATAGCGCAAAAACACAAATAATATTTACCCTGCAGGGCAACCCACCTTATGACATTCATTACACATGGAACGGCAACCCGCAGACCCTGCATACGGCTGAGGCTGTTGATACTTTTTATTTCGATGATGGGGTATACAATTTTCTTGATGTGAGCGACATAACGGGATGCACAAAAACCATCAATCAAAGTTTAACCTTCAATACCGAAGCGCTCGACTATACACAAAGTGTTCCGGTTTACAATTGCGACAGCAACAAAACGCTTGTCCATTTTGATTTGCAGGGCAATGCCCCCTGGACGATTCAATATACCCAAAATGGCATTGCCCAACAGTTAAGTACGATGAACAATAGTCAAGATTTGCTCTTGGAAAATGGCATTTATTATTTCGTACAAATCAACGATGTCACCTGTACCAAAAATATAAATCAGGCTTGGGTGTTCAACTACGACACACTGGCCGTTCAGGTGCTCGGGCCGTCTTATAGTTGCGATAGCGGCAAAATGTGGATTCAGTTCGATCTGCAAGGCAATCCACCATTTGTGTTGCATTATTTGCAAAACGGTTTACTGCAGACGCTGAACACACCCGATTATTCAAATCTGCTTTTTCTCCCGAATGGACAATATGATTTTCTTGATGTAAGCGACGCTACCGGTTGCACGCAGATGATCAATCAAAGTTATAATTTGTATGGCAACCCCATCAGTTATCAGATGAGCGCACCGATTTATATATGCGATAGCAACAAAGCTTTGATTCATTTCGATTTGCAAGGCAATGCCCCATGGACAGTAATATATACCAAGGATGGCAATGCACAACAAGTGACTACTTATTACAATAGTCTCGATTTTTTGGTCGGCAATGGTTTATATCAGTTTGTGCAGATCAATGACGCCAGTTGCTTCAAAAATATAAACCAGTCTTTGCTTATCGATTATGACAGTCTGGAAGTTGTTATAGACCCGCCTATCTTCAATTGCGACAGCAATAAAATGAAGTTGCAGATCTTGCTGCAGGGCAATCCCCCCTTCGAAATACACTACTCCCAAAATGGTTCGCCGGTAACGTATACAACAGCCAGTTTGATGAATACTTTTTATCTAGACAATGGTGTCTATTCGTTTAATGATGTAACGGATGTTACCGGTTGTCTTAAAAATATCAATCAAAATTACACATTCAACACCAATGCGATCGGTTATACGCTTACGCCACCCCAATATATCTGTGACAGCAATAAAACATTGCTTCATTTCGATCTGCAGGGAAACGCTCCGTGGATCATTTCCTATACCAAAGACGCAACACCCTTGCAAATTCTCAGTTTTGATGACAGTGTTGATTTGTATGTTGACAATGGACTGTACCAGTTTATTCAAGTAAATGATGCAGCCTGTGCAAGCAGTATCAACCAAAGTTTTTCGTTTCAGTACGACAGTATCGGAATACAGATCTCTCCGGCAACATACCAATGCGATAGCAATAAAACAAAACTCGCATTTACTTTTAACGGAAATCCGCCTTTTACCTTACAGTATACCGAAAATGGCTTGCCTCAACAATTTACAAGCAACAATTATAGCAATGCTTTGTTCTTGGCAAACGGTACCTATGTTTTTCAGACGTTGATCGATGGAACAGGCTGTACCAAAACCATCAACCAAAGTTTCACTTTTTCGTATCAACCGATTGATGTCGTGTTGGCGACACCGCAGTATGATTGCGACAGCAATAAAACAAAACTGACAGTGAATACGCAAGGCAATTCCCCATGGTCTATTCAATACTTGTTCAACGGGCTACCGCAGCAATTCACTATCGCAAACCCAACGACCGACCTCTTTCTCGCAAATGGCAATTATCAATTTATGCAAATCAGCGATGCCACCTGCAGCCAAGCAATGATACAGGGTTATTCCTTCAACTACGACAGTATTGGTGTTCAACTTAGCAATCCGGTATACGACTGCGATAGCAACAAGAGTTCGATTCAGTTTAGTTTGCAAGGCAACCCGCCCTTCACGATTCATTATACCCAAAACGGAAATGCTTTACAACTGGTTAGCAATAATGCAAACCTGCAGGCTTATTTTGCCAATGGAACCTATCAGTTTGCTGATGTAACTGATGCCACAGGCTGTGTGCAGTCGATCAACCAAACCTTTGTATTTCTTTTTGATACACTTGACTTTTTCATCAGCACACCGGATTATAATTGCGACAGCAACAAAACACATTTAACAATAGATCTTCAGGGGAATCCACCGTTTGTGCTATCGTGGCTGTATAATGGTAATCCGCAATCGATGATCACCAACAATTTCACGACAGATTTATATCTGACAAACGGAAATTATCAGTTTACTCAAGTCAGTGATCTTACCAATTGTACCAAAAATATCAACCAGTCTTACCTTTTTAATTACGAACCGGTGGCTGCGTCTGTTTCACAAGAATATTATCACTGTGATTCAAACAAATTTCGTGTAGACCTATCGTTGCAGGGTAATGCTCCCTGGACAGTGTATTATAACAATGGTGTGACCTTTCAGACAGCGATTAGCGGATCTCCGGCACTCAGTCTTTATTTACCCAATGGCAACTGGACCCTTGAAAAGGCTGTAGATGCAACCGGATGTGAAGCCATGCTCAATGCAAATTACAATCTGAATTTTGTCCCGCTGAACGTTAGCGCACTGCCAGCGGTATACGATTGCGACAGCAATAAATCGCGTGTCGATTTCACACTGGGAGGTAATGCTCCGTGGACTATCCATTTTACTAACCAGCTGAATAATATAGAAGATTCGGTGACGACGTACGACCCGAACTACACATTATACCTTAACAATGGCTTATACCTGATCGGTGAAATCAGCGACAGTACAAACTGCCAAACCAATGTGATGCAAACGGTCAATAACTTTTATGCCCCACTTTCTTTTCAACATAATCCTGATGTGTATAATTGCGATTCCACCAAAATGCGTATCGATTATTCTTTCACCGGCGATGCCCCATTTACACTTTCGTACAAAAACAATATTACGGGAATTATCAGTCAGCATACGACCCTGCAACCCCATTTGGTATTCTATCTCGGTGATGGCGACTATACTGTGTTGTCCGTTCAGGATTTGAAATGCACACGAAATATCGATGATACTTTGCATATCCATTATCCAAAGCTTATTTCTTCCATGCAGCCCGCAGCTATTTCCTGCGACTCAAACAAACTGTTTGTCCGATTTAAAACCCCGCAAGGCAATCTGCCATTCACTTATTACTACTTTTTCAATAATAACTACACAAGCTTTACAACTTATGATACCGCATACACATTTTATTTAAATAACGGGCAGTATTTTTTCGATAAGGTCATCGATTCGATGGGTTGCAGCATAGACTACCAACAGGCGCTGACGGCCAATTACAATCGTTTTCAATATCACGGATTTTCGTCCAAATACAATTGTGTCAGCGACAGTACCGCGTTATGGTTTGATATTGTTCCCTTTATGAAGACTGAAATTCGATACACCCTGAATGGCGGACAGATCAATACGTTTACTGTTTATCCGAATATCAACCCGCAGTTTATGATCGGCAATGGCAGCTATCATATTATCGATATTATTGATTCGATGGGCTGCAGTCAGGTGATCAATGATTCTTTTGTGGTAAGCGAAGAGCCGGTAGCTGCGCAATATGATGTGGTGATGAACTGTCCAACACACAACTACACCTATCAGTTTCAGTTGCAAGGTAAATCGCCGTGGACCCTACATTACAATTTCCATAACTTACCCTTGAGCAAAGTGTTCACCGACAGTAATGCGTTGTGGAATGTTGAGTTTGGCAATTATTATATCCAATCGATTATCGATGCAAACGGATGCGTATATACCGTGCAAAAACACGATACGCTCAAACCCTTCCTGAATGATTATCCCACCTTGTATTATCGCAATTTTACGTTGCATACTATACATACCCCCTATCGCTATTTCTGGTATAAAAATGATCAACTGATCGATTCTCTCTCAGTAGGTGAAATACCGTCACATGGCAACGGTGTGTATAAAGTACTGATCATTGATAGTTTAGGATGCCAATATTGGTCAAACGAACTGACACTCGACTATCCGGCAAACATCAATGTATTTCCTAACCCCTCACATCATATGGCCAATATTGTTGTGAATGAACCTTTTGGCGATTACTGGCAATATCAACTATTTGATATGAGTGGAAAATTGCTGGCCGAAAAAACCCTTGATATTCCATCTGCTCAACTCGATCTTTCCTCTTTGGAAGGTGGCGTATATACCCTTGTTGTGCGTTATGAGAATCAAAACAGTAATCAAAAAAATGTGATCCGTCTGATCAAAGAATAATATTTCTACCGGGGCTTTTGATTTGATTATTCTGCAAGTGTAATTTATATTTACCCTGGATAATAAATTACGCTACGTGAACCGACGAAAATTTGTGCGAACCATTGGCGCACTTGCTCCCGCCATGGCATTGGGAAAAAATAGCTTCGCAGATTTTAAAGATCAGCAAGCCAAACCCATTGTCATTTCAACCTGGCAGACCAATGTGAAATCGAATGAAAGGGCTTGGGAAGTTCTGCAAAAAAAACAATCCGCACTGGAGGCCGTCCACCAAGGCGTGATGGTGGCAGAAGCTGATCCCGAGGATATGAGTGTGGGCTATGGAGGCTTGCCCGATCGTGATGGCATTGTTACCCTTGATGCCTGTATAATGGATCATAAAGGCAATATTGGCGCTGTAATGGCACTCGAAAACATTATTCATGCCAGTTCGGTGGCACGATCGGTCATGGAAAAAACACCGCATGTACAATTGGTTGGTGATGGCGCCTTGCAATTTGCACTTGAACAAGGTTTTAAAAAAGAAAATCTGTTGACGGAACGATCAATAGCGCTTTGGAAAGAATGGCTAAAGACATCGAAATACAACCCGATGACCACCCTGGACAAATTGCAACAGCCGATTGAAAAAAATCATGATACAATCGGCATGCTCGCCATCGATCATTCGGGCAATATCAGCGGAGCGTGTTCAACAAGTGGTATGGCGTATAAATTACATGGCCGTGTGGGTGATTCACCTATTATTGGGGCCGGGCTGTATGTCGACAATGCAGTAGGAGCCGCTACCGCTACCGGTGTGGGCGAAGAAGTGGTCAGAATCTGTGGAAGTCATACCATAGTGGAAGCCATGCGCTATGGAAAACAACCCGAAGAAGCATGCAAACTCGCCCTTGAAAGATTGGTGACCATGAAGGGGGAAAATTATTGCCGCAAAGTACAGATCGGCTTTATCGCAGTCAATATTGCGGGAGAAACCGGCTGTTATTCGCTGATGCCGAAATTCACAATGGCTGTACGCGACGAAAAAGGTAGCCGTGTAGTAGCAGCAAAATCGCTTTTCGAATAAGATGAAAAAAAAACCGCTACTCGAAATCGCGGCGTTTACGCTGTCGGGTGCCCTGGAAGCCGCTTCAGCAGGAGCGCACCGCATTGAACTCTGCGAAAATGCTGCAGAGGGTGGAACCACACCGTCCTATGGCACCTTGGTATTGGCCAAAAAAAATATTGCTATACCCGTATTTCCGATCATCCGTCCCCGTGGCGGCGATTTTGTATACGCCAAATCTGAGTTCGCTTCGATTAAAGAAGATGTAGCCTTATGCAAAAAATTACATTTCGAGGGCATTGTTGTGGGCTTTTTAGATGAAAAGGGACAGGTGGATACCCAAAAATTGAAAAGTATCGTTAAGCTCGCGAAACCTATGCAGGTAACCTTTCACCGAGCATTCGACCGCACGGCCAAACCCCTGAAAGCCCTCGAAGAAATCATTGCTTGCGGTTGCACGCGCATACTCAGCAGCGGACAATACCCCAGTGTATATCAAGGCATGGACAATATTCGCTTACTGATTGAAAAAGCAGCAGACCGCATAATCATCATGCCCGGTAGTGGCCTACACAGCGGCAATGTAAAAGAAATTGCCCTGAAAACCGGCGCAACAGAATTTCATACGGCCGCCAGAAAATCGGTTAGCCACAACAAAATTGTTTCTCCCAAAACCATGCAGGAAAAGCTTTCATACACGTCCGTCGATCCGAAAGAAATTAAAAAAATATTGAGGGTATTCCGGCAGATTTCGTTTCGATAGCCGATTAATTCCGTATTATCATTACATTTGCGCAAGCAGAAAAAAAATACACCATGAAAAAACTACTCTCCCTGGCCGTAGCCGCACTCTTTATCTTTTCGTGCAATGAGGCATCAAAAACAACAGACACAAAAGCGGCGGCTAATGAAAATGCTTCCGGAACATCGCCACAATTTTTTGGAGAAAAAATTACAGCAGAAGGTGCAAAACCCACCGATAGCCTGAAGGCCATGATGGGTAGCGATAGCAGCCTCAATTGTAAACTGAGTGGAAAAGTAGATGCTGTATGTCAGAAGAAAGGTTGCTGGATGGAATTAAAAAATACCGATGGCACTACGATGCGGGTCACTTTTAAAGACTATGGATTTTTTATGCCGAAAGATTGCGCCGGTAAAACAGCCATCGTGGAAGGAACAGCAAAAATTGAAGTAACCTCGGTAGCCGATTTACAAGAGTATGCCAAAGATGATGGCGAAAGTAAGGAGGCGATTGCAGCCATCAAGGAACCCAAAAGCGAATTGGTATTTGAAGCCAAAGGCGTGATTCTTCAATAGCACTGACCGATGAAGAAGATTTTTTTCCTTTTCCTGTCGGCTACAATCTTTACCCTATCATGTGTTGATTCTGCTTCAAAAAAAGTAGCCAAGAATGAAGCCTGTACACAACCCACCATCAAAGATCCCAACGAAGTAAAACCCATGGCCCGTATGATGCGCACCATGGCCAACTATTGCGATACCATGCGAATCAAGATCGCCCACGGCGAAACTGTCGATTCTGTAAACTTTCCGCTTATGCCTTTCCGCTCAGCCGAACCTACCGATTCATCGGTTCTCGAACAGGTTTTTTTCGACCATGCCACTCAATTTGAACTTGCCTGGCAGAAACTGATGCGTGACAAAACCCATCAAAAGGAGAATTATACCGCAGTTATTTTGGCCTGTACAAATTGCCATAACCATTATTGCAGCGGCCCGCTTAAACGCATCCGAAAACTTTCGCTTGATTATAAAGAGCAATAGCATGACGAAAGGATTGGCTGTCCTCTTGCTATTGCTATTCCCGTCGATGTGCACAATCGGTCAGGCAAGACTTTTGCATGCGCAATGGACATTCAGCAATGCAAAAGAAAATCGCTGGTATCCGGCTCGTGTTCCGGGAACGGTGCATACCGACCTTTTAGCGAATCATCTGATTCCCGATCCTTTTTTTGGCGACCATGAAGCAAAGCTGCAATGGGTCGGTCAGCAGGATTGGATTTATCAAACAGTATTTGACTGCGAAAAAGAAATCAAACAGTCAAAAGACATTTCATTGCAATTCGATGGATTGGATACTTATGCAGATATCTATCTCAACGAAATACTTATTTTATCGACCGACAACATGTTCAGAACCTACCGTGTCGATATCACGCATTTCGCTAAGGCAAGAAAAAATGCGCTTCGAATTGTTTTTCATTCCGCCGAAAAATACTGTAACCGCGCAGCACAACATTCGCCCATAAAATACCCCTGTGAAAACAACCGGAATTATGCGCGCAAAGCTCAATATCATTTCGGATGGGATTGGGCACCGCGTTTGTTGGGCTGTGGCATCTGGCGAAAAGTGCAATTGTGTACAGGTCAGCCACGGCCTTCTCCCGAGGCACGCTATTCAGCAGTAAACCTGGTACGAGAAAACGACTCTATCGGACAATCCTTCTATTTTACCATCAAGGGGAAACCGACTTTTATGCGTGGGGCCAACTGGATTCCGGCAGACGTCTTTTTACCGCGCATCAGTCGTGCAAAATACCGATCGCTGTTGATGGCAGCAAAAGATGCCGGTATGAATATGCTTAGGGTGTGGGGAGGTGGCATTTATGAAGATGATTATTTTTACGAACTCTGCGATTCATTAGGTATTTATGTTTGGCAGGATTTTATGTTTGCCGGTGCAATGTATACCGCTGACAACAAAATGCTGGATAATGTTCGACATGAAGCGATCGATAATATCCTTCGTTTACGCAGACATCCCTGTATCGTATTATGGTGCGGCAACAACGAAATTGATGAAGCCTGGCACAACTGGGGATGGCAAAAACAATTTTCACTCACAACAGATGACAGCATCCGGCTGTGGCGCGATTATCAAAAAATATTTCATGAATTGCTTCCCGAACTGGTTAGACAATACGATAGCGGGCGCGCGTATATCGCTTCATCACCGCTATATGGCTGGGGTAGACCTCAAAGCATGACGCATGGCGATAGTCATTACTGGGGGATGTGGTGGGGAGTGGAACCGATCAGTGTGATGAAAGAAAAGATACCACGGTTCATGAGCGAATATGGAATGCAGGCAATGCCCTCTTTGTCGAGCATAAAAAAATTTCTGTTTCCGCGCGACTGCGATACGGCGTCAACAGCCATGAAATTGCATCAAAAACATCCCACAGGATTTCAAACCTTGAGTCGATATTTACAACTGGAAAAAATAAAGGTTTCCGACTTTCAATCATTTATTGATGGCACACAAGAATTGCAAAGTCGTGCAATCGAAACCGCACTCACTGCACAAATGCGATCAAATGGTCGTTGCATGGGATCATTGCTCTGGCAATTCAACGATTGCTGGCCGGTATGCAGTTGGAGTATCATCGACTATTACGGCCAACCTAAAAAAGCCTATACCAAACTTAAAACCTTGCAGAACAAATACCCTTGATTCTGCTTCGTGAAAGCGAAATGCGTACATTTGTCTACAGCCCGTATGAAGCGTTTATTTATTTTCGTGTGTAGTGTGATACCTTATTGTCTGCTTGGACAAATAAAGGTGGAAAAGCAAAATGCTTCTTTCCCTTTGACCTCAATGATCGATAGCAGCATCATCAACATGATCGGAGATACTGCCCGTTCGCCCGGCGAAAAAGAGCGGAATTTGCGCAATTATCTACAACCTCTTTGTGATGCAAATGATGCGCTGGCCTGCTTCCTGCTCGCTACATCTTACGATCAATTCGCCCAGGGAAAGGTGAGCGCTGACGCAGCCTTACTGGCCAAAAAATACTACCACCGCGCTGCCGATAACCATATGGCGGAAGCCTGCATGTTTCTGTACCAAATGTACCGATATAACTTTATGCAGGAACCCAACGATGCAACAAAAAGTATGTACTACTTGCAAAAAGCAGCAACCTATGGCAATAAGGATATGCAGGCACAAGTTTATCGCGAACTAGCCGGCATTTACTACCCCGGCAGTGAAAAAAAGAAAGAATCGGATCTCAAAGGAATATACACCCATATAGATTCAACTATTTTTTATTTACAACAGTCGCTGCTTATCGACAGCACCGATACCTGGACACTCGACTTTCTGGGAGGGATTTATGAAGATCAAAAAAACTATTCCCGTTCACTCTACTATTACAGCCAAAGCGACAATGAACAAAGTCGCTTGAAGATCGCTTTATGGATGGCTTCAGGAAAAAAAATTCCAAAAAATACAAACCAAGCCGTAAAAATCGTCAAGGATGTTTTAAAAAAAATGACCGAAGAAGAAAACTTTACGCCAGAAAATATTCATCATTACATGGGCGTATTGAACCCGGCGATCCTTTTAAATCTTTTTTATAAATGCTACCATATCATACCGCGTGAGGAAGTCGGAAAATGGTATTCCGGAGCCATTACCTGCGACGACTTTCATGAACGATAAATCACACACCCGTATTGCCGGATTGGACGTACTGCGCACGATCGCCGTATTGCTGGTGCTTGTTCGGCATAGCGCTTGCGAACAGAATATCTGGTATCGCTTTGGCTGGTTGGGCGTTGATTTGTTTTTTGTGATCAGCGGATTCTTGGTATCGGGTTTACTGTTTGCTGAATACAAAAAGTACGGACGAGTTAGGATCAAACGCTTTTTGATCAGACGGGGTTTTAAGATCTATCCATCATTTTACTTTTTACTTTTTGTTACCCTCTTGGTTGATCATTTCGCGAAAGGGATTTCACCTTCCATCGCACAATTGGCGGCTGAATTATTGTATGTGCAAAATTATTTTCAGGGTATCCTCACGCATTCCTGGTCGCTGGCGGTAGAAGAACATTTTTATATTTTGCTGGCAGGGAGTGTTTTTCTGTTACTCCGGTTGAACAAATTTCATCCGGGTAAAAAAACAATCGTTATCGTCAGTAGTCTGATCATTGTTCAAGTCCTCGTTCGTGTGCTTATTTATTATTCGTCCTCCCATTTTTCATTCGAGCAAACCCATATGCGGGCCGACGGCATCCTGATCGGCTTATTGGTTGCCTGTCTTTTTCATTTTACCAACATACCCGTTCGTGCTCATCGATATCGCTTTTGGCTGGTGCCGTTAGCCATACTCATGTTGTTGCCCGGTTTTTTGTTCCCCGCGGGTTCCGTCCTTATGCATACGGTAGGGCTGAGTATTGTATGCATCGGATTTGGATTATTGACCTTGCTGATCGTAGGGCGTCATCAGGTGAAACCGGTAGAGCATATCCTCGTCGATATGATCGGATTCCCCGGTATACATTCCTATTCTATTTATCTTTGGCATTTATTGGGTAACGCTGTTTTACTGCATTTTTTACATTTCAACGATACGGTCATGACTGCTTTGTATATTGTCTTTTCACTGGCAATCGGTATCTTTTTTTCCCTCACGATTGAAAAATTCTTTTTGCGTATGCGCGAAACAGAACGCGTGAAAAAATGGTATTGAGTCTTTTCAATAAACTTCCTGTGCAAAAAAAATATCCCCCCATTACAATTCCCTAAATTTGATTGATGACTACCTCTTCCTTAAGCATTAAACGCTACCCCTATACATTTTTTTGTTTAGCGATTTTGCTTTTTCAAGCCTGCACCACGAAAACCAATATTGCCCATCTTCGCAAAGATATAGATGGCCAACAGTATGTGCTGATGGCGGAAAGTGGACGAAATGTAAACTGGATGGGCATTGGCGGATCCTGTATGGTGCTACCGGTGTTATTTCCAAGCAGCACTTATAGCTTTCGAATCCAAATGACTGCTGACCAAAGCGACACGCTGACCCTCGAATACAGCGATCATCCCGGTTTGTTAGACGAAGAAGAATTGTCAGACCTATTAAAAAAAATGCAAGTATCAATTGCACCGGGGCGAAAGCAAATCTGGTTTTCCCATCCATCGATAGCGCGCGACGAAAAGCCAATCAACCGTATCGTACATCGTTTGAATGATAGCAGTATCTTTTATTCAAATGAACATTTGGCTGATGCCCCCAGCTGGCAGCGTATTGCATCTCCGTCAATTTATTATGAAAAGCTGTTAGCTGACACGGCTATTGACCGACAATGCAGCGTGACAGTTTGGGATATCGAAAGCAAAAAACCTACCGACGATCAAAAATTGATTCTGGCGTTTAGTCAATGGTCTCTCAAACGAGGAGCTTATTATTATCTTGGACAAAAAGCGGGTACAGAAAACAACAACCCGGTATGGAAATCGGAATCAGATCATCTTGCGCATCGGGTTTGCGATCCTTTGTTGGCGAAAGATAGTTTAACGGAAGCCGACCGTGACGACCTCACTGACCTTGTGAACCAGAGCCGCTATTTTGTAGACGAAAATTTTAGGTATGATCCCCAGATCATCAAAGCTGTAGTACCGGTTTGTGAGCAATTTTTCTTCCGTGAAGAAACCTGTGCCGCAATCATCAATGATCTGGCCAATAATGACGTACAACTAAGCGGCTTACTCACCCGTCTTTTACAAAAAGTTGAACTGCAACCTGATCATACCAAACAATTGCAGCAGGCATTGATTCTTGAACAAAACGCCTTATTGACCAACAGTAAACTCGATCATCCTTTTTTGCCGATCTACTTGAGAGAATATCCGACGGATGCCATCGCATACAACCATCTCGCTGACAACCTGCAGAGCGGTACTTTTACGACAACAGAAAGAAAAAATATCGAAGCCTTATTCAGCAAGCGGGTGAACAAGCAAACAGATAGTTTATCAAATGAATTGTTGAGTATATTGAAAAAAAATGAAAATTAAACGATCACATACTGATCGGCGTCGTGCAAAAACTGAAATCGTTCGCGGGTGTCCGTGATCAGTTGTTTATCCAGTGTCAGTGTGAATGCTGTATCCTCATCACTATTACAAAAACGAGCTTCACCCAAAGGGTCCACAATGCAACTTTCACCGGTATACCGAAGTCCGTTTCCATCCTCACCGACGCGATTAACCGCTACAACATAGCATTGATTTTCGATGGCTCTTGCCTGTAACAAAGTTTTCCAAGCCTGTATACGCTTTTCAGGCCAATTGGCAACAAACAACAAAACATCATACGGATTGTCCTTCGTTTGCCGACACCAAACCGGAAAACGGAGATCATAACAGATCTGGGTACTGATCTTCCAGCCTTTGACCTGCGCGATCAGCTTTTTATCCCCCGCACTAAATTCAGCATCTTCGCCACTAAGCGTAAACAAATGTCGCTTATCGTATACACCAAATTGTCCGTTGGGTTGCATCCACACCAAACGATTGTAATAATTGCCTTCCTCCTCCACAATGATACTCCCTGTCAGAATGATCTTAAATCGGGCGGCCATTTCGCGCATCCACTGCAAGGTATCTCCTTCCATAGTTTCAGCCCATGTACCGGCCCGCATACTAAAACCTGTTGTAAACATTTCCGGCAAAACCACAACTTCTTTTGGTCCGGTGATGGACGCGATTTTGCGTTCAAACATCTTTCGGTTTGCTTGCTTGTCTTCCCAATGCAAGTCGCTTTGTAATAAAGTAAAGGTGAGCTTAGATTGCATAGCACAAAAATAATTGTTTTTTACGATCGCCCGGTCAGCGATTATTGGGTCAAAATTTATTCACCCTGCGCGATTTGTCTGACCACTGTATTGACCAACTCGTGTTCAAATCCTTTTTGCAAAAGATAATGACTAACTTTTTGCATCAGGATAAATTTATTCTTTTCACTTTTCAACGTATCGAATTTGCGTTGCGCAAGCTTTTCCAGTACTGCCGCATATTCTGCCTCATCGATTTCCTGAAGGGCTTTTTGTACCAGATAGGCAGAAATTTGCTTGCCCCGCAAATGGTATTTTATTTTATTTCGCCCCCATTGCTTCACATTGAATTTACCGCTGGCATACGAGCAGGCAAATCGTTCTTCATTCAAAAAATTTTCTGTGATAAGAATACTGATATAGTCTTCCAGTTCTTCGCCATAGACGTTCATCTCCAGCAATTTATTACGTACCTCACTGTGGCAACGTTCCTGGTAGGCGCAGTAATGTTTTATTTTTTCGAGATCGGCTTGCACTGAACAGAAAGAGTTAAGAAGAAACAATGCTTAATTTGGCATAATTCAACATGATCTTTTTTTGTCCGATCGGTGGTTCGAAATGAATCGTTGCAATACGGTTATTGGTTGGACCTT
>CAZFKA010000042.1:0-17336 GCA_964519155.1 uncultured Bifidobacterium sp. | reverse complement strand
AAAAATTACATTCACTACTTGGCTATACTTTTACCAATTAAAAGAAGATGAAACGCTCTACGACCTCATTCAATTGGCGGGTGGGCCCAAATTCAATGCCCGCAATTCCATGGTGCAAATTAAAACGGTTGGCAATGAAGAAGAGCGCTTGATCAGTCTGGATGGAAAAAAATATATCGATGCCGTGGGAAATGCCGATTTGATTTTAAAAGATGGGGATGTTGTTACGTTGAAACCGATCAATGAAGGGTTGAAGAATACGGTGAAAATTGAAGGGGGTGTAAATTATCCTGACGATTATGAAGTGAAAGTGGGCGATAAACTCTCCGAAATATTGAAGCGCGCAGGTGGAGTATCTGCAAATGCTTACCTGCCTCGGGCCTATATTTTTCGTGGAGCCAATAATCTGGAATCGGACGCGATCAAGATCGATATCTCTGAATTGGAAAAAAGTGGAGATGTGCCGCTCTTCAGTGGTGACAGAGTCAAGGTGCTGTCGCAAAAGGATTTTGAACAACAATACCAAATCGAAGTGATCGGTTATGTAAGAAAGCCTGGAAAAGTAACTTATTACAAGAATCTCAAATTGAAGGATGCCCTGTTGTTGAGCGGAGGGTTACGTCTGGATGCGGAAAATGGAAGGATAGAGATTTCAAATGTCGTGGATTCGGTAAACAGTTATAATATTCAAACCAGTGGGTCCTCCGTGCGTATCGTTGCCATCAACTCAAATCTCCAGCTTGATGAGGCATCGGACAATATAATTTTAAAGCCCCTCGATCGTGTGTATGTACGTCGTAAGTCTGAATTCCTGACGCAGGAACGGGTTACGGTTGTCGGTGAGGTCGCCTATCCGGGTGAATATGTTTTGGTTGAAAAAAATGAAAAGTTGTCGTCGTTGATGAAACGATGTGGTGGCGTGAATTCAACAGCCTTTAGTGAAGGAACGAAACTGTTTAGAAATAAAGTAGGACCGGTAGTGATCGACTTGCCGGCTGCATTACAAAAGAACGGCGGCAAACAGGATATCATTTTACGGGATAGTGATGTAATTGTTATCCCACCAGTCAATGATATCGTTTCCGTACGTGGAGAAGTACAACAAGCCGTAAATATTAAGTACGATAAAGACAATTCCACCATTGCCTATTATATCAATTCAGCCGGTGGATATGGCGATCGTCCCTGGAAAAGCCGTGTCAATGTCAAATACCTGAATGGACGGATCAAAAATACGCGCAATTTTCTTTTCTTTCATTTTTATCCGAAAGTTAAACCCGGCTCCATGGTGACCGTTCCCCGCAAACCGGAGAAAGAAAACAAGACAAAATTCTCTGAGTTGTTTACTTATTCTTTATCGGCCATCACCACACTGGCAACCTTGCTGGTATTGTCTAAATCACTCTCCAATTAATTTTTAATCCATTTTTCGTGGCAAATACATTACAGATCATTCAGGAATTTGGCAAAAAATTAAAATCCAACCTGATATTTATCGGCGCTGTTTCACTCGTAATATCAATCGCTGCTTTTTTACTTGTACGGACGCAGAAAGGGTCCTATGCAACCTATTCGAAGATATTTCCCCTTTCTATCAACAAAGCCAATGGTAGCAGTCCGGTAGATGCTATCAAATCACAATTCGGTATTTCGGATAAAACGGATTATGATAAAATTTATAATGTAAACGAATTGGTGAATAGCCGAACGATTTCACGGAAAGTAGTGTCTTCCAAAACAAACAATAAAAAATACAAGAACCTTGCCCAATGGATTTTTAGCGATTATAACACGAATCTTCCGCTATGGAAAAGTAAAATCAAACTCAATCCTAAAGACAGTAACGATCTCATATACAAAGCAGCGTCAATTTTTACTGGCGCTACAACAATCAATATCGATGTCAAAACGGGATTTACCCGCATCACCAGTACTTTTCACGATAAAGATCTTGCCAAAGAAGTTAATGAAACAATACTCGAAGCGCTTTCGAATTATTATGTTTCATTGGTCACTGAAAAGCCGCGGTCCGATCTGGTTAAGATCCGTATTATGCGCGATTCACTCAAAGACGAACTGTATGCCGTGGAACGCGCCATAGCCGGATTTCAAGATGCGAATCAATTGTCGGTAAAGTATGAAGTGAATATCCCTCAGGCTAAATTGTTGCGTACACGCGTCGAAATTGAACAATTGTATGCGGTAACGGTAACGGCTTACCAAAATGCAAAATTTAAATTATTGTCGGAAAGCCCCATCTTTCAGATATTGGATTATCCGGGTGCACCCTATGCTTATTCGAAGCCTTCGTCGAAAAAAGCCGCGCTATTGGCTTTTTTTGCCAGTTGTGTAGTGTTAAGCTTATTCGTTTGTCGTAAAATATTTGGTCGAATTATCATCGATGAACTCTCGAAGGGCTGACAATTTGTTTCCTGCTCTGTAAATATAATCTTTGCTCACCCACCGTGCACCGTGGCAAACACGCTGCCAAATATTAGGCCCCGTTTTATTATTTCTCATACAATGCACCTTCCCTTACAATCGTTCTTTTTTCGAAGTTGAATAAATCAGGATTGACACTTGTATGAAATGGCTTACTATAATACATTTTGTCTTTCACTGCTAGCTTAATTCTCCCGAACGTTTTGAAACTGCCTTTGTAAATGGGAACTATTGTCAAAAGCATTTCTCCCGGTTCTATTATTGCTGTACTTGGTGTACGACAACCTATTCCGTTTTCAAGTCGTTCGATGTCTATCCAATGACCGTTTTTATCCATAGCCTGTTGCACAATCATAATAGAAAAGGTATTCATTGGAATTGGCCTAATCTCCTTGTTATTATTAATAACATATACTGCCCTTCCTTTAAACAAAATTGTTGTGTCATCACTACAACGAATTTTGGAGCACTTATCCTGTGAAAAAATATAAATTTTTCGTGGGCTATGGTGATATCCCTTATACTTGAAGGTCTTATTAAAATAAAGAGGAACGTCCACTTCTTGGACGGTGTCTACCGTAATCAGTAATGATCCTTCGTTGTCCCTATCGAATTTTGGCAATTCAGCAGGGGGATCGACAGATTGGAAATCGTAATAGAAAATTTTATCAAGACGTTCATTATAGGATGTGCCAAATTTCCATAATCCTAAAACGGACTGATTTACATAGGTTGGATTGGAAGGACGATAATAAAGATTTGAAGTTTTTAGCGAATCTGGAAATCTAATACTAAAGATCTCTTGGGCGGTACAACGAACCGTTGCCAACAAAATAATGATTAATATGTTACGCAAACTGTTCATAGAATTGTGGCTAAATTCCACCTGCATGCCTCAAACCACATCGCCGCATAGCTGATAGCCAAGCGTCAACTATAGCGGATCCATTTGATCACTTCTTTCCAGGTTGTTTTTTTACCGTACAACAATATCCCGGTACGATAGATTTTTGCGCTTAGCCAGGTCATGAAGACAAATCCCGCAACCAATAATCCCATCGATAAGATAAGTTGCCAAACCGGTACGCCATACGGTATACGCGCCATCATTACGATGGGTGAAGTTAAGGGGAATAGACTCCCAAAAACCGACAAGGAACTGTTAGGGTCTTTTACTGAGGTTGCCATAATGATAAAGCCTAAAATAATGGGCATACTTACCGGAATGGTTAATTGTTGTGCTTCCTGTGGATCTTCGTTTACCAAACTGCCGATAGCCGCAAACATGGCTGCATACAGAAAGTATCCGCCTAAAAAGTAGAACAGGAAACTGCCGATAATCAAACTCCAGTTTTGATTCATAAACGCCCCAATAGCCCCAACACGTTCGGGCGAGGAAAGTTGCTGTACCTGACTTTGCATATCGGCCGGCATAGCCATACCCCCATGCAAAACGTCAGCGAGACCCGGAATCAGCAACGGCAACAGCAGCTGTAATATCAGCATCAGCGCGATCCACATAAAAAATTGGGTCAGGCCTACCAAGGCAATACCAATGATCTTTCCCATCATTAACTGAAAGGGTTTTACACTACTCACGATCACTTCAGCAATACGATTTGTTTTTTCTTCCATAACACCCCGCATTACACCGGCCCCGTAAATAAAGATCACCAGATAGATCAGAAAACCCATGGCATATCCTATACCGGATGCTATTTCGGAACTGGTTTCCTTATTGTCTTTGAGGTCGAAACTTTTTACTTGCAACGAACTGTTTTGGATACTGTCGATTTGCGATTTATCAATGCCCGCGTCCTGCAATTGCTTGATTTGGTAGATACGATCGAGCTGATCGGTAATAAATCCTTTAGCACTCAAGCTGACACCCCCTTCTTTGAAAATATGAATACTGTCGGGGCGATTGCCGTCAAATGGGTAAATGTGTAAAAAAATATCGGCATGCGTTCTTTCAATTATAGCCTGATTATTTTCACCCTTGCCTAGCTTATCGTACACCACCTGATATGATTGGGTTGCATCGAGTTTATTGACAAAAAAACCTGATTCATCCATTACCACAATTGTTTGTTTCTGTTCACTTTTTACCGCCATATATATGGATAGTGCCATTAGGCCAAACATTAAAATGGGAATCAACAGGGTTGTAACAATAAATGATTTTTTCCTTACACGGGTTAGATATTCTCTTCGTATGATAAGCCAGATCTTATGCATAGCTGATAATTTTTAATAGGTGAACTGTCGCGAAGCGTTACTGCCAGCAACTTGTTTGATAAATATTTCGCTGAGGGTCGGTAAAATTTCCTGAAATGCTTGTATCTGATAATCATGTTCAAGGCAATGTTGCAAGATCATTTTCGTATCTTGTTCGTTGTTGAGTTGTAGCACATATTCATTCTCCACATGCGATACAATCAAGTTTGTGAACCCTTGCAACGGCCGGTCGACCAGCAGTTTATATTTCTTCTCTTTAAACTGGTTTTTGATTGCCGGTACCGCTCCCTGTAAAATCACCTTCCCCTGATTGATGAGCGCTATTTCTTCGCAAATTTCTTCCACTTGTTCCATACGATGTGTAGAGAACAAAATAGTGGAACCGTTTCGTGCCAAATTGAAGATTTCCTGCTTAATGATTTCACTGTTTACCGGATCTAATCCACTGAAGGGCTCATCGAGAATCAATAATTTGGGATCGTGCAAAACAGTAGTGACAAACTGAAGCTTTTGTGACATCCCTTTACTGAGGTCTTCTACTTTTTTATTCCACCAACTTTGCATCTCCATTTTATTGAACCAATAATTGATTTTCTGCATGGCTTCAATCTTCCCCATTCCTTTTATTTGTGCCAGATATAAGGTTTGCTCGCCGATTTTCATTTTTTTGTACAATCCTCTTTCTTCAGGCATATAACCGATATGTCGGGTATGCTTGGCGGCTGCAAAGGGTTCACCATCAAAAATGATCTCCCCTTCGTCTGGCAGGGTTATACCCGTTACCATACGCAGTAAACTTGATTTGCCCGCACCATTCGGCCCCAATAAACCATACACTGTGCCCTTGGGTATGTGAAGACTCACCCCGTCAACCGCCTTTTGCGTGGCGTAATATTTTTTGAGGTTTTGCAGACGTAGCATAAGCAATAGAAAATTGTGCCGCTAAAGTAATTGTTTTTCAGGTGGGTCCTGACCTTTATTTTACGGGTGGTCTTTATCCATGATAAATACTTTCGATAGGTAGTGAATATTAAATTATCTATATTTTTGAAAGAAATACGTGAACATGAAAACGTTGATTATTACCCGTCACGCGAAATCTGATTGGGGCAATTTATCGCAGCACGATTACGAGCGCCCGCTCAATGAGCGGGGTGAAAAAGACGCCCCTGTGATGGGGAGAAGGCTGTCGGGCAGAATGGCCAACATTGACCACATCTTGAGCAGTAGCGCAAAAAGGGCCGAACAAACAGCATGCCTTATTGCCCCTGAAATCAACTATCAACCTGAAAAAATTGAGTGGAGCAAAGATCTTTATCATGCTCCCGCCTTAAAGATCTTGCAACAGGTGGAAGGCCTTGATAATCGTCATCAAATCGTGATGATCGTTTGTCATAACCCGGGTATTACGCATTTTGTGAATATGCAAACGAACTTTTTTACCGACAATGTACCCACCTGCGGTATGGTAGCGTTTGATGCAGATATTGACCATTGGAAAGACTTTGAACAAGCAGCGAAAACACTTCGCTTTTACGATTTTCCTAAAAATCAGTAAGTGCCTTTTCAGCAAGTGCGTGTTTTCGGAAAGTGTATTTCATTTCGGTTTTTGCATATTGCCAACCTTTGGCGCCATCAAGAAACCCAAACCGGAAAACATAATTTTTCAGCAATCCAAAAGCAGCGCTAACATATTTCTGCAAAGGGGTACTGTATTGTTGTCTTTCCTTTTTTGCTTTTGCATATAACTGTGCATACTGTTCGATCCGCTCTTCATGGGCTATCAAGTTTTCATAGGAATAATGCCATAATGCGCCGCGTAATTTCTCAACTTTTACAATTTCAGTAAATTCAATATTCTCGTGCACGGTGTTTCGATTCCATCGGGCATTTTTTTTATTAAACAGTCTTATGCGGTACTCGTTGGCTAATGCACCGTATTGCAAAACAGATCCACAATACACCATAACCCTTTTAAGCATATAGGCCGTTTTCTCGTCTGGCTGTGCTGCTGTAAAAATTTGCTGTATATGTGTGCACAAAATATCGTCGATTACTTCATCCGCATCGAGGCTCAATATCCATGCATACCGAGTCAACTGATGGGCACGGTTTTTCGTTTCTGCGTAGCCATACCATTCACTCTCTAACACCTTGACACCCATTTTTTTTGCCAAAAATCGCGTTTGATCGGTGCTGCCGGTATCGATGACCAAAATGTCGTTGCTGAGTTTAAGCAAGGGCCTTAAACATCGTTCGATATTTTTTTCTTCATTGAGGGTGAGGATGACAACAGACAGCGGGAGCATAGGGCAAAACTAAGCGTTTTTCAGGTATGAACGGTAAAGCGCAATGAGTTCGCTACTCAGTTTTTGTTTACTGAATTTTGCGGCCTGTTGAGCGCAACGACCGATCAGTTCATTTCGTAAGGCGCGGTCGCTCCATACCTGTTGTATAGCCGAGGCCAGTGCGTCAATGTTTGTCGGATCGACATAGATCGCTGCGTCTCCTCCCGCTTCAGGCATACTGCTGCTTCCACTGCACACAACCGGTATTCCGCTACTGACGGCTTCCAGAATGGGAATACCAAATCCTTCAAACAGCGAAGGATAAATGAGGGCGGTAGCCATTTGGTAAATACCCGGAAGGTCTTTCCCCGAAATAAAATCAGGATCATTACCCGCTGCTCCCTCATTCAACAAAAGCACCTGATTGTGCAATTGATGCGTAACAATAAATTTTTTTACTTTTTCCGCATACGATCCACGACCTTGCCCGACGACGACCAAGGGTATGTTCTCTTGCAGTTGCTTCAGTGCGGCACATATATTAAGTAAGCCTTTTCGTTCAATGATAGAACCGACCGAAAGAACATAACGATCTGGTAAACTATATTTCTTTTTAAGCCGGACAAGCAGTTGATCGTTTTGTTTGACATGAAAATGATCGTGACAACTTTGATAGGTTACGAAAATTTTGGAAGCCGGAATTTTATAGATCGAAATCAAATCCTGACGGGTTTGCTCCGACATCGCGGCGATACCATCGGCTATGTTACAGGCATGCTTCGTTTTTTTGCGACTAATATAAACGTCCGCCGGACGATATTGCTCGGGATAGCGCTCAAAAATAAGATCATGAACACTGACGATAGAAGGGGTTTTTAATTTTTCGAAACCCAGCGGCAATTCAAAACTAAGTCCGTGAAATAGATCAAGTTTTCGTCCGGCAAGATCGGACGTTACTCCTTTTCGGCGCCAGTATGAGGGAAACTGGCGGTGGATAAAGCGTTGAGGCAACACAACCGACATATTGGAGTAAGCACCGGCGTCGAACAAATCGGTCACACGGGGTGTAAACAAATGATAATGATGTTCGGGTGCATAACGACTAAGTCCATCCAACAAATTTCGGGCATAGTTGCCCAACCCGGTGGTATTTTGAAATGCCCTTTTAGCGTCGAACCCGATTTGCATGAATGTAAAAGTAGTATGTGCGTGCCATACAAAAAACGATTCACGACCAAATTCATAAAACTGCAGCGCAGGCAATTTTTTTTTAAATCCTTTGAACCTTTTGCTTTTTGGCGGGTATAAGTAGGGAATAAAGCAATACTGATTATCCGGATCCGATCATGCAATACATTAGCTAAGTATATCAGTAGGGCAATTGATAAATTTTAAAACAAAAAAACGAAAATGAAAAAAATAAAGTTCACCCTGATGCTGCTGTTAACCGTATGGACAGTAAATGCACAAAAAGCCGAACAAATTCCCTCCTTTGCCAAAGATCCGCGCGAAATGCAATGGTATCACCAACAAGAAAAAGCTTGGACACAAATCACCCAACAAAATCCATCAGATAAAAACGCCTGGTACAATTTATTTAAAGTGACCCGAATTATGGCTATGCAGGACACGAGCGATAAGCGCAAAGGTGACGAACGCAACGAATCAATGGTGGATGTACTCGAACGCATGGAAAAAGCCATTCCGAATTCCTATGAATTTAATTTTTGTAAATGGCAGTTGGGCGGCAATGATATGAAGTATTATCCTTATCTTGAAAAAGCCATTGCCATTGATCCTGATCGAAATGAGCATATCGACTACATGATCAATATCGGTGAGATGGAGCGAAATATGAATCAACGACATACCTATTCGCTCAAAAAAATTGCAGCCGGTGAAATGTCGAGTGGTATGATGTACTATAATTATAATGTACTGATCGGTCTCGAACGGAACGCGATATTGCTGACCGCCGGCGACAACGATACCTATCCGGCTTGGGCCCTGCAGGCAAAAGGGATACGCAAAGATATCCGAGTACTGAACCTGTATTTGCTTCATATCAAAGAATATCGTGAAAAAGTATTTGCCGAACTGGGTGTCAAAAACATCACCCTGGATGAGCAAAATGAGGATGACTTTTTCAATAAACAGATCATTCAACATCTTAGCAAAAACAGCCAGCAGTATCCGGTGTATGTCGCGCTGACAAGTGCAGGATGCGAAGAATTGGTCAATAGTGTGCAAGAAGACTTATACCTGACCGGACTGGCTTATGTATATCGAACGGCCGCTTTCGACAATATTGCTGTGCTCAAAAGAAATATGGAACAATTGTTTGCGCTCGATTATATAGATAGAACTTTCTTCAATGAAATTGCACCGGGTCGGATGAAAGAGATCAATAGAAATTATATCGTGCCCATGCTCAAACTTTACCAACATTATTCAGAGAGTGGTGATTTGCAAAGACAAAAGTGGATCAAGGAAAAGTTAATAGCGATCAGCAAGGATACCGATGATGAAGAATCCGTTTTAAAATATCTAGATTAGCACCGGGTTTTGTTTTCTATTCAAAAAAATATTGACAAAGATACGCGCGATGAAGTACTGATGTCGCATATACTCAAGGGCAACAAAATTGCCTTTGAGTTGTTGTACGAAAGATATTTCAGTAAAATGGTTTGGTATGCGGGGCGCTTTTTGTCTGACTCACAAAGTGCCGAGGATATTGTGCAGGAGGTTTTTATCAAGATCATCCGCGATCCTGAAAAATTTGACACCACGAAGATCTTCTCCACCTGGATATACACGGTTACCGCCAATTTGTGTAAAAACAAACTGCGTGACGAAAAAATAAGGAACCGGTCAGTAAAAGATCATCTTGGTTCTGCCGCCGAACAAACCGTCGAGATCAATCACCAGGCAGACATTACCTATCTGCGACAAATTCTTAATGAAAAGTTTGATGCCCTCTCCGATAAAGAGAAAGATCTGTTTGTATTGCGTTTTGAACAACAACTCAGTATCCGCGAAATAGCTGAAATTCTCAGCATTCCGGAGGGCAGCGTTAAGTCGGGAATCTACTATCTGCTAAAAAAATATGCACACATTTTAAATTACTATCAATATGAAAAATAATATTGAGAATATACCGGTCGACATTTTTGAATGCTTGACACACCTGTCTTTTCAACAGTTGACACATGAGCAGCAACAGCAAGTTTTATCGCAGATGTCGCAGGAGGAATATGACGAATTGTATCGGTCGCATAGTTTGATCAGCGAATCATTGAACACACACAAGCGATCGCTGCATACAAAGGAAGCCCTACTGCAGATGTTTGATGAGCAATATCCGCAACAGGCAAAAAAGGCGAAATTTTCTACTGCCGTGTACTGGCAAGCGGCTTGTGTGCTGTTATCGATGGCTACGATTTTTCTGGCTTTACAGAACCGGCAATGGAGTTCGGCAGAAGAGACCGAAACCCTGACCCTACACGATACGATATTTATACAACAGGCATTGCCTGCGCAAAGCAGCGTCGATAGCGGTATCGCAAGTAGTCAGGAAAAGCACAAAGTGCACACCAACCCAAAGCGCATGGACGCAGACCGACGTTTTGCGAAGAATCCGGCGCCGGAGCTGAACTACGCCAAAGCACCGGCATTGGAAGAGAACGTACAAGTTCTGTCAATCAATACCTTGCATGATGTTTCGAATAATAGTAAAAGAAACAGTATGCACGACGACAGTCTGGAGCGAAACTTCAAATTTGTGAGTATGTAGAAATTCCCGAATTTTGTTCGATCGGCCCGACAAGGAAACAAACTTCAGGCATTATTTTTTCCCCAGGTACATGCGGTAATAACTGCATGAGTTAAACACCTGTTCCTGTAGTTTGGTGTGTTTGTACATCCCTGCAATATTGACAAAAAACGGATTTTGTTTTGAATGCCCAACATAATCAGAAAGATCTTCCATATAGCCATATTCTTTATTAAACGTCATCACTTTCGGACATCTTTTTTGCCAACATTTTGCCAGCAGAAACAAGCATCGTGCTTTTTCCTCATCGGTCGCTAATTGACCCAATGCATCGTTCAGGTATTTTTCAGCAATCTGCAAGTGAAAATAGTTTTGATAGCTTTTATGCAGGGGCAGGGTATATACATCTTTGCCATTCACAAACAAATGGGATTCTGTTGAATCGTAAGCGAAATAGGGTGTTCGTGACTGGGAATGATTCCAGTGGTTGTCGAGGATGTAGTGATTTTTTCCATAAAAACTGAGGTTATAAAGTAGCGTTGCGTAGAGTAATTTATCTCTGGCAAACTTTGACGCCTGACTGTCGGCATTGGTTTTTAGTTTTTGCGCCAACTCCAGGATCTGCCTGACGGTAAATGTATTTTTTTGTGCTTCTTTATCATCGGTTTCAATATAATCATTCACTGAAAAATTGGCGGGGTTTGGACCCATTTGGTTTCGGTACACTTCAGGTAATTCATCAAACTCCTTAATGGCGTCCGCCCATTGTTCGTTCAGCATATGTTTACGCGCTATCACCAAATTGAATAATTTTTGTCCATCAAGCAACTTTGTCTTATTGATGAGCCAGGTTTCAAAAGCGTCTTTTCCCTTTCGTTGCAGGTATTGTTTTTTTAACTGAGTCACTTGTTCAATACTGTATTGTTGATTCAATAACCAGGTAGCAAAGTTTGCATGATTGAAACTTTCGGGTGAAATATCCTGGGCGTATAAACCAAAAGACTCTGCGTCGTAAGCATTGGCATACGTATAGATCCAGAAAGCGGTAGAAGTATCTTTGGCTTGTAAAAAGTGAGGAGCCAGTTCATTAAACAATACATAGTAACCAATATGATGATTAGTATGCCCTTCCGGTATTTTCCGGAAATCTTCAATCAAGGATGTGATGGCATTTGTATCGAAAGCATTTTTTTTCTTTAGATTGATCAGGCTACTGAGTAGACGGAATTGCAGTTTTTCTGTTTCATCTTTTGGCAATGCTGCTATCTTATCAAGACATGCTGCGGCTTTCACCCAGTCGCCCTGTCGATAATAATAAAATGCTGCCGTGTGACCCACCGTCACTTTGACGAGTATATTGGCTTTGTCATTTAAAATGGTTTCTGATAGACTCATGAACCGTAACAGGGTTTTGCTTGCAGTATACATACTGTCCATGTCTATGGCGTTGTCATAGTTCAAATAAAATAGCCGTTTGCCTTGATAGGGTTCATTGTTGAACAAAAATTCCTCTGCTTTTTTGGCTTCACGCAACCACAATAGTTTCAGAACATCTGATTGAGGGTTGGTTCGGTAAACCAGATCAATAAATGTCATATCAGGTAGGGTGTGATTTGCTCCTTCCAGCAATGCCACGGCAACACTGTCGGCAGCACTTTTGCAATAGGGTAGCGCAGAACGCCATTCACGGTTACCAAACAGATAGGTATTCATAGCCTGCATTTGTTGATCAGGACAATTGGCAAAGGCCCGGGCTGTATAATAGATTGATTTGTCGTACTGTTTCAAACGAAGTAAGGCACCGGCATACATCCCTTCGCACCAGTACTGTGCCAATGAATTGTCTTTGCTGAATTGAGGATAATATTGTTCAAATTTTTCACGGGCCAGCGCATGATATTTTTGCAGATGGCTCGCGCGCAGTACGAGATACAGTAAACGCCATTGCAAAAATGCATCGTTTGTTTTCTTCATTTGGCTTTCACATTCTGCAACATAGGGATTCACGGTATCAGCAGAAAGCGTTTGTGTATAGGACGAATATTCCCACATATCCTGAGGAGGCGCAATCATCTCCTGGTAGGTTTTTACTAAGCTTAGATATTGCCAGACATCAGGCGCGTTAGGGCGCAATTGTATGCACTTGCCAATGGTTCCGGCATCAGCAGGGGAATGGGCAAATCGCTGCATATCTTTTAGTGAAGTTCGGTAAATAAAAGCTTTCAGATCGGTGTCGTGTACAGCAGCCGGCAATTGCAGATACGCACGCCAGCTATCCAGATTGTATCGTGCGTCATCGCGATAATTTTTATCAACTTCTTCGCCATCTTGCCAACTTAAACTATAAAAGCGATTATTCGGGTCGAACTGATAATTGAAATAAGGATGATTGAATGTGTAATGTTCGAGCAAAAAGGTATATTGCCATCCCATAAAATCGGGTCCGCAGGCTTGGCTCGGCAGCTGATTAAACAGCACAAAACTAATCAGGACAATATTGAATTTTAAGGCTGTCGAGATCGAAGTAGATAATTTCATTTTTTGTGTTTTTGAGTTCTTGGCGGATAAGCGTTATGGATTGTTGCAATTGCTTCTTTGAAATTTGTTCATTACGCAGGATATCATCGCGATAAAATTCTTGTCGACAAATGCTGTCATAATAAGTTTCAGCACAAAGATAATGGTCGCGGGAAATTTGTTTCCATTTTGGGTTATGTATATCGGGCATTGCATACAAAATCCCTTCAAAGCGATGTTTGCGAAATAGCAATACCCAACCAAAGATCGGGAGCGCCACATTCAAGGGTTTGGCATAGGGGGGCTGTTCACCTAAATACGCCTGCAGATCTTTTACATTGAGGATTGAGTTACCGGCCTGCTCATTTTTCATATTGCCCATATTGTAACACATCAAACTCACATAGTCAACGGGCGGAATGCCTGTTTCCTGTCGATATTTATATTGATACAAGCGTAAGGTACTGCTGACCAAAATATTTTGCTTGCGAAGTTGTGACAAAAATGAAAAATAGTGATCACGTGTTTTTGCCGTCCAGTCGCAATCAATTTGTATCTCATCGAAAGGCAGGTTTTTAGTTTGCAGAATTTGTTTGCAAAGCGTTACAACATGCAATGCTAAACTGCAGATTGCGGCGGAATCGGTGTGCAACATTAATTTGTTTTCAATAAAGACTGTCGGTATATACCGGATATTCTTTTGAATGGTATCTTGCCAATGCAATACCCCTACCGGCACGGCATCTTCATTTTTTTTTACTACATCAAAGCAATGGAGGTAGATCTTTTCGACCTGTCGGGTTTGTAAAAATTGAACTTCTTCTTTCGACAATCGATAATTCGTTTTCCAATGATAAAACGAAAGCCGTTCATCGGTTTTACTTTTATTTTTACAGGCAGGCTGGACAAACAAACACGCAATGCACAGGAAACGAAAAAATGCTGGGTAGCACGATGCGATTCTTGAACGAATGTGTAAACAATGGGTCATGTCCGGGGTGTAAATATACACTCGCTTTCTTCTTCTTTTTTTGCAAAGCAAAGGGTTGTGTTATATTCTTTTTTGTATAGCAAACTCTTCTTTCGCACTCATATCCGTTAATGCATAGTGTTCGATATGGGTGATCATCAATTCGTCGAGTAAATTTACCAGATCGCTGTAATCGGCTTGTTTGCCTGCTTTGATGATCACAAAAGGAAAATCAGTTTGACGACTTCCGTCTATATGTTGCTCTACAGACCGATGTACATTGTCGGCATGCTGCAGCAATACTTGTCGGATACCGTTTCGTTGAAAGCCTGTTGTTTGTAGGTATTCAAAGCGTTCTTCCATCGCATCGGTACCACTGAAATAATGCAAGCGGTGGTCTTTGCCGATCAGAATTGTCATCGCAGTATGGTGTGGTACTTCGCTTGGCGGGAAGCCTTCAGCCGGCATTTGCAATTCCAAATTCCGGGGTTCACTGAGTGTCGTTGTGAAAATAAAAAAAGTAATGAGCAGAAATCCCAGATCGACCATCGGTGTAAAGTCGATCCGGGGTGCCTTTTTGTTGCTTTTTGCATTTACTATTTCAGCCATAATGTTTGTTTTTCCTATTTAACGGTTTTGGAAGCGTATCTAGTATTGCGCTAAGGCATATTTTAATTGGTTCATCGCTTATTGCTTGATCCGAATGGGTTTTATCATCTTTGCGGGTTGTCGTTTGATTGAGAAAGACTCGACAGTGCTCGTTTGTTTTCCCTGAAGCATTATTTTGAAAATATCGATTTCGTGAGTACATTGAGAAAAATACCGCTATGAAAAATAGACTTTTGTTTTGCTTCCTTTTTGCTGTGTGCCACCTTAACGCGCAAACTAAAAAGCCGCCGATACATGCACCGGCAGATATTTTTAAAATCATGAGTGATTCAAAGGTTTCGTATGGCATACGCATTTTAGACAGTGCAATACCGGCACCCGATAGACGGGAAAATCTGAACTTCAACGACGTGTACCGTGTGGGAACAAAGAACGGTTTCGCTACGAGGAGCTATAAGGTCAATGATCTTGCTAAAAAGTCGTTCGAAAAAGCGGAAGAGTATTTTGCCGCAAACGACCTGATCAGTGCCCGGCTGTTTTATAAAAAGGCGGTAGAAACCGATACCGGATTTTATAAACCGCTGACCTATATCGGGCAGACCTACGGCATTGAGGGCAACACCGATGAAGCAATAAAATATTACCGCCTGGCTATTGCCAAAAACAGTATCGATTATATGGCGCATTGGTTTTTGGCCGATATGTATAGTATGAAAAAGCAATACGATCTAGCGCTGGAGGAAATACTGACCGCCCATATATTAAACAGAAATAATCCGCGGATCATTGATGCCATGAAAGTGATCGTCAGTAAAAATAAAAAGGAATATAGTCCTTGGGTCTTTAACCCTCAATATTCCTTACACCAATTTCGTGAAGATAGTATTGAAATTGCGATGTCACCCTTATGGATGGCTTACGCCAATGCGAAAGCGATGTGGGAATATGAGCCGGGTTTTAAGGAATCGATGGGGTTTAAAAAAGATCAGAAATTTATCCAGGCTGATGAAAAAGACGCGCTACTTGGTTTGATCACCTTATCAAAATCAGATAAAAAAGTTTCACCTACCGAAGATGTCAAAGCTGCCGAACGAGCTATCGAAAAGGGGTATATTACCGAATTTATTTTTTACGAAATCTACTTGCCGCAGATGCCGGCCATCGCCTATCAGTTGCCGGAGAGTATGATGGAATCGATGAAACAGTATATACGAGATATCCGGTTAAAATAAAGGTTTTACGGCTATCTGAGCAAGATCATTTTCTAGTATGCCCACTTGCCGTTGAGTGCAACATGGCTGTGTTGAGCGGTATGCAAAGAGGATTGAAAAAATCAAAGGCACTAATTACAGATTAATAGAGAATCTGGTAAAAATGGAACTCAAAAAAGAAATTACCGGAGCGCAGCGTAACAAGTATATGCGTTTCACCTTTATTTAGATTTATTTAAAAATTAGAAATGAAAATGAATATAGCATTTTCGATCACGAAACCAGGCACAGGCTTAAGCTAGGTGTAAAAGAATTAGCCTGTTGTAAAAGAATGAAATAAAAAAATCAGTGTTCGCATTCGCACGCTGTGCTTACACTCACACTGATTTTTTGTTACCCCAATAGCAGGATTATCCAACCCTGAAATATGCTTAGAGCTAACTAACTTATTTAAAATCAAAGAATTACTCGAGAAGAAATAAGTTCCTTTTTACATAGATCAGATATCGTAGCATATAAATATTGAATTTGCCAATTCCTATATCCGCTCGATTGGAATTGGAGAAAAGGAATGCGTATATTTACAAATTATAAGCAACCGTTTAGCGACAATACAAATTTTCACCAATATGAAACTAAACATGTTTTTGCTGGTTTTTTTGCTGATAAGCGAATTTCAAGGTTTCGCCCAGACACCAATTGACACCGCTGCAATAAAGACACAACTCAATGAAATTCTTGCACGCGACCAAAAGACACGAAAAGAAAGCGATTCAGTGGCATACATTAGTTACATTGACAGTGGTAATTTAGTACAGGTGAATAAACTTATTGAAAGGTATGGTTGGTTAGGGAATAGTTTTGTAGGAAATCGAGGCAACCAAACTATTTTTCTTGTTGTTCAACATGCCGACCTCGCAACACAGGAAAAATATTTACCCCTGATGCAAAAGTCAGTTAATGAAGGCGAATCAAACAAAAGAGACTTTGCCCTTTTGCAGGACAGGGTTTTAATGCGGCAAGAGAAGAAGCAAATCTATGGATCACAAGTGGTATTTAACAAACAAGGTGGACCGGAGTTTTATCCGATAGAAGATGAGAAGAATGTAAATGTCCGGAGAGAAAAAATGGGATTGCAACCTATTGAAGAATATGCAAAGTATTTTGGCATTGATTACAAATTACCAACAAAATGAATTTGACAACAAAAAAGCTTTAGGGCAGCCTCTTTTACAAACAACAAAAGCGCCTCCCCCTATAAAACCGGGATATACATATAAATGGAAATT
>CAZFKA010000041.1:5159-17523 GCA_964519155.1 uncultured Bifidobacterium sp. | reverse complement strand
ATGTAGATGCGATCGAGGACACTGAGGCGTTATGTGTAAAAGCAACAGACATGCTTTTTCTCTTCAATAATTTTCCTGAACTAGAAAGATACGGACGTCTTTCAATGATTACATTACTTGACCACCTGATGGAACGAATAGCCTCCTTTCGATTTACCACGGCCAAAGAAAAGTATATACACTTTAAAAACACTTATCCGAACATCTACCATCGCATACCTTTAGGCATGGTGGCTTCATATTTAGGTATTGCACAAGAAACTTTAAGTCGCTTGCGTGCAAAAAATGACTTTTTGACTTAGGTCAAATAGATTCTATAATCTTAGTGTTATTTTTGTTACAAAATCAAGTAATAGAAAATTGCTAACATGGAGAGTAAATATTTCGAAGCCAAAATAATAGAAAAAACTGATTTTTCTGGTCAATCAATTGAGAACACTGAATACGAATCTTGCACATTCAAAAACTGCAATTTCTCCAACAGTAAATTAACTGGTAGCAGATTTTATGAAACAGAATTTATTGACTGTAATCTTAGTAATGTTGAATTATCAAAGACTTCATTTCAGGACGTAAAGTTTATCAAATGTAAAATGCTTGGATTGCATTTTGATAAATGTAACCCATTTAGTTTTGCAATATTTTTAAGTGACTGCCAGCTAAATCACTCTATATTCTACCAAATGAAACTCGGTAAAAGTTCGTTTCTCAATTCTAATCTGCAGGGTGTAGACTTTACAGAATCAGATTTAAAAAATTGTGTTTTAAAAAATTGTGATTTACTAAATGCTATTTTTGACGACACCAACTTAGAAAAAGCAGATTTAAGGACATCATTCAACTATTCAATTGACCCTGAAAATAACCGAATAAAGAAAGCTAGATTCTCTATCTCTGGCATTTCTGGTCTCTTAGACAAATACGACATTGAAATTGAACATAATAATTAATCAAATAGCATGAACCCACGAATAGAAAATCTAACCGGAAAAAAACTAATTGGCAAACGACTATCAATGAGTTTAGCCAACAATAGAACAGGAGAATTATGGCAGAGCTTTATGCCGAAACGCAGAGAAATTACTAACACTGTTTCAAATGATTTGATTTCAATGCAAGTATATAAACCAGCTCATTTTGCAGACTTCAAACCAACCAATGAATTTGAAAAATGGGCAACCGTTGAAGTGATAAATTTTGAAAATGCGCCGACAGATATGGAAACATTCTCTTTAGCAGGTGGACTTTATGCAGTATTTGACTATAAAGGTTCGAGTAATGACCCAAGTATTTTTCAATTTATTTTTGGAACTTGGTTACCAAGTTCAGAATATTTTTTAGACGACAGGCCTCATTTTGAAATTTTGGGCAACAAATACAAAAATAACGACCCGACATCAGAAGAAGAAATATGGATACCAATAAAACCGAAACAATAAACGCCAGCCACTAACAGCACCTACCAGTAATTGGCGCGGACGTGGTCATCGCAAAGCCAATTTAAGGCCTGCTGCGCAGACAATTATTTTCATTTGGCTTTGCTAACAAACATTTGTACATTTAATAAACATTTGTGGGTATAGACAGTTGAGTGTTCTAAACGCCAACTACTGGTAGCTGCAAACCGTTAGTGGCAATTACACGAACCCAAAATATAAAATGACAATAGCACTATTTTTAATTTCAATTGTATTGGTATACGGATATGCTTATTATATAGATTACAAAAGGGATAAATCAGTTTTGAAAGACATTACTCTTGTACCGAAATTTTTAATTCTTTGCTTAATTCTTAATTTGACAAATAACTTAATTAGAAATATTTTATTCAAACCTTCATCCTATTTTCAAAAGTTCAATTCAGAACGAATATATTTAGACCTTGATACTTTACCTGAAACTTGGACTACAGAAGAAACGGTTTTTAAAAGTTGGTTTGACTATGTCAAGAAAAATAATACATGCGTTGGAATTACGTTTTTGCCGAGACAAAGCAACAAAGTATATTTTCGTAAAAGATTAGACTTTGAAGACGGAAAGCTAATTAGAGAAACTAACTATTACAAACATGATTCAGCAGAAATTAGCAAAGGATACTATTTTCCGAGCAAAGAATACTTTTATGATTACACAATTAAACAGGAAGAAAAAGAACTAAGCCTAAACGCAATAAATGACACATTAAGAAAATGGGAAGCACAAGAATAACTGCCACTAACATGCGTAGCTGATGCACAAATCCATTTTCAAAAGCATAAAGGTTCTATTATCGTTTATGGAAGGCTGGAGAGCGACAAAATATTTCAAACAAATTGGTGCTAAGAGATTCTATACAACTTCATAAAAAGTACAAGAAAAATTTTATCGCCCTTTTGAGTCTTTTTTTGGATCAATCATCAGTTCTTTCCAGCAGGTTTGCGAAGCACATCAAAAAAGCGCCATTCATCTATACTGGGTACACAGATTTTTTTACACCCCATCCACCGACGCACTTTTGCGTGTCAGCAAATAATTGTATGTTTGGGATGAACATGCTTTAGCGGCTAAAGGTTGGAAATGTGAAATAGACGAAATTTTGTTGCGGGTATAAGTATGTTATGTGCAATTGCCAGGCGCAACTAAAAAGGGAAATATTAGATAAATGAACAAGATAATTATGAAAGACTGGTATACAAAAGGAGTGTTTCCAGAATGTCATGTTTATGGAGAAAATTTTTATCCTTCAAGATTATTATCAATTGAAAATATTTTCTTTTCTAGTATGATTGACAGAGATGATATTGCTCTTACAGGTAGACATAAGGATATGAAAAGTCCATATGGTTCTTGTAGTATTTTAACACCTAAAGAGATAGCAAATAAAATCGAGTGGATGGCGGATTTTATCTTTCAAAACAAACATTTATTTGAACAAGCAGGAGGAACTGACATAGTTTTCTGGTTATATTGGTATGGTGAACAAGGAAATATGGAATTAACTATAAATCAAATTGAATTAATTAATAAAACAAAAACACCTCTTGCAATGACTTATATAACGATAGAATAAAACTGCACATAACCGGCGGCTTACTAGCTAGTGCGGCTCCCCGCTCCGTATGACAATTTCTTCTTGCCGCTAATCTCTTTTTCAAATGGAATTTTGTACTTTTAAGTCCGCACCAGCTATTGCCGCCAAACCGTTGCATGCAATTTTATTTGACCACCCTAAAACTTTCAATTAAATATGGGATATGACCTTCATATTGTACGACGAAATGACTGGGACGATTACGAAGAGGAAAGCAATATTTCATTAGAAGAGTGGTTAGAATATGTAAAATCAGACAATGAACTGGAATTGACTAACGGCTATCAAATAAGAATTCCAGGAGTAGAAAATTCATTTCAAAATGTGCCAGGGTTTTGTAATTGGACAGGGCATTCCACAAAAATTACGGACGACAAACCTTGGTTCGACTATGGATACGGAATGATAAGTGCAAAATATCCTGACGATGAGACTATAAAAAAAATGATAGCTATTGCGGACAAGTTTAATGGGAAAGTGGAAGGCGACGATGGGGAATTTTATGACGAAAAATATTTTTCAAATAAGTCTAGCCAAATTACACAGGACACATCTAATCGTGTAAGCGAAAAGCCGTGGTGGAAGTTCTGGTAAATGAAGTTTATCGTGAAAGAAAAACTGCATGTAACATCAGGTTTTGTGCAATTGGGGCTCGACTTTGAAACAATCATCAGTGGTGCAAATCCAGGCTTTGGTTTCGGCGGACGGAATTCTGTTGGTCAGTAATTCTAAACTTCGGCTTTTAGTTATAAATTTAGCTTCAGTTCCGGGCAGACAGTTGGTCAATTCCCCAACTGCACAAAGCCTCGGAGGTTAGCTGCTATTTCTATGACCATTTATCATAAATTGACCCTATTATTTTTTCTCGTACCTTTTGTAAGTTGTAAAGACAAATTACAGGAAACTGTACTTGAGAAATTTGATGTTTCGCTCAGAAGTATGACAGGAGACTCAATCATTACATCAGCGGTGTATTTTAATGACCACATACTTTTTTTACAAGAAAGCGGTAAACTTACTGTGCTTGATACTTCATTAAATTGCGTTGATAGCCTAAACGACAGTTTTTCTAATTTAAAAGTTTGGGAATTGTCTACTTGCAATGATACAATCTTTGTTGGCGTAAAGAAAGCATATTACTTTCTTGACACCAACTTTACACTTAAAAGATATTTAGGTCGACCAGCCCAATCTCTTTATTTCAAAGATTCGACGTATGAAGTAAATGGATGTTCTGCCGGAGAATGGGGAGGGGCTGTATTTTTTACAAGCAGGGAGACAAATAAAACATACTCATATCCAGCTACAGCGGTCAAGCAAGTACTGAAATTTAATGAAACGTATATAGTTTGTAGTATGTTAGGATTTTCAGACTTTCTTTCAATCAAAGATCCTACAAAACTCTACGAAATAAATTTTGATCCCAATAATTTCATTTGCAATTGGTATATGGACGACAGCATAAAGGATAAACTGCTTGACACAAAGCCGCCAACAGGTCTAGAACACTATGGAGATACACTTCCAACAAGAGCCCTCACAACTTTCCAATACAACAAAAATCTATATACAATTTACTGCATTGACTCATTTACTATACTTGCAAAGCACGTAGATTTCAACTTGATTCCGCAAGACACATTGCTGAAAAGAAAAATAGATTTTACCAGGTCCAGCACACATACATTGGGCAATCTTTCAATAACTTCATACAGTAGTTACTGGGGTACATTTGACAAATATGACAGGGAAATACGATACCAAAATACCGGACTGATATTTATCATTGACAACAGAATTACATTCGTAGAATTTGAAATTCCTCATATGTGGAAAGCAATCAACAGCAGCTAACACACCGCAGAACTCAATGCCGGCTGTGTCTAAGGGCTGAACAATTTAATAGTCTATAATCTGTGAATAAATATTAGGGTTTATCTCTATCTTTACTGGCACTGCGGCTGCGCGCGGACCTATACAAACCATATATTTGCCAAAACAATCCGCTCATGAACAATCATCCCTGGCACGATATCCCTGTTGGCGATCATTCACCTGAAATAGTGAATGCCATTATCGAAATATCAAGAGGCAGTAAAGCAAAATATGAAGTGGATAAACCCAGCGGTTTATTACGTCTCGACCGGGTATTGCATGCCGCGTTTTATTATCCCATCAATTACGGGTTTATCCCCCAAACCTATGCCGGCGATGGCGATCCGCTCGATATCCTTGTCTTATCGCAAATCGATTTTGAACTGCTCAGTATCGTCACCGCCAAAGTGATCGGGGTGATGCGGATGATTGATAAAGGCGAAGATGATAAAATCATCGCTGTGTGTGCCAATGATATTTCGGTTAGCCATATCAATGCACTTGACGAATTGCCCCCGCACCTGATGAGTGAGATCAAACATTTTTTTGAACAATACAAAAAACTTGAACATACCGAGGTTGTCGTCGATCAGTTTTTTGACAAAGAAAAAGCCATGGAGATCATCCAAAAAAATAAGGCAGATTATCAACATGATATTCTGCCTTACCTCAAAAGGAATTAATGTTTTATCTTCTGGTATGGATAGTACCTGTTCGTGCTTTCAGTAAGCTTTCTTTGGTACTTACCGACTGGGGTAAAGTGATATGTCCGATTTTCAGATCAGCACTTTTACCCAATTCAACAGGGGCTAAATATTTACCTTTATTGAAGCTTTCTTTTTCTACTTCAGGTACTACTCTGTGCGCCTGGGCATAAGCATCATTTCGGATACCGGTTACCTGCCAGCTTACCTCTACATTCGGTTGATTAGTTTTGATCACAAATTTATTGTTCACTACTTTTTGCGCAATAATCGCTTGGGCAAAAGTTCCCATCACGGTCAACTGATAACGGTAATCTTTATTCAGCGCATTGAAATAATCAGGTAATTCCACTGTTGCTTCGCCGTTGGCGTCGGTGGTGATATTGCCATTGTACACATTCATCATATCCGGACTTTCTACAAAGCTGTGATAAAGATATTTGTTCGCCGGGTCAAGCGGATGATCAATTTTGAAAGTACCCCCTAATTTTGTCAAGAAGCCGTTCACCGATACATCGCCATCAAACAGTCCTGCATAATTGGTAACACCGCCTGCTGCAGAACCATACACCCCGATAGACGTTAAGGGTCCAACAGCAAATAAATCGCTCACGCCATAAATACCGACTGCATTGTCGGCATCAGAACTTGCTTGTCCTATGGTGCCGATGGTAACTGAGCCTGCCGCTACACTTGTGCTGTAGGCAGCACCGCTTACACCGCAAAATGCACCGTTACCATTCACGCCTACACCATTTTCTCCGGCCAGACTTGGAATAGAGGTACCAACGATACCAAAATGATTCAGATCAGCAGCACCGGTATAATCAGCCATGATAATGCCATTGCCGATTTGTGCAGCATAGGTTGAAGTCACTTTAATACCGATTGAATCTGCATTGCCGGCAAGTACGTCGAGTTTAGCAGTGGGTGTCAATAAGCCAAGACCAATTTTGTTGTTCAGTTCATACAAAGATGAATTGCCACCCGTATTTGCTCCGGTAAATTTCACCAGATAGTTGGTAGTTCCTGATAAACCACCACCGCCACCGGCAGGCAGGGTAACGGTATTACCATTGCTGATGGTCAGATTGTTACCGGCAATGGATAAAGTTTGTAACTCGTTGCTGGCAGAGTTGTCTGTAGCACTAATCACATTCGCGGCAATACTGATACCTGAACCGGCAGTATAGGTTGGACCGGCAGGGCCTTGAGGACCTTGCGCGCCGGTAGGACCAGCAGGGCCGGCAGGACCGGTAGCCCCGGCAGGACCGGTAAGACCAATTGGACCCTGGGGACCGGCAGCACCCGTTGGACCGGCAGGACCTTGCGGACCGGCAGGACCGGTAGCCCCTGCTGCACCGGTTGCACCCGCAGGGCCTTGCGGACCTTGCGGACCGGGAGCGCCAACACCTGAGTTGGCATACATGGCGTACGGAACACTGAGTAATTCAGTAGTCCCCAGATTGGTATACGCTGCACCACCGGCAGGATCCATTTCTATTTTAATATATTTACCACCAACACCCCAGGCGATCGTGGTAATATCGCCACTCACTAAAGTGCCAGCGCCAATCGTCACCACAAACAAACCCGAACCATTTGTAGTAGGTGTATGGGTTTCAGAAAATACCACCGGGCCGGCAGCATTACCATCAAGGATAGAAATTTTTAAACCTATAGGTTGCGACGCAATTGCATTACCGGATGCATCACGGGCAATACCCTGATAATTGAATTTCGCAGGGGCCTGCGCCAATAATTGCGCTACCGAAAATAAAGCAAAAAATGCTAAGAGTAAAAGATGTTTTTTCATGTATTGTATATTCGTTTTTTTTAAAAGATTAATTTGTTTTCTCAATTTTGTAAACTGCCTTACTGTTTGGTTTATTTTTTCCATCGGCCGTAAAATCCACCACCAGCATATATTGGCCTGCCGATAAAGCCGAAATATTGTACTGCAGTTTTTCACGTTGGCCGCTTGTAATGCGTTTCTGTTCTTCAATAATTTTGCCGTTCAGGTCTAATAATGTGCAATGCAATACCCCCCTTTCTTTAAAGTCGGCATCGAGGAAAAACTGGTTGTCGGCCGGGTTGGGGTAGACTTTTACCCGATCGAAAATAAATTGTGATTCATTGATGGCGGTGCCCCCTGAATGTTTGCCAGGCTGCAATAAGCCTTGCGTGATTGTTACATTGCCGGCTGTCGCGGTATGCACCAATACCATTTCTCCGATAGACCACTCGTATGCATTGCCACCGATAGTGGTAAAGCCTCCTTGAGCATTGATCGTAGAAGGGCTGATACTTTGACCTTTCGCTACGCTTGCAAGCATAACAAACCCCGCGACGAAGCTGAGTATTTTTTTCTTCATCTGTATTGTTTTTAATTAAAAAAAGTTATTCCACGCTAAGACGCAAGTCAATGTGGTGACGTTGAAAAGAAATGCGTTTTTTTAGTACACCGCAAATTTATCTTCACTGTACGCGATTAAAAAATTTTTTTTTTAGTATAAAATGACCTATTCGATCAGCAGTTTACGCGTGATAGACAAATCAGGGCCGGCATCGATCCGCACAACATACATACCTGCGGGTAATGCTTGCCGTTCAAAAATAAAATGAGCATCATCCCTTGTTTCCATGCGTCGTACCAAACGCCCCGAAAGATCATAAACCCGTAAAAGCTTGGTGCCACTTAGTTTTTCGCCGTAAAAAGAAATTATGGTTTGGCTGCTCATCGGATTGGGGGCCAGCGTAATATCAAAACGTGATTCGCTGATTTGCTTATCAGTGAGCGGTGCCAGACAAGTGCCGGGCAGATGATTGTCCATCCATTTCGCCCGGTCTTTCATCCATTTTTTTAAATAATTGACTTCATCAGCATAGCTCTGTCCGATATAATAATTCCAATTGATATAGGTACCCAATATCGGCCATTTCTGAAAATTTCTTTGTTGCGGATTGTTGAGTACCGACGCAACGGAATCGACCCACTGCCCGATTTTTACATCCGAAAATCTGCCGGTTCTCAGTTGTTTCCACCGACATTTTACCAACGTTGTATAATTGCTGTCCTGCAATAAACGGCTCCACCAGTCAGGTACTAAAATGGTGTAACTGGGACAAAGGGCGTTGAAATTGTATTGCCATCCAGTAGTATCATAGGCGTCGCAGTAATCAGCGTTGCCATACGATAAATTGAAATCCCACATGGGGCCGCAGGTCAGTTTTCCACCCTTGCTGTCTTTATCTTTATACATAAAGCTACTCGAGCGATAACCATCAACCGTTCGGCCAAATTCCTGCATCAGAAAAAAATCAACAAACGACAATTCATCGATGAAGGGCAAATACCCTAAGGTCGGATGCTGAAAGTTTGCACCATAAACCCTTTTCTCAAAAGTATCTACATACGCTTTGATATACGTTCGCTGTTGAGGGCTTAAATCGGCGTATTGCGGAGCATGGTATAAAAATTTTACTTTATTCTGAAATTGAGAGGTCCATTGATTCGGACTCCCTCCTGTCGTTTTATCAATTTTTATGATATAACCACCGGTCAATGAATCACCAGCATTATCGTCAGCATCCAAATTGGCAATATCAACTCTCGTATCATCAATTTTTATTTTTTCGAGTAAGGTATAAACACCCATGTAGGTATTGTTGATTACCAGTTCGCAATACACATATCGTGGCGACCAGGGCTGCATGGAGGCAAAGGCAGTATAAGTAAATTCGTTGCGCATCAGCGACTTGTCGGGATAGGCCCCATACAAAATCCAGTCATTGTCTTTTGGCATACCCAGCAAGGCCACATTCAGGTTATTGCCAAGACTGTCGCGGGTTTCGAGTCCATACGATTTTTTGGGATATTGTT
The DNA here is from genome assembly GCA_964519155.1 of uncultured Bifidobacterium sp. Lineage (GTDB taxonomy): Bacteria > Bacteroidota > Bacteroidia > Chitinophagales > Chitinophagaceae > OLB11. The sequence goes on along the minus strand of CAZFKA010000041.1, from coordinate 7,991 downwards.
GCGAAGTAGATCCCCTGATCTCAATAGCAATTTTGCCAAAAAAATGATTGAACGGATCACTCAGGTAATTGGTCATACCCACCCCATTATAGATGATACCCATATCACAGGTTTTTTTCGGATCATCCACTATCGTTTGTCCGTTGGTATTGATCACAATGATCGGCAAAGTAGAACTCGTTAGCTGTGCCTGCGAAACGAATGAGCAGCAGAGGCAAAAGACAAAGAAAATTTTTTTCATGATGCGTTAGGGGATGATAAATTTTTGATGGTAGATATGGTTATGGGCGTCTGTAGCCAACACGATATACATTCCTGAAGATAAGGTATTGGTTTGAAATGTATAACATGACGAGGATTTGGAATCAATATAAACCGGTTTGCCGCTGAGGTCAAAAATGCTGATCGACAGCAATGGCTGGGCCGAAAGAATATGGAGCCCCCGGGGCTGCGTGGAGATAATCAATGCACTTGATGTGGACTGATCAGTAAGGCCATTCACTAAAAAACCATTTTCGGTAATACCCGGACTGGCAACCTGCACATTGCCCAAGCCGATCGCGTTGCCGGTAAACAAAACATTGTAATTGGGTTGTGTACCAAAGTCAGGATGCTTGGCCAGCGTAATTTCGGTACCGTTTGCCGTATTCCGATGCCCGTAACTGTAATACTGCTGTTCACTCATCTTATACATTCCACAGGGCACCCCGGCATTGTTTTGGGTGAGATAACCCGCCGGCAAACTTGCCACTAGTGAATAATTGCCATGCAGGGTATTGCAACTGTATACAATGGTGCCGCTGCCGTATGAAATATATTGGTAATACGTATTACCCGATCGGAAGATATCGGGATCGGTGGGTTTGAAATTCGTATTCGTCGTATACACAATTCTGTTACCGCTCTGCAGGATGAATTGTGTACCATCGCTGCCGGGCACTTCTACTGCGGAGTCAAAATACGCTGTACAAGGAGGCGTGACACATTGGGCAGGGTCGCCGATGATGCCGCTTGAGTTTAAAAAAAACAAACAAAGCATGCCTTTGTCATCCACATATGCCGAAGGATCAACAAACTGTACCGGATTGCCCAAACTATCGTTGATACTCACCGGTACCGCACTGGCATCCCATTGATTCGTGAGTTGGTCATAACGCTTTACCTGACCGGGCGTATAAATATAGAGTTTATTTCCCCTGGTGATCACATCGGGCACACTACCTGTATAGGAAGGAAAATTCGGACACAATGACCAATTCTCGCCATTGTCACTTTCCGCCAACATCACGGTATGATTTTGCGGACCACCACAAACGGGTAATGCACAATGATGAAAAGCCAGGATATACTTTTTGGTAAATGGCTGGGCAAGCAGGGCTTTGTTGATGCCACATAGAGCGAAAACACTAAACAAACTGGCCGCAAGATAATTCATAGGGGTCATGCAAGATACAAAAAACTTCTTTTACATTTGCAATTCCAAAAATTAAGATGAATATGAAAAAATGGTACTGTTTGTCGCTGATGGCTATCCTGTTTAGTGCCTGTACGCACAATGAACGTGCGCAGGTTAGTGGTACAGTAAAGAACTTCGGCAATGGTGAAATTTATTTTATTAAATCAGGGGATGAAAAAATTATTGATACCATCAAAGTGACCAATGATAAATTTAGTCATGAATTCAAGGTAAACGAACCTACCGTGTACATGGTGAATTTTGGTGCTGATCAAATGCCGGCATTTATGATATTGGAAAGTGGCACCACGACGATCAATTATGAACTGAACGTGCTCAATAGTTTGCAGGTCAAAGGTGGAAAAGAACAAGAGATCTACAATAACTTTATCAATGAATGCCGACAGGATTTTAATACCATGGATTCGATCAGTAAAGTCGCTGAATCGAATATGGACAACGAGGCCTTGATCGCGAGTTTGCAGAAATCGTTTTTTATCCTCGACAGTGCTGTGAAAGTAAAGCAGGTAGCATTCGTCAACAAAAATCCTAAAAGTATTGCCGCCGCATTTTTGGCAGTAAACTATCTGAGCCAGAATCCCGAAAAAACCTATGAGGAGGTTAACCATATTTACAATACCCTCGACAAATCGATACAGCAATCCTACTATGGTAAAAAGATCGCCGAAATGGCTTCACAAATGCGTTCCACTACGGAAGGACAGGTAGCGCCTGATTTTACTTTAAACGATGTCAACGGCAAACCGGTAGCCCTGTCTTCATTTAGAGGAAAAGTCACGTTGGTCGATTTTTGGGCAAGCTGGTGCGGACCCTGCAGGAAAGAAAATCCGAATGTCGTAGCAGCTTATCAAAAATTTCACGCTAAAGGACTGGAGATCCTTGGGGTTTCTTTAGATGACAATAAAGAAAATTGGTTGCAGGCTATCGAAAAGGACGGCTTGACCTGGACACAAGTAAGCGATTTGCAAGGCTGGCAATCGGCAGCAGCTCAATTGTACGGTGTGCAATCGATTCCGGCCAATTTTCTGCTCGACAAAGAAGGAAAGATTATTGCAAAGGATTTGCGTGAAGAATCGCTGGAGCAAAAATTAAATGAGCTGTTTAAATAAAATTTCAATAATTTTAATATATGATTCAAAAATTTGTAACACTGCTTACCGCAATGCTGGTTTGTGCGGCTCATGGTTTTGCGCAAAGCGGTAAAGGTCAGTTCTCCATCCATTTTAAGATTTCAGATGAACAGTCTGGCATGCTCATGATGAAAAACCTGACCAACCCCAGCCGGATCGATACCATCAGGATAGTGGATAGCGTAGCCAGCTATGTAGGCAATGCGTCAGAACCGACACCCTTTA
>CAZFKA010000041.1:0-5149 GCA_964519155.1 uncultured Bifidobacterium sp. | reverse complement strand
CTTTATTGTAGCAGATGATGCCAATAAATATCAACTATTTTTTGCGGCACCGGGCGAAAATATGCAAATCACCCTCCGAAAAAAAGATATGGTTGTGACCTACTTAGCAGGATCTCCGTCGCACGAAATCTTCCGTCAACTCATCGCCGTGCAAGAGCCGCTGCAACAGGTAGGTGCTAAACTGCAACAGGCTTATTCAAATCCTGCTGCTAACACCGACAGCCTCAATCGGGTGATGGAAAAAGTCAATGGGAAACTCAAAGAAAATTTTTACAACTTTCTGGAAAAGAACAAAACCTCTGAAGTAGCTGCTTTCGTAATTTACAGTGCCATCAACAATGACCGCAACATCCGCACAGCCATTGCCGACTCAATGTATCAGATGCTGAGCGGAAAAGCTAAAACCGGTTTTTATGGTACCGAAATGAATAGAATGCTGGCTAAACTACGCGCCGTAGAAGTAGGGTATATGGCACCCGATTTTACCCTTCCTGATTCTACCGGCTTTAAAAAGCATACCCTATCGTCTTACAGAGGTAAATATGTTTTGGTCGATTTTTGGGCAAGTTGGTGTGGACCCTGCAAACAAGAAATTCCGCATTTGAAAACCGCCTACAGCAAATTTCATCAAAAGGGTTTTGAGATCATCAGCGTATCGCTCGATGATAAAAAAGAAAAATGGACAGCGGCATTACGTCAATTTCAAATGCCCTGGATACAGGTGTCGGATGTAAAAGGGTTTGCCAGTATTGTAAACGAACTTTACCATGTACCCTCGATCCCCAAAACGCTGTTACTCGATAAGACAGGCAAGATCATTGCTACTGATCTACGTGGCGAATCGCTCAGCATGACCCTTGAAAAGATACTGGGGAAATAGTCTTATTATAAATTATTGTTGTTAAAGAGGATTTGCTTTTTGCTGTCTGGAGGAATCTGTACTTTCGCGCACGCATTTCCCGAATTTCATGAATAAAAAAATACAATCAGCACTGATTTCCGTTTTTTATAAAGACGGACTCGAAACCCTTCTCCACACCCTACATGCACAGGGTGTTACGATCTATTCGACCGGGGGTACCCAGCAATTTATCGAAAGCCTTGGTATACCCTGTGTGGCTGTTGATTCGGTTACCGAGTATCCTGCTATACTGGGCGGCCGTGTGAAAACCCTGCATCCCCGCATTTTTGGAGGCATATTGGGACGCAGACATCTTGAACAGGATCGGCTGGAAATGCAAACTTATGGCATCCCTGCGATCGATCTGGTAATCGTTGATCTGTATCCTTTCGAAGAAACACTAGCCTCTACAAGCGATGAATCACTGATCATTGAAAAAATTGATATTGGGGGCCCCTCGATGATCAGGGCGGCTGCTAAAAATTTCAATGACCTGACGGTATTGGCATCAAAAAATGATTATGCCATCCTGAATGATCTGTTGAATGAACAGGAGGGTTGCACAACACGCGAACAACGCAAACAATTTGCAGCCAAAGCTTTTGAAGTAGTAATGCATTACGATATCGCTATTTCAGATTATTTCAACCGACAGCAAACGATATTGCGTTATGGCGAAAATCCGCATCAGCAGGCGGTCTTCAACGGTCGCTTGCAAGAAGTGTTTTTACAATTGCACGGTAAAGAACTTTCCTACAACAACTTGGTAGATGCCGATGCTGCCATGCAATTACTGGGCGAATTTGATCAGGCTTCCGAGGCATTTTTTGCTATCATAAAACATACAAATGTTTGCGGGGCTGCCTTGGGCGACGACGTCTTTGATGCATGGAAAAAAGCATTGGCAGGCGATCCGGAAAGTGCCTTTGGCGGTGTACTGGTATGCAAGGGTATCCTAAATAAAGCGGTAGCAGAAGCGATCAACGAAATATTTTTCGAAGTGCTTATCGCTGATGATTTTGAACAAGATGCGCTGGATATCCTCATGCAAAAGAAAAACCGTATCCTGTTGAAAAATCTGAAAACGCTCACCGGAACGAAGTTCACTAAATCCTTGCTTAACGGAACCCTTACCCAGGATGCTGATCAGGGAAATTACCTGACCTGGGATGAAGCCGGTGGCCGCCTGAGTACCGATCAGGAAAAAGCGGATCTTATTTTCGCCAATATCCTATGTAAACATCTGAAATCGAACGCGATCGCACTCGTCAAAAACAAACAAATGACGGGCAAAGGTTGTGGGCAAACGTCACGAATCGACGCATTGAAGCAGGCAATACAGAAGTCGAATCAATTTCAGTTCGATCTGCATGGAGCCGTGCTGGCCTCCGATGCTTTTTTCCCTTTCGACGATTGCGTGAAAATCGCACATGAGCAGGGCATTGAGGCATTTATTCAACCCGGAGGCAGTATTCGCGACAAAGATTCAATACAATATTGTGTCGATCATAGTTTAGCAATGGTTATCACCGGAATGCGGCATTTCAAACATTAGCGAAAACTTAACCACTATTTTTTTTACTTCCTAAGCTTTTTCTGGTCTATATTTGATTCACAAAATTTATAAATACAATGAACAAGCTTTTTTTAGGCGCCTTATTCGTACTGTGTAATATGGCTGCTTTTGCACAAAACCAGGAATTACCCGCCACTGCTGTACGAGACCTTAACGGAAAGCAGCTTGCTTTTAATGAGGTTTTTACAAAAGGAAAAGTAACGCTGGTGAGCTTTTGGGCAACCTGGTGTATTCCCTGCAAACAAGAGATCAAAAATATCAAGACCAAATTGCCTGAATGGCAGAAAGAAGCTGATTTCGATTATATTACCGTTTCAATCGATGACTCACGTGCCACAGCGATGGTGAAAACCTACTCAAAATCGCAAGGCTGGAATTTCCCGGTTTATCTCGATCCGAACAGTGACCTTAAACGCTCACTTAATTTTCAAAATGTACCGTATACTATGATTGTTGACAAAAATGGTAAGATCGTTTTTCAACATACCGGCTATGAAGAAGGAAGTGAAAATGAAGTGTTTGCCAAAGTAAAGGAACTGGCGAAATAGTTAACCGCTAAAAAAGAACAAGAAAAGGGTAGCAAACGCTACTCTTTTTTTTTGATGTCCGGAAAATCCCGGAACCGTTTCAACATGCTAGCGCGCACATTGAATCAAGTTGCCAAAATCAACCAAAGTGAATTCAAGCCGGTCAGCTATTTCCTCCCAAAATCGGCCGGATTTTCGCCCCAGGCCTTGGTTTCCCATTTGAGAATTTTGTTTGTATAATCGTTCTCATGCAGCCATTTCACGGCGCGGTCGAGTAATTCAAAGACCTTCTGGTTTTTGGCCGTGGTCTTTAATTTCGTACGCGGATTTTTATACTTCACCCAATTGATTGCATTTCGGCTGTCCGAATAAATCGGCAGATCAAGATCCCGTTGTTTGCAAAATGCAAGGGCATGGACGATCGCTAAAAATTCCATCACATTGTTGGTGCCGTCGTGAAAGGGACCCTGTCTGAAAAATTCCGCACCGGTTTCGGTATCGACACCGCGGTATTCGGCTAGACCGGGATTTCCGGCGCAAGCTCCGTCTACACAGATACTTTTGGGTAATGGTTTTCCGTATTTTTTGTGTTCAGCCTCACTGAGGGCGGGGTTTTTGTTTTCTTTCCCGATATATAAAAAAGGAGAGGCTTCAAATGCTTTTTCAGCTTCTTTCAGTCCGGCAAATGATTTGTATAAAGCTCCCGTAAATCCATCGATCTGTTGTTTACATTTAGCCCAGCTATCATAAATACCCGGTTCCTCACCAGCCCAAACGACGTAATATTTTTGCTTTGCTTTTTTTTTCATTCGATCGAGGGCTAAAACCGCGTCACGAGTTTCAGATTCAACAGACGCGTGGTTAAACGGTTTGGCACAGCATATACCCTTGAACTACTTTGGTCCTGTATCCACAAATACGAGATAGTGTTTTGTATGCCTAAAAGATTAAATACTTCCAGACTTAACCACATCGATTTGATATTGCGAAAATAGCTATACCGTGGACGGTCTTTGCGATCGCCATCGAGCAGCAAAGCCATAAAGCCGACATCAACCCTTTTGTAACTGGGAATGCGCAATGTATCACCATAGCGGTTTTGATCGGGAGGACCAAAAGGCAGACCAGTAGAATATAAGCCACTTAAAAATAATTTAAAGTTTTTGTTGCGTGGCAGGTAATCGGAAAAGAACAAACCAAAACTTACCCGCGAATCAGTTGGACGGGGAATAAATCCCGGTGTGATCGTTATACTGTCGTCGCCGGTCACCTTACTTTTAACGATTACCTGATCATCGAGTACATCTTCACTGGTTTTCATCAAACCGAGGCTGATCCACGATTCTGCGTCTTTCACTATATCGCCGTACAAACGGAATTCCGCACCATAGGCATATCCCTTTGCATTGTTTTTGCCAAAATACCTGATGCGCACATTGTCATATTCGTAGGGCACCAGATCCCACATATTTTTATAATACCACTCCGTTGTAAACTTAAACGGTCGATCTTTGAAGGCTTTGAAGTTATAATCCAGCCCGAGTACGGCATGATACGATTTTTGCGCTTTAACATTAAAATTGACCTGCCCGTCGAGATTACGCATTTCGCGGTAAAACGGCGGTTGGCTATAGAAGCCAGTTGCTCCGCGAATAATAATGTCTTTTTTCCAATGCGGTTTCCATGAAACTTGCAAACGTGGGCTCACGAGAAATTCCTTGTTCAGCGCGTTATAGTTTAAACGGATGCCGCCCGTGAATACGAGTCCGATAGAGTCAAAAGCAATATTGTCCTGCAAAAATGCCGAATACCGACTGTACACAAAATCCTGGGCTGTTTTATAATTTTTCGCCATATACAATGCCGAGTCGGAAAAAGGCTGTGAAAAGCCCGCACTGTCGCGACGTTCCCATTCGTTGAGTTTATCAGTAATATTGACTATCTCGGTATTCAATCCCCATTGCAGGAAGTGCCGTTTGGCATCATAAGAACCTTTGTGACCGATATTGGCCACGTTGACATTCAGATAATTTCGTGCATAGTTGTGTACAATGCCGGTACCGATAGCGTACTTCACTTCGCCGAAATTTTCTTTTCCCAAATCGGTTTCAATTTCTCCCAACAGGTATTCGCCCTGTATATCGT
>CAZFKA010000040.1:5442-17871 GCA_964519155.1 uncultured Bifidobacterium sp. | reverse complement strand
GGATTCTCCTGAATTACCCATTTTAGGGTATGGAAAAGGAAATGTAGATTTTTTGCTTTCTGACTTCCTTGATCATCACTTCGTCGAGCGTGAGTCCCTGATACACTTTATCGGATGATGCAGGCGGTTGGGCAAACGCTATGAAGCAAAAAAACAATTGCAGAAAACCTGCGATAAACACGAGATAGCTTATTTTTAAGGCAAATTTTGTTTTCGATGAGAAAGTTTCCACTATTGTTGTTTTTTCTGTGCGCTTATAGTAGCTGTGTTATCCATGCTGCTTCGTCATTGAGAAGTGATACCATTGATATCCGCAAAACTATTATAGATTTTACGATTACCGACTTTATCGGTAAAAATATTCAGGCAAAAGCCGTTTTGGATATCAGATGCAAAATGAACAATATCAGTGAAATTCATTTTGATCTGGAAGGATTGATAACAGATAGCGTGGTCAGCAATAATCAACAGTGGGGATTTCAACAGAACGGCGCAGAGCTGCAAATCACCCCATTGGCTCCGTTTAACCTCAACGATACCGCGCTCATCACGGTTTATTATCACGGAATACCTATTGCCGATGCAGCCTGGGGAGGCTTTTCGTATGTAGGCAATTATGGGTTTCAGATGGGTGTGGGATTCAATGCACAACCCCACAGTTTTGGCCGTACCTGGCACCCCTGTTTCGACAATTTTGTGGAACGTAGCGACTATGAATTTTATATCACCACTACAAATGATAAAATGGCAGTTTGTAACGGCTTGCTGATCGATACTGTCCAACAACAGAATAATACCATTCGCTGGCATTGGAAACTGAACGAACAAATACCGTCGTATCTGGCGTCAGTGGCCGTTTGCAATTATGTATGGGTAAAAAAAATACTCAATGGCAATAACGGGAATACCGATGCATGGATTGCTTGTGAAACGGTGGACACTAATAAAGTAAACGGCTCATTTGCCCATTTACAGGAATCGTTCACTATGCTTGAAGAAAATTTCGGCACTTACCAGTGGCCCAGAGTGGGTTATTCGCTTGTGCCGTTTAACGCCGGTGCTATGGAGCATGCCACCAATATTCATATCGGCAAGCCATTCGTAGACGGGTCATTGACTTATGAAACCCTTATTGCCCATGAGCTATCACATCACTGGTGGGGCGATCTTGTGACCTGCAGTAGTGCAGGTGATATGTGGCTCAACGAAGGCTTTGCGAGCTATTGTGAATTGCTTCATCAGGAATATACTTATGGAGCGGATGCTTACCGAACCGCGATGCAAGCCAATCATTTCAATGTACTGAACAAAGCCCATATCAGTGACGACGGTTACCGATCGGTGGCCAATATGGATAGTATGCATACCTATGGCACAACGGTATATCATAAAGGCGCTGACATGATACACACTTTGCGCAGTTATGTAGGCGATTCTTTATTTTTCAACGGACTAACGGCATTTCTCCAGGCTTACAAATTCAAAGATATCAATACCCAACAACTCAGAGATTTTATGAGTAACTATTCCGGAATTGACCTTATCCCCTATTTTGAGAATTGGATACTCGCACCCGGCTTTACTCATTTCTCGATTGATAGTCAGCATGTGGTTCAGAATGGAAACGTATACGAAACCACTGTTTTTATTCGACAACGAAAACACAAGTCACCCACCTATTACTCAAATGTGCCACTGGAAATCGGGTTTTATGATGCGCAAATGAATCTGCATGTTCACCAACTGATGTTCAATGGTCGATGCATGGAATTTCAAGTCTCCTTGCCTTTCGAACCCCTAATGATCGTTGTTGATCCGAATGCCCGGCTGAGTGATGCCATCACCGAAGAGACGAAAATTGTCAAAAGCACCGGACTGATCAATATGACCCAGGCAAAGATCAGGATATACCCCAAGGCTATCGTGAATGCGGGCGACTCCACTTTGCTTCGTGTAGAACACAGCTGGATAGCCCCTGACCGTTTCAAATCAGCTGCGGCTGCCAATGGATATATCTTGTGTGATACCCGGTATTGGAAAGTAGACGCGATCAATCTCAATAATTTGAGTGGTATTTTACAATTCAATTATGATGGCGGCGCAAATAATAGCTATCTCGACAGTGCATGGGTAAACAATACAGAAGACAGTATTCATCTTTTTTACCGAAAAGACGCAACAGAGGAATGGCAAATAGCTAACGATAGCCTCAAAGTTGGCGGTCTGAATGACAAGTTGGGAGCGGTTTACGCAAAGGAAATCAAGGCGGGCGAGTATTGTTTGGGTATTAAAAAATCAAATTTTGTCGATCCGGTTGTAACCGATGCCCCTACCGGCGGCTGTGGGTTTGCCACGATTGTGCAACAAATTTTGTCGAATGCGGCTTCCGTAATTGTTTATCCAAACCCGGCTAAGGATGAAATCAAGATTCGCTTTTCTGATTCAAAATCACAAGCATTTCGCATAAGTTTGTATAATATCAGCGGGCTGAAAGTAAAAGAAACAATCCAAGACAGCCATGCCCGAGAAATCTCTTGGCAACTGCCAAATCTCAATGCCGGTATCTACTATCTTGACATCAACGGTATCGACAACGGCTACCGTGTTGTGAAAAAAGTGGTGATCGAATAATCAAATTCCCTACTCTTCCAGATTGACAAACTGAAGCTTTTGCCCGTTTTTGGCTGCAATGATATCCGGCGATTTTCGTGGTATTTGGTAAAACAACAGATCGCTTACAACCTCCGGTGTTTGAATGAGTGACTTACCGATAATAAAATTTTCAATGGTTGTTTCCGCCATCGCATATTTGTTTTTCTCCAGTTCATGCACATAATTATTTTCATTTGAAAATTTTCCCATCACGCCTACATTGATATGATTTTTGTAATACAGCAAGCAATAAGGAATATCACATTGCTCAAGTAAGGAAGCATATAATGTTGTTTTAGCCGAACAATCGCCATCGCCGCTTAGGAGTACTTCGTGCGCGCGTTTGGTGATCTCAGATTCATACCATTGATCTTCATAACTATATTCGATATTGTTGGTTACGTAGGTCAGTAATGCCTGTGCTTTCTCTTCATGGGTCTGTAGCCCCTTGGTAATCATCCGGGCCAGCTTTGCGATCACCGGGTCTTTCCCTTTCAACGATATATAGGCTCCTACATTTGCCGAGTACGTTTCGCGACCCAGAAAAGGCGACAGATCGATTGTCTTGGGTGTATTGTAAAACATACCGCTATCCAATTCTTGGATAAGGTCACGGTATGAAATTTTAATCGAACTGTCATTAAACCTATACTGAAAATTGAGTGTGCTGTCGACTCTTAAATTGGTAGCCGGTATTCGGAAAGCGTAGTAGCCGTCAATCACACCACTCATTCCGCCAAATTCACACAGGCCGGTATCACAGGGTGCGTACTCAATGAGCGATGAGTCGAGCGTCAACATGTGCAACATTGTTGATCGTGACAATTCTTTTTTTGCAATAAAATACAACATGTTTTGTTCTTCATCAAGCCCTCTGAAATCAAGATAGTGATGCCAGAGTTGTCGCGAAAAAGTATCTGAAATCAGGGCCGGCCTAAAAAGATAATGTATTGCGGTTCGTTGCGCAGGCGTTTCTGTTTTCTGACTTTTTTTACACGCAATCGAAAATAAAATAAGGACGAGGGGAAAACAATAAAACGGCTTTTTGCTCATAGAAATTCAAATATACTATACAAAGCGCTTCCGGCTGATGCTAACAAATTTATTCTGTGTATTTTGCAGCGATTTCCATGGGACATAATTTTAAAATGGTGGCCAAAACTCTTTTTGGGTTAGAAGATATCCTGGCCAATGAACTGCAGCAACTGGGTGCACTGCATATCCAAAAAGGCATGCGTATGGTGAGCTTTGAAGGGGATACCGGTTTTATGTATAAAGCAAACCTGGCCTGCCGCACCGCTGTCAAAATACTGAAACCGGTGCATTCGTTTACGGTTAGGAATGAAGATGAGTTATACAAAGGCATTTACGAAATGAGTTGGGAAACTTGGCTTGACGTATCACAGACATTTGCGATTGATGCAACTGTTTTTTCTGATCATTTCAATCACTCAAAATATATTGCGCTTAAAACGAAAGATGCCATTGTCGACCGCTTTCGTGATCGCATCGGTAAAAGCCCCCCTGTAGATACCGACTCGCCAGATCTTCGAATCAACATACATATCCATCAAACAAATTGCACCGTTTCGCTCGATAGTTCCGGCGCCTCACTGCATCAGCGTGGTTACAAAACCGATACCAATATCGCGCCTATCAACGAAGTGCTGGCAGCCGGCCTGTTACTGCTATCGGGGTGGCAAGGGCAATCAGATTTTCTTGATCCCATGTGTGGCAGCGGCACCATATTAATTGAAGCCGCCATGATCGCCTGCAATATCCCCGCAAATATTCACCGCGAGGAATTTGCCTGCGAACGATGGGCTGATTACGATAATGCTTTGTTTGAAACGATCAAGGAAGTATTACTCAAAAAAACAAGGGAATTTCATTTTCAGATCAAAGGATATGATATCGATTTTACGGCGATCAAAAAGGCAAAGATCAATATTCATAACGCCTATCTGGACGAGTATATTCAATTGAGCCAAAAGAGTTTTTTTGATAGTGAAAAAGAAACAGGCAATAAATTGCATATCTTGTTCAACCCACCCTATGATGAACGCATCAGTATTCGTACGGAGGAATTTTATCGATCCATTGGAGATACCTTAAAACGGCACTATCCCGGTACTGATGCCTGGTTGATTACGGCAAATGCCGAAGCCGTAAAAGCAGTAGGATTGAAACCATCTGCAAAGATCAAAGTGTATAATGGCAATCTCGAAGCCCGCTTGCTTTGTTATGAAATGTATGAGGGTAGTAAAAAAATGAAGTAAGACCGGCAAATGATCGACTAAAATACGGGGGGGATGGTTCGAAACCCCGGCACAGAATTATCCGCCTTATTGTTTACATTTGCGCTCAATTAAAACGCAAAAAAATCTAGTATGTCTTTACTTATTGCCGGTACTATGGCCTTTGATGCTATAGAAACACCCTTTGGAAAAACGGATAAAATTGTAGGCGGATCAGCAACCTATGCTGCCTGGAGTGCCTCACAATTTACCCATAATATCAAGCAAATCTCAATCATAGGAGGCGATTTTCCGCAGGAGGAAATTGACGCACTGCAGGCAAGAGGAGTACAATTTGAAGGCGTTGAAAAAATACCTGACGAAAAATCTTTTTTCTGGAGTGGTCGTTATCATATGGATATGAATACACGTGATACTTTGGTAACAGACTTGAATGTGTTGGAAAAATTTAATCCACGTTTACCCGACACTTATCAGGATTGTGAATTTTTGATGCTGGGCAACCTAATGCCTTCTTTGCAAAAACAAATCATTGAACAATTAAAAACCCGTCCGAAACTGATCATCATGGATACCATGAATTTCTGGATGGACATTGCGATGAATGATTTGCAAAATACTATCGCTATGGTTGATCTGTTGATGGTGAACGATGGAGAAGCACGTCAACTAAGCGGCGAATATTCATTAGTCAAAGCGGCGCAAAAAATCATGCAGATGGGACCGAAATACCTGATTATTAAAAAAGGTGAACATGGCGCCCTGCTATTTCATGGTCATCATGTCTTTTTTGCTCCCGCGCTTCCACTCGAAGATGTATTTGACCCGACCGGTGCAGGTGACACGTTTGCCGGAGGCTTTATCGGCCACCTTGCCCGAACAGGTGATATTTCGTACAACAATATGAAAACGGCAATTATTATCGGCTCGGCAATGGCTAGCTTTGTTGTGGAAAAATTTGGCACCGAGCGTTTAAAAGAAATCGATCGAAATGATATTGGTAAACGACTGAATCAGTTTGTAGATTTAGTAAATTTCGACATTGATATCGAATAAATAATTGTGATGAAAATCATATCGCTGACCCATAGTCATCGATTAGAAAAATTGTAGGTTTGCAAGCGGAAAAAGACAATAAATAATGTCGCCAATTATTCAAATTAATAAAAAGACAATTATCACATGAGTACAAGCACTGAGGGCAAATGCCCATTTAATCACGGACAAAAATTTCCGGTTAGCGGAATGGGTACATCCAACAAAGAATGGTGGCCCGACCAATTGAATCTCGGTATTTTGCGTCAACATTCATCTTTGTCGGACCCTATGGACAAAGATTTCAATTACGCAGCAGAATTTAAAAAATTGGATCTGGCGGCTATCAAAAAAGATATTTACGAGTTGATGACCCAGTCACAAGATTGGTGGCCTGCCGATTATGGACATTATGGCCCTTTGTTTATCCGTATGGCCTGGCACAGTGCCGGTACTTATCGTATCGGTGATGGACGTGGTGGGGCCGGTACAGGCAATCAACGGTTCGCGCCCGTAAACAGTTGGCCAGACAATGGCAACCTCGATAAAGCAAGGGCTTTGCTTTGGCCGGTAAAACAAAAATATGGACGCAAAATTTCCTGGGCCGACCTGATGATACTGGCGGGCAATTGTGCGCTTGAATCTATGGGCTTCAAAACGTTTGGCTTTGCCGGTGGACGCGAAGATATTTGGGAACCTGAACAAGATATTTATTGGGGTGGCGAAACAGAGTGGCTGGGCGATAAACGCTACAGCGGTGAACGTGATCTCGAAAATCCGCTGGCAGCAGTTCAAATGGGGTTGATCTATGTGAATCCGGAAGGGCCGAATGGAAATCCAGATCCACTGGCTTCAGGAAGAGACATTCGCGAAACATTTGCCCGAATGGCCATGAATGATGAAGAGACAGTTGCCCTGGTTGCCGGTGGACATACATTCGGTAAAGCACATGGCGCCGGCGATACGGCCCTTGTTGGCCGCGAACCTGAGGGGGCCGCGATGGAAAATATGGGTTTGGGTTGGAAAAGTGCATTTGAAAGTGGTGTGGGTACCCATGCGATCACGAGTGGTATCGAAGGTGCCTGGAAACCCAATCCAACAAAATGGGATAACGGCTATTTTGAAACCTTATTTAAATATGATTGGAAACTGACCAAAAGTCCGGCAGGCGCCCATCAATGGACACCGGTAGATGAGTCGGCCAAAGACCTGGTGGAAGATGCTTTTGATCCTGCAAAACGTCATGCTCCAATGATGACAACGGCCGATATGGCTTTAAAAATGGATCCGATTTACGAACCCATCTCCAGAAAATTTATGGAGAATTTTGATGCCTTTGCTGATGCTTTTGCACGAGCCTGGTTTAAGCTCACCCATCGCGATATGGGTCCACGAGCCCGCTATCTGGGGGCTGAAGTGCCTGACGAAGTTTTGATTTGGCAAGACCCTGTTCCTACACCCGATCACGAACTCGTAAACGATGAGGACATTGCGCAATTAAAAGCAAGTCTTTTGGATAGTGGATTGACAGTTTCTCAACTGGTGTCAACTGCGTGGGCTTCTGCATCTACTTTTAGGGGGTCGGATAAAAGAGGCGGCGCCAATGGTGCCCGTATTCGATTGGCTCCACAAAATAATTGGGAAGTCAATAACCCCGTGCAACTGCGAAATGTACTGACAATTCTGGAAAATATTCAGCAAGCATTCAATTCTTCGCAAAGCGGAAATAAAAAAATCTCGTTGGCCGACCTGATTGTGCTGGCTGGATGTGCCGCCGTTGAAAAAGCGGCCATTGATGCCGGAACCCCGATCAGTGTCCCTTTCAGTGCCGGCCGTATGGACGCAGATGCATCCCAAACAGATGTGGATTCATTCGCAGCACTTGAACCCAAGGCGGATGGATTCCGTAACTACCAGTCAGCCGGGTATAAACAAATTCCTGCAGAAAAATTATTGGTTGACAAAGCGCAATTACTGACTTTGACAGCTCCGGAAATGACCGTGCTCGTCGGTGGCATGCGTGTACTGGATACCAATTACAATGGCTCGAAAAACGGTGTATTGACCGACAGACCGGAACAGCTGAGCAACGACTTTTTTGTTAACCTTTTGGATATGAGCAACAGTTGGAAATCGACAAATGAAGCGCAGGATTTGTTTGAAGCTACAGATCGAAAAACCGGCAAAATCAGATGGACCGGCACCAGAGCCGATTTGGTTTTTGCGTCAAATTCGGAACTGAGAGCATTGGCGGAAGTTTATGCCTGTCAGGATGGTAAGGATAAATTTATACGCGATTTTGTAGCCGCATGGAATAAGGTTATGAACCTGGACAGGTTTTAAATCTGTACAAAATAAAATGGTAGAGCCGGTTACAACGACCGGCTCTTTTTTTTATGCTGAAATCAATTCTTCCCAGTATTCCGCTGCCCGACGGGTATGGGGAATAACAATAGTGCCCCCCACAATATTGGCAATGGCAAACACTTCGTAGATTTCTTCGGTACTCGTGCCCAACTCATGACATTTGCCCACATGATACTTGATACAATCATCACAACGCAAAACCATAGAGGAAACGAGTCCCAACATTTCTTTTGTTTTTACATCTAGCGCACCTTTGAGATAAGTATTCGTATCGAGATTGTATAAACGGTTGATCACTTTGTTTTGTTTACCTAAAATGATCTGGTTTGTCTTTTCACGGTAGGCATTAAATTCTTCAGATAATTTTCCCATAGTTTTTTTCGACAAAGTAAATAAAAAACAATCACTAACCGTGTTTCACGACACCATAACACCTATCGTTTCTTTCAATAGCCGATGCTGCTGCGGAGGATATTTTTTATCTCCTCTCGCACATTGATAGAGATTTGAACTATATTAGCACCCTGTTTTTTACCGTTCTGTTGACAAAACAACGAGAACTAACTCGGAATATCATTGCAATGGGCAAAAAACAAGGGACTAAAAAATGAAACTCAGTATTGTCATACCGGCCTATAATGAAGCGCGAACCATTCATTTTATTTTGGATAAGATCAGGGATGTGCGGCTGATCAACGATATCGAAAAAGAACTTATTATTGTAAACGATTGTTCGAAAGACGATACCGAATTGGCAATTGTAAACTATCAGCAAGCCAATCCCACATTACCCATCAGCTATTTCAAACATGAGGTGAATAAAGGCAAGGGGGCGGCAATTCATACAGGTATTAAAAAAGCGAGTGGTGATCTTGTAATCATTCAGGATGCTGACCTTGAATATGATCCGGAAGAATTTAATATTTTGTTGAAACCATTCATCAATGGCGTGGCCGATGTGGTGTATGGATCAAGATTTATGGGCGGTAAACCCCATCGAATTTTATTTTACTGGCATAGCATTGGCAACCGGTTTTTAACGCGCCTTTCAAACATGTTTACCAATCTGAATTTAACAGATATGGAAACTTGCTATAAGATGATGAAACGCGACATCATACAGTCGATTCATCTGGTAGAAAACCGGTTTGGTTTTGAACCGGAAATCACGGCAAAAATTGCACGCATCAAAGGCATCAGGATTTACGAAGTGGGCATTTCCTATTATGGTCGTACCTATGAAGAAGGTAAAAAAATTGGCTGGCGCGATGGCTTCAGAGCAATCTACTGCATATTAAAATTTGGACTTTTCAAAGCGAAATAACCATTGGTTCAAGAGGTTTGAGAGTTTGTTGTTGTCGCTCAAACTCACCAAAGTTGCCAGCAATAACAAACTAAATTCACTTTTGTAACGAATCAGCGCTCCGCAGTTTGGAATCGTATAGCCGATAAACAAATAAACGGACAGCGAATACAAAACTAATGACAGATACATCGATCGCTGCAAATATTTCGGTCTGATATAGACAATCAAGAAACCCATCAACAACAACACAAAATAGTTGTCGAGCGCTGCCAATTGATATTTCAAACGACTATTGACATGAAAATGGGGTTGCAAAAATATATGATCCAGCGCTGTCGGCAGATTGCTGAGGTAGGATCTGAAATTGTTTTCAAGTAAAGGTGTCTTCATATCGGAATAACCAATATGGGCAACAAATTCTGTTTGGCGCCTTTTGATGTGTTCCATGGGATTAATGCCGGGAATTATTCGGTGGATATTGAAAAACAAAACCAACGTCACGATCAACCCAACGGCATAATAAGGAAAAATATTTTTTTTGTTGTTGGTCAAGACCCACAAAATCAACAAAGGAAACAACAGGAAGAGATAAAAATTGCGCACAATGAACAGGAGCAAAACGCCCGCGACCAGCGAAAACAGATATTTGCCTTTCCGTTGTTCAAGCAAGCGACTCAACCCATATATGATCAGTCCGAACGCGGTAACAATCCAACCGTCTTTATGAATTCCACTGCACCAGAACAAAATAGACGGGATGCAAAAAAATACCAACACCAGCATGCCTTTCCTCTCCGGTTGCAAGCGATAAAAGGCTTTGTAGAGATACAGTTGCCCTATAAAAAAGGGGATATTGTACACAATCACATTTACGTATTGGTTACCCAAAGAAAGGATATTGGCCAATGTCATGTACTTGCTGTGCAATAAAACTCCCAGATCTTTCCAAAATGCGGAGAAATTAGGCGAATGAATATTCAGTCCGTCACGCAGTGTTCCCCAGTTGCCAAGCCATTCCCTGAAAAAAAAACCCGGATCGCGGTGCATGGCTTTTAGCTCATTGATCGATTGCCAGTAAAAAAAGCCGACATCATTGGTTACTACGCTATTGAAATGGACAAGCAAATTAGCAGTGCCGGCTAATACTTTTGCCAGAAAGAACAGAACAATGAATCCTTTCGACAAACCTGTATCTTTCTCAAAACGGTAATGGCGAAAAAAAGCCACACACAGCAGGAGATAAACAATAAATATGAAAATTTGCAACAAGGAGAATTTCCTACAATAATACTATTATTTTACTATTGTCGTATCGCTGGCGCCCGTACGGGGGTTCAGGTTCACGATGATGATCGAAGAGTATACTTTTTCCTTTCGATCATTTCCAAGCGCTTCTTCATCGGCCAAGGGATCAGTTGGTTCACTTTTCAGATGAACATACCGGGGATTATTTTTGACTTCTACGCCGTTCAGATCCATTAAATCGGCTTCAGCCGGTAAAGAATGAATGGCGGAGGTCAACCAACGGGAGCTACTCAGGTAATTGTTTGCCCGGTGATAAATAAAAAAACAAGAACCAAATTTGATCTTATCGATCACCTGAGGTGCAATTTCTACCGGAAGTGCAGGACAGCCATGACTTCTACCCAATCGCTCGTTATCTTTGGCAAATTGTTCGCTGACATAATCGGCTCCATGAATAACGATGGCCCGATCATAGGCATTTGAGTTAAAAGAACCATCTACGCCATTCAGCTTGAGTGAATAACCATTGTTGCCGATATAGGTTTCTCCCGTTGTATAAAACCCCAGACTACTTTGATGCGATTCACTGATATTTGAAAAAGTAGTGGCAAATTCTTCGCCGGTTCCCATCCCATGCGCAACCAATGAATGAAACAATACTTTTTTAGCTTTAATATCAATAACCCACATGCGCTTTTTGTTACTGGATAAGGTGAAATCGCAAACGGAAAGTAAGCCTTCTTTGTCAATTTTGCCGGCTTCCAGCATATTCAGATACCCGTAAAAAGCTGTTTTGAAAACTTCATAACGCAATTTTGTTCCGTTTAGAAATTTGATCTTCTGGTACACATAGCGAATATATTTTTCAGTTTTCGCCTGCAGGACAGACTCCGTTTCTTCAACAACCGGTTTTGCGGAAACATCGCGGACAGGCAGCAGAAAAAAAATGGCAGCGAAAAATAATATTTGCAGTGTTTTAATCAATTTAAAAAAAGGAATTTTTTAAAAAGTTCAATCGTAAAAATAAATCACTTTTATGATAAAATATGTTAAAACGAGGTTTTGTAGCCAAACCCAACGAAAAAGACGGTTATTGATTTGCTTGTCTTAGCTTTTGCGACTGATCGCTTTTTTTGCAGCCGCTACAATTGAAGCCGGATTTAGTCCGTACTTTTCCAGCAATTCTACCGGTTTGCCGCTTTCACCAAAACTGTCATTCACGGCTACATACTCATGTGGACAGGGATAGTGCATACCGGCCACTTGAGCAATACTATCACCTAAACCACCATTGCGTTGATGTTCTTCAGCGGTAACGATACAGCCGGTTTTTCTGATCGAATGAATGACTGCTTCTGTATCAAGTGGTTTGATCGTATGTATATTGATGAGGTCGCAACTGATATTTTCCTTTTCCAGGATTTCCACAGCTTGCATAGCCATCCAAACCATATGTCCGCAAGCAAAAATGCTGACATCAGTTCCTTCCTGTATTTGTTGAGCTTTGCCTATCTCAAACGGACGATCAAGCGGGGTAAAATTGGGCCATTTTGGACGACCAAAACG
>CAZFKA010000040.1:3537-5432 GCA_964519155.1 uncultured Bifidobacterium sp. | reverse complement strand
ACGGGCCCGTTGTAATCGGCGATGGCCATGGTTGCCGCCTTTGTTTGATTGAAGTCGCAGGGAACGATTACCGTCATGTGGGGCAACATCTTCATCATACCGATATCTTCCAGCACCTGATGTGTCGCACCATCTTCGCCCAGTGTTAGACCGGCATGAGATGCACAAATCTTTACATTTTTGCCACTATAGGCAACGCTTTGACGAATCTGGTCGTAAACCCGCGAAGTGCTGAAATTCGCAAACGTGGTGGTATACGGAATTTTGCCTCCGATGGTCATTCCGGCGGCGATACCAATCATATTCGCCTCCGCTATTCCGCATTGGATAAAACGGTCAGGAAAATCTTTCATAAAAGCATTCAGCTTTAACGAACCAGCCAAATCAGCCGTTAATGCAACGACATCGGCGTTTTGTTTGGCAATTTCATGAATCCCCTCACCAAATCCGGCACGGGTTTCTTTTTCATTTTGAACAGGAAAATCGGAAAGCATGCGCAAAGGTAAAAAATAAAAAAAGATTCCCAATCATTTCATTGTCCTCTTCTGCATTTACCACAAAAAAAAACAATATGTGTATGATCCTATTTACATTGAAACTCAATGTCCATGAACCTTTCAGCTTCCTATCATACATACAATGCTATTTATCATTCACTTTCATTGTAATCATTCGTAAATACGAATATTAAGTCCTAAATTTGCTTTTTGCACACTTGAAAGATCGACTTTTCTGCATGTATACGATAAACTTTAAATTTGAACAAAAAGGACTGGAACCACTCACTATCTTAAATTGCCAGCCCGATGACAGCATTCTCGAAGTAGCCCTAAAAAACGATATTCATTTACATCATAATTGTGGCGGGGTTTGCGCTTGCAGTACCTGTCACATCTATTTGAATGCTGGAGAAAATTTTATTGAAGAACTCAGCGACCGTGAAGAGGATTTTATCGACCGAGCCCGCAATCCGCGTATCAATTCGAGATTATCATGTCAATGTGTATTGTTCGAAGGCAGCGGTACTATCGATGTGACGATTCCTGATCAAACACTTATACATGGAGAATAGGCGAAAGCTAACGCTACTACGTTATTTTTACAAACCAACATTTACAAATTAACCTTATGATGTCATACGAGCCCCCTATACATTGGAACGATTATGAAGACATTGCGTTGAAACTTTACGAGCGTTTCGGAGACGAATTCAATGAATCGAAAATATATCGCATACGGTTTACCGAATTACTCGAATGGGTTTTGGCTATCGAAGGTTTTGTAGGAACCCGTGAACAAAGCAATGAGGGCCATCTGGAGATGATACAGAGCAGTTGGGTTTATGAATGGAGAGACAACCAGAAATAAACCTGTCGATACCGGCCCAAAAAGCGATGTTTTGACCCTTCCGACCGATTAAATTTAATTG
Organism: uncultured Bifidobacterium sp.; assembly: GCA_964519155.1. Lineage (GTDB taxonomy): Bacteria > Bacteroidota > Bacteroidia > Chitinophagales > Chitinophagaceae > OLB11. The sequence continues at coordinate 4,003 of CAZFKA010000040.1, read as the reverse complement.
ACAAATAATCAAGTTGCTGATTATCTTTATGCACTTTGGAATAAAACACTTCCTGTATGTCTTTAGTTTTAATTATTGATGACGAAAAAAGCATCCGCAAAGCACTTTCCGAAATCTTATTGAGCGAAGGTTATAAAGTAGACGAGGCAACAGACGGCCTCGAGGGTTATAACCTCATCAAATCAAAAAAATACGATTGTGTACTGAGTGACATTAAAATGCCGCGTTTAAACGGGCTTGAATTGTTGGATAAGCTGGTCAATGACGGTATCACGACGCCGATCATTATGATCTCGGGGCATGGTTCTACGGATGATGCCGTAGAAGCTGTAAAAACAGGCGCATTCGACTATATATCCAAACCGCCTGATCTCAATCGATTGCTTATCACGATTCGAAATGCCATCGACAAAGGCTCACTGGTGAACGAAACGAGCACGCTCAAACGTAAAGTACATGGTTTGCA
>CAZFKA010000040.1:2788-3527 GCA_964519155.1 uncultured Bifidobacterium sp. | reverse complement strand
GCAACAGTGAGGGGATTCAACTCGTAAAAAAAACGATAGAAAGAGTGGCACCCACCGAGGCTAGAATTTTGGTGACCGGCGAAAACGGCAGCGGCAAGGAACTCGTTGCCCGTTGGGTGCACGAAAAAAGTAATCGCAGCGACAAACCATTGGTAGAAGTGAATTGTGCGGCCATCCCTACCGAACTGATTGATAGTGAATTATTCGGGCATGAAAAAGGCTCATTTACGTCTGCGATCAAACAACGAATCGGCAAATTTGAACAGGCAGACGGCGGTACATTATTTCTTGATGAAATTGGAGACATGAGTTTAAGTGCGCAGGCGAAAGTACTCAGAGCACTGCAGGAAGGAAAGATTACCCGGGTAGGTGGCGAAAAAGATATTGATGTTAATGTACGGGTTATCGCCGCGACCAACAAAGATCTCGCTAAGGAAATTGAACTGAACCATTTCCGTTTGGATCTGTATCACCGTTTAAATGTAATCCCCATCCATATTCCATCATTGAATGAAAGACGAGAGGATATCCCGGTGTTGTCAAAACATTTTCTGGCGCAGATCTGTCAGGATTACAACATGAAGGAACTCTCGATCAGTGAAGAGGCGCAGGAGGAACTCCAAAAACATAACTGGACGGGTAATATCCGTGAATTGCGTAATGTAATTGAAAGACTTGTAATTTTGTGCGACGATATGATAGAAGCAGAGGATGTGAAAAAATTTGTGCCGGAAGGCAT
>CAZFKA010000040.1:0-2778 GCA_964519155.1 uncultured Bifidobacterium sp. | reverse complement strand
GTATTGCATTAAATAGTTAAATAATTATGTCGTTATATTCGATTAAAGACGCGCTGAATAAAATGCTTGAACAAAGCCAGTGGAAAGATCGATATTTAGCAGAAAAAATAAAACTCGATTGGGAAAAACTCATGGGAAAAACAGTTGCCAAACACACTACTGATTTGATGATCCGTGACGGCAAATTGTATATTTATACTGATGTTGCCCCTTTGAAGAACGAATTATCGTACAACAAACAATTGCTTGTAGAAAAGATCAATCAATACCTTGAGGAAAATTTTATCCGCGAAATTATCGTAAGCTAGTGCATCGCCTGAATAATTGGCAAAAACGTTTCGGCTTTCAGCGCAGCGCCGCCGATCAAGCCGCCGTCCACATCGGTGTTGTTAAACAGATCTTGCGCATTTTGCGCATTGCAACTTCCACCATACAGGATAGAAATATTCTCAGCGGCATTAACACCGAATTGAGCGTGGAGGATAGAACGAATATGCGCGTGCATTTCCTGGGCCTGCTCAGTGCTTGCTGTAACTCCGGTACCAATAGCCCAAATGGGTTCATAGGCTATGGTGATGTGTGACGTAAGTTGTTCAGCGCTCAAATGAAAAAGACTGTCGCGTAGTTGTGATGCAACATAATCATTTTGGGTTCCGGCATTTCTGATTTCCAATGGCTCTCCACAGCAAAAAATTACCTGCATATCCTGCGCGATGAGTGTATCAGTCTTCTCTTTGAGCAAAGCAGGGGATTCTGCAAAATACTGTCGGCGCTCGGAGTGTCCAATGATTACATGCGAAACGCCGGCCTCCTTCAACATTTGCGCAGAAATTTCACCGGTGAAAGCTCCTGATAATTTCTCATGGCAATTTTGCGCACCTAATTTCACCTGTGTATTACCGGTTTCAGCCAGTAGCTCAGCTACCGCACTGATATGTGTGAAAGGTACACAAAATACCACCCGATGATGATCAGCTAATGCAGGTAATGCTGCAATGATAGCGCGTACCAAAGATTTCGCTTCGTTGATACCCAGATTCATTTTCCAGTTGCCGGCAACCATTTGATTTCTCATACACAATAAAATTTTGGGATAGTTATTTTTTTGACGATTTACCGTCAGCTTGTTTGCTATTCATTCCTTTGATGATATCCTCGGTGATATCAAGCGCCTTATTGGCATACAAAATTGAACCGTCCTTTGAATAGGAAAGGATATAATCATACCCTTTTTCTTCATTATATAGTTCAATATATTTATGCAGGTTATCATGAATTTCTTTATTGAAAGCTTCCTGATCCTTCATGTATTTGCTTCCCATATCCTGACGTTTCATTTCCAGTTCCTGTTGCTTTTTCATCAGGGTCTGTTGGGCGCTTTCGCCTTCAGCTTGCGTCAATTCTCCTTTTTGGGCTTTGTTTTGCAAGGCTACATATTCATTTTGCAATGCGTTTGCCATTCGTTCAAGGTCAGCATCGATAGCCTTTTGACGGGATTCAAACTCCACTTTTTTTCTTTTGAAATAATCGTAATTGGCTTCCAGGGTATCAATATCAACATAGGCTACTTTTCCACCGGCAACTTCCACTTCTTTTCCCGAAGAATCTTTTACAATGGTACTGGTTTTAGCAGGCTTTTGTTCCTTCATTTTCATCCCAAACAGGACGATAACACCCAGCAACGCCAGTGAACTCAAAATGGTAGAAATGTTTTTCATCAAGATTTATAAAAATATGAGTGGCAAAAATAATAGGAATGCTTGTTTATCAGCAAATTTAAACTCTATAATTTAGTTAAATAGCCTTTATATCAAGGCTGCTTTGTGAGAATGATGCTGCATTCGCTACCTGTATGGGCAACCGTATCGCGTGCAGTAAGATAGATATTCACAAATTCACCATTCATATTGCCACTGCCACTGAGATATTGGTTACCACAAGTATTTTGTACAGGGATAAAAAATGACGTCTTCTCTGGACTAATTTCAGCCTCGATCGTTTTCGCCGGACAAATCAGGCCTAAATTGTATAATTTTATCTTATACGCGTAATCTGGATTAGCCGTAATAATGACATTATAAACCGGATTACCAACCGGATTACAGTCGTCAACCGCGGTATAATTGCCGGCAAATTTATCGCTCCATTTGATCTGACACTTAGTACCTTCATAACCTTTCGGACACACGCATTGACCATCAAGACAAGAAGCACCATTTAAACAAACGACGCCGTCGCAAGGTCTGATCAAAGTAGTTTCATTATATTCGATCGCTTTTTTCTTACAGGAGAATAACGCGATGCTGCAAAAAGCGCACATCACCAACAGTGTAGTCGTCAGAATCAAAGATATCTTTTTCATACATTAAAGGTAAAAAAAAATCCCAAATGCAGAAAAACTATTTGGGATAAATTCAATATTATTTTTATAGATCAATTATTCATTTGTCTCTTATATTCTTTTACACCCGCGTCTTCGTAATTGCGGTAGGTAGCGGCCCAATGCCCCAATAAAGACAGTCCCCAGGCTGCGGTAATCCAAATCGCCCAAGGGTAAACCCACATGTCTTTTGCTCCTTGTCCAAAATACCAATATAACCACATGGCTGCATTAGCCAATACGAATATTACGGTGTGCAACATGAATTTAGTTTTTTCACCTGATGTCGGAACTACTTTTGTCGGCATATGTATAAAGTAAATAAGCGTAAATAATGATGCAAATGTAAGCAGTAAAAATTTATGAAACAATATTCGATTGCCATCAAATTTTTCTAT
>CAZFKA010000039.1:0-18000 GCA_964519155.1 uncultured Bifidobacterium sp. | reverse complement strand
GGTAACGAGGCAGAATTCTACGTATGGAAATCAACCATTTTATTCAAATGGCAAGCTTGGTACTCATTCCCTCACACCGAAGATAAAAAACGCGCCTGCATATTGTCTGCATTACGGATGAAGAAGATGTAAGGATGAACACCGATTTTTAGGTATAAAAAATAATGGCATAAATGTAATCCTCCCCGAATCCTGTACCATTGGTTAAGTTAATTTTTATTTATTAAATTTACTAAACAATGATCAAACAAACACGTCGCAAATTTAGCGCAGAATTCAAATCCAAGGTGGCTTTAGAGGCCATTCGCAATGAAAAGACTTTGGCTCAATTGAGTCTTCAGTATGAAGTCAATTCGCTTACTATTTCCACATAAAATGCTGTGTTTTCGCTCTCAAGCACTGCCCTTTTAATAGGCCCACTTAATGTAGGTGGCGCCCCAGGTAAAACCACCGCCAAAGGCCGCAAGAATAATATTGTCGCCTTTTTTCAACTGGCTTTCCCATTCCCACAGGCAAAGTGGCAAAGTACCATTGGTGGTATTGCCATAGCGCTGAATATTGATCATCACTTTTTCTTCGGGTAAACCCATTCGTTCGCGGGTAGCATCAATGATTCGCTTATTGGCCTGGTGTGGCACCAGCCAGGTGACATCATCCTCACTTAATCCATTGCGTTGCATAATATCGTAAGCCACCTCTGCCATGTTCTTTACTGCGAATTTGAAAACGGTTTGTCCTTCCTGATAAACGTAATGTTCTTTATTCATCACGGTTTCTACCGAAGCAGGCTTTACCGAACCGCCGGCCTTCTGGTGTAAAAATGCACGCCCGGCTCCATCAGCTTTCAATATACTGTCTTTGATGCCATAGCCCTCCGCATTGGGTTCGAGCAAAACGGCCCCGCAGCCATCACCAAAAATGATACAGGTGGCGCGGTCTTCAAAATTGAGAATTGAACTCATTTTATCCCCACCCACGACAATGATTTTTTTGTATTTACCGGTTTCAATAAATTGGGCTGCTGTGGTGAGCGAATACAAAAATCCACTACACGCAGCACTGACATCATAGCCCCAGGCATTTTTCATTCCCAGTTTATCGGTGATGACATTCGCTGTTGCCGGAAAGGTAAAATCAGGGGTTGTAGTGGCACAGATCAATAATTCGATCTCGAGGGGATCGATACCCTTTTTATCAAAAATTTCCTGAACCGCTTTTACAGCCATATCAGAAGTACCCAGACCTTCACCTTTCAAAATGCGGCGTTCTTGTATACCGGTTCGTGAGGTGATCCATTCATCGTTGGTATCCACTAGTTTTTCCAGATCATGATTGGTGAGTTTGTCGTCGGGAACATAACCGCCCACACAGGTGATTGATGCGAGTATTTTTGCCATTTCTATAATTAAAAGGGAGGGTAAAGGTACAAATATAATTGAGTGGAAAAAACATTAAAACGGAAAACGACATACCCTCGTCGCGTGATCTCACTGAACAATCGTAAACAATATCAGAACCCGTCAGCGAATCAGCTAGGCAAACGAAGCAAAGCCTGCCAGGCATTTTCAACATCATTGTTGTTTAAAAAAAACAACGCCGACTCCTCAGGTGTTTGTCCGGCCGGCATTACAAATTGTTCATTCAACGATGGTATACTTGTGCAATTGGCGAGTTGCCCGAGATGATTGCCGCTTAGTAAAGTACTGTGTTTGATGGCCGGGGGTAATGCGTCGAAACCCATGCCCAGTGAGAGGTTTGGCTTGGCTACTTCAAAAAGGGCATCACCGGATGCGCGACAATAAAAGTCGCCACCCATCCGTGCCACGAGATCGATCTTATGGGGATCGATCTGCTCATTCGCGTCGAGCACTTCATCATGAATATGCATCATTACCACTTCGCAAATCACGAGATTACCTGCTCCCCCTTCGGTGCCCGTCTCTTTGACTTCAAGTACCTTGCATTCTAACTGAGCGGGTGATTCTTTTACCCTGAACGGCTTGACCAACTGTGATGGTACAGGTGTAAAGCCAGCTTTGTCAAACTCGTTGCTCCCTTTCGGAAATTCGCAACTGCTGAGACTCATCTGCTGCACCATGGCATAATTGACCACATTGATTACGACTTCGCCGGTTTCATAAATATTTTCAAGGGTATGTTTAATGCTGTTGTCTCTAACCCTGCGGGCGGGTGAAAAAATAGCGATAGGGGGCTTGCTGCCAAATACATTAAAAAAACTGAATGGCGACAAATTCGGATGTCCGTCTTTATCGATCGTTGAGGCAAAGCATATCGGCCGGGGAGCTATGGCGCCCAGGAGATAGGCATGAAAACGTGCTGTTTTGATGTCGGCGGGAATGATGGTCATCAGATCAGGTTTTTTTTGTAATTATGAATGTTTCTTTAGCGCCAAAATCGAAAACTCGCTTTCTTCCTTGACAATTTTATTTTTCAAAACCCCCAACGCATCAATTTCCATCACCACTTCATCACCTTCTTGCAACCATTGCACTTGGTACTGGGGATCGTTGAGCAAACCAGTTCCATTGAGTTCAAGAAAACATCCCGTGCCCACAGTGCCACTGCCGATCACATCGCCCGGTAAAATGTCGACACCATACGCACAGCGTTCAAGTATTTCGGCAAAGGTCCAGTCCATGTCGCCTACATTACCTTCGCTGACTTGTTTACCATTGACTGAACAAGTCATTTTCAGGTTAAAATTATTACCGGTATGCCCCGGTTTACAAGGGATTCGAAGATGTTCAATTTCATCGGGTGTCACCAGCATTGGCCCGATCACCGTACTGAAGTCTTTTCCTTTTGCAGGACCCAAATTCAGCAACATTTCTTCCATTTGCAAGGTGCGAGCGCTCATATCATTCATGATCATAAAACCACCGATGTATTGGTCGGCTTCGGCAGCAGTAATATTTCTTCCTTTTTTACACACCACAATGGCAACCTCAAGTTCGAAATCGAGTTTCTGAAAATGATCGGGCATACATACAATATTACCCGGCCCTTGGATAGCATTATGATTGGTAAAATAAAAAATCGGGTATTGATCAAATTCCGTGATCATATCTACTTTACGGTTTCGACGGGCTGCCGCTACATGCTGCCTGAACGCATAACCATCGCGGCAACTGCTGGGCTTAGGCACCGGTGCTATAATAACTGCTTCATGGTAATGGGTAAAAGTATGCTCAAGCAGTTGTCCTTTTTTGATCTTTGCTTCAAGTTGTTTCAGTTTTGTGATCCCTTCGTCCCAATCTGCCAGTAAAGCCGACATGGTAGAGGGGTATAAAACATCCGCATCTTTCACATTGTATAACTTCTGATCGATGAGTATGGCCAGGTGTTCGTTACCTTGTACGAGATGGGAAACTAATTTCATATGACAATGATTGTTTTAAAAATTTGATGGCGCAAATATAGCGATAAATGCTATTGTACGATAGCAGCTTCAGCATACAATGATGACGCACCGATAAAAAACCATCTGCAGCAAAAAGTGATTCAATACACAAGACGTCGGGATTAAAATTTGATCCGGCATTTTGTATTTTGACAATACAATTGATTAAATTGCGCTACCCGTTCCCGGTTTGTTTCAGCGGGCGGATACAATAACCTACTATGCAACAACACCAATCCATTAAGCACTGGGCATTGGAAGATCGTCCACGCGAAAAAATGATCGAAAAGGGCGCTTCCGCATTATCGGCAGCAGAGTTACTGGCCATCCTCATCAATACCGGTACCGCACGAAAAAGTGCATTGGAAATTGCCAGAGAGATTATGGAAATCAATCGGAACAATTTACTGGAACTCAGTAAAATGACTTTAGCCGATCTGAAAAAAATAAATGGACTTGGCGAAAAAAAAGCCATTACCATTCTCACGGCACTTGAGATCGGCAAACGACGGCAGTTGTCGGCGGCCCTCGAAAATCCTATGATCAGGAGTAGCCGAGATGCCTTTGAGGTATTGTCGCCCTACTATTTTGGCAAAACTGTGGAAGAATTTTTTGTCATTTACATGTTGCATAACGGACGGATTCAATCGATTGAAAGCATCAGTAACGGAGGCATTACCGGCACAGTAGTCGATAATCGGGTGATCTTTAAACGGGCACTCGAACTAAAAACGGTAACACGTATTCTGCTATCGCACAATCATCCGAGTGGAAATTTGAAGCCCAGTGAAGCGGATAAACGACTGACCGAAAAAATGATTGAAGCCGGCAAATTGCTGGACATCGATATAGCCGATCATATCATTGTGGCCGCTAACCATTATTTCAGCTTTAAAGACGAAGGACTGATATTTTGACCCCTTGACCACGTTGTCAGAGATCCAAAACACCCCCTATTGAGGGGAGCAATAATTTGAGCCCTTCTTTGCTAAACGCTGCAATAGCGTCATGGTGGTCGACTTTTACAAATCCGAACGTATCAAAATGAACACCGATCACCGTTTGCGCTTTGACAAATTGTGCGGCAGCAATCGCATCTCTGATCCCCATCGTAAAATTGTCGCCGATGGGCAAAATGGCAAACGACAGATCGGCCCAGCGCGGAATGAGTTGCATATCCAGCGTAAGCGCAGTATCACCGCTATAATAAAACGAGCGTCCCTCGGCAAAAACAATAAATCCCATCGGATTTCCGCCATAGGTTCCGTCAGGGAAACTACTGCTATGTTGGGCAACCGTACATTTTACGGTAAAATCGTCGAAGGTCCACTTGCCACCCGTATTCATCGGATGAATATTGTGGACCCCTTTGGCCTGAAGCCACTCATGTATTTCCCAACTGCAAATGACTTTCGCACCGGTGCGTAGGGCGATCGCCACCAAATCGAGGGTATGATCGTTGTGGGCGTGGCTTACCAAGATATAATCTGCCGGCACTGCTTGTATATCAATATCGCGGGCGAGTTCATTTCCACTGATAAAAGGATCGAAAAGAATATGCTTGCCGTTTATTTCAATATTAAAACAAGAATGGCCATAATAGGTAAATTTCATACTGAACTATTTTTTATTTGCGAACAGTAAAAATAAGCAATCGCTACTGGATATTGTATAAAATTCCCTACAAGGCTTTTGACATCACGAAGTCGTTTAACCAGAATTCACCCAATGGAATATCTATTGTCTGTACGATTTGATACCCTTGTCGGAGATAAAAATCTTTTGCAGGATTTTGCCGATTCACATTCAACAAGATCTTCGTTTTTTGCAGAGATCGTCCCAATTGCTCCACATTATTCATCAACATACGTCCTACTCCGCTCCCCTGTGTGTGTGGATAAACATATAATTTACTTAGCTTCAGATTATCCTGATCTTCTTCAATGCAATGCGAATAGCCAAGCGTCTTATCCTGATCTTGAGCGATATGAAAATGATGCTGCGAATGCTGTATTTGTTCTTCCAGTACGTGCTCAGTATAAAAGAGGTTCAGCATATACCTGATCTGCTCTGGCGAAATGATCTCTTTGTAGGTATGATGCCAGGTTTCACGCGCAATACGGATAATGTCGGCAATATGCTGCCTTTCTGCTTGTATGATCTGCATGCAACAATTAGCGGTTCACTGGCCACAATCTTTTTTCAGCAAAATCGCGTCTGATCATGCCGCGGAGCTGATCATAACTCAGATAAACGGAAAAGAAAGGATCCCAGCCACTGAGATTCTTATCTTTTATGAGCGCCTTCTTATCGAAATAAAAGGTAAGGCCGCCCGGACTTAAACTGAATTTTTCGGGCACGGGCAAACGCTCAACCGTCAGCCATTGGTTGAGTTTTGCTTCGTTGCCTAAACCATATTTGCGACGAAATGCGGTTTCCAACATCCAGGATAAAACCCTCGGATTAATTTTCAGAATATCTTTCAATGCTAAACGTTTGGCACTTTTCACATCCAAATTGAGAAAGTCTTCCGATCGGTTCCCCCCATCGGTATAATATTTTCGAATGACCAGAAAACCGGTATCATTGTATATCGGTCGCATAATCAGGCTGCGGCTTGTATGAGATTTGTACGCCGCATCTTCAGGATTGACGGGCTTACCTGATTCAAATAAACGGGTGAAATAAATTTTGGCTGCTTTGATAAAATTGACCCGCATAGCTTTGTAATAATCTGCGATATACTCTGATTGAATATTTTCAACCCGCGAAAAATTGAGTAATTCCCGATTAACAAAATCCATTTCGGTAATATTGGTGTATTGACGGGATGGGGTGATTCCCAGGGTAAATATATCGGCACGAATGCCAGCCCCGTCAGGCGATGGAATAATGGCGCGGTCGCTACCAATTACGATATCAAAGGCCAGCGACTGGCCCCGCGTTTCTACGAGGTACATCGTTTGTTCTTCGCCGCTCGCTTTACTTTTATAAACCCCGGTGAGCGTAGAATCCTGTATAAAAAAATCCCAGGTGATATCCGCATCATTAAAACTTTTATTGCTGGGTTGCCAGGGATTTTCTTCATCATCCACAACTGCATGCAAACGTTCGGTATGCTCAAAGGTTGGTGGTTCGAGTATAGCCATGCGATAGACATGGGGCGAGTCAGTAAAATAATAATAACTGCCACCGAAATTCGATCCCCCCTGATAGCCCCACACCAAATCGAGTACTACTTTGCGTTTACCGATGGTACCGGTATAATGTTTATAAATGTTCTCGCCTTCGGCATATGGGTTTCCGCGCTTTTTCTCCTGCGCAAACAAATGCGTTTCGCAGATGATCAGGGCTGATATACACAGACCAAACCTAAACAATATCCTTTTCATGTTAGAGCAATTTAATGATTGAACCTACACAGCCGATGCTGCGACGATGCTACAAATGTAATATCTGCCGGGTTGAATATATACAGCTAAATTAATTTTTTTTCCGCTGAGCGGCGTACATTTTTTCCGGATACGCATTTTTACCCAACAAACAAATTCATAGTAGTTCTGCGCCGTTAGTACCACTGAAATGCCGAGCAAACTCGAAACCGTGTCTGTAGCCTGATTCTTGTATGATCCCTATGCCCGAAACTGACCTGCATATTCATTTCGCTGAAACCCTACCTAGCGATAAACGTCGCCTATTGCCGTGTGATCAACTGTCGCAGACTTTTTTGACCGTCGCTCAATACAAAAATGTACTGACCCGGAGCAAGACCAGCAAGTGAGATCGTTTCATTGCTGATAATTTCAGGTATCCGTACACAATGTCCGTTTATACCATAAATCGCGATCTGTGTATGATTGATATCCAAACCGGCGTCGCTGCGGATATACAGAAGATCACTGGCCGGATTCGGATAAAGAACAAGTTCGGCGTTTTCTGACGCATCTAGCACTTGTTGCGCAACAGTATTGTTTAATAACACCAGATAGATATCCCATATACCCTGACAATTGATATTGTTGGCACCAAAGGTTACACTGCCCTTATAATTTCCCGCAGTATATACATTGCCTGTTTGCTGATTGACACCAATGCCATAACCATCGGTTTCAGAAGCAGACACACCGTTTTGGTTGGCAAATACTGTATTACCATTTGTGTTATTGAACTTTGCCACAAAAGCAGTTTTGAGTGCCGCCTGGGGTAAGTTCACCGCACCTACCGCAAAATTGCCTTTGTAATGACCGATGGCATATACATCCTGATTGGCATCGAGATCAATTGCCGTAATGATATCGGTGGCATCGGTACCGCCAAACTTCTTTAACCATTGTTGTGTGCCACTGTTGTTGTACTTCGCTACACAAGCCCATTGCTTCACTACCAAGGCTTGTAAATTTTGATCGTAATACGTGGTATCGAGCAAACTCCCGCCCACAAACACATTCCCATTATTATCGACCTTGATTGATGAACCACAATCAAAATTATTGTCGGTTGTAGACGAAAGAATATATTTTCCTTCAACAGTCATCCAATTCAAATTGCCCGATGCATCAAATTTTGCCACCACCAGATCATCACCTGAGTGATTTTGGAGCGTAGTGGCGCCAAAAGTGATTGCTGTCGAAATATTTCCGGTGGCATAAATAAGTTTCGAGGCAACGGTACACAAATCGGTAAACCAGCAAATGGATGATGATACGCCGGCTTTAGCCCAAAGCAGGTTACCATTGGCATCGTATTTCACCATGTAGATATTGGTGGCATTGGTACTGGGTAGCGCTGTTCCGCTAAATTCAATCTGCTTGTTATAGTTTCCACTGATAATGACATTGCCCTGTGCATCAGTTGTTACACTGTACCCTGTGAGAAAACCGTTCGTCACACCGCCACTGCCCAGCCTCGCCCATAGAAAAACGCCACTGCTGTTATATTTAGCGAGGAATACATTTCGTGAACTGACTGCGTTTTTAACCAGTGAATCAGTAGGCGTAAAATGTAAAACTGAACTTTGAAAATAACCGGTCACATAAACATTTTGGTTAAGATCTGCCGTAACCTTATATCCCCAATCCTGTTCATCTCCCCCGATAGCTTTTGCCCACAACAGGCTTCCCTGCTGATCATATTTGGCAACAAATGCATCCTGATAGGCCTGAGCGGTAAGGGACACCGGGCCAAACATAGCGGTATTGGAAAACATCCCGGTGAGTAAGACCGTATGATCGTCAGCAAGATGCATCGATTTGACATCATCCCATCCACCTCCACCGGCAGAATAAGCCCAATTATAAACCTGCGCCTGACTAATCAACACAAAACAGAGCATGCCCGTAAGCACTAATAATTTTTTACACATGAATTTTTGATTTTTATTTCTCCTTAGACGCCAAATGCATAGCCGAAGTTGGCATATCGTCCATCCAACACGCGGACATCATTCACCTTTCCATAGAATCGAGTTTCTGCTTTTAACTTACAAGTCTTCCCTTATCTTTACACTCCAAAAAATATACCATGCAAAACTGTATCCATTTTCAGCAAGAACATAAAGACCGTTTTCTTTCCGAACTATTTGACCTGCTGCGCATCCCTTCAGTCAGTGCCGACTCCACAAAAAATACGGATACAGCACGTTGTGCAGCAGCCGTTAAAGATGCTTTGTTGAAAGCGGGATGCGACTTAGCCGAAGTATGCGCTACCGAAGGTCATCCGATCGTTTATGCTGAAAAAATGATCGATCCTGCTTTGCCTACTATACTCACTTACGGGCATTATGATGTGCAGCCGCCCGATCCGCTGGATTTATGGACCAGCGGCCCTTTTGAACCCGTTGTGCAAAATGGCAAAATCTATGCACGCGGTGCATGCGACGATAAAGGTCAAATGTTTATGCATGTAAAAGCGCTGGAAAGTATGCATGCTTGCGGCGAATTGAAATGCAATGTAAAATTTATCATTGAAGGTGAGGAAGAAGTGGGCAGTACCCATTTGGGCAAATTTCTCGAAGATAATGTCGATCGCTTGAAGGCTGATATAGTTTTAGTGAGCGATACGTCGATGATCAGTATGGAACATCCGAGTATTGAAACCGGCTTACGCGGTCTGGCATATATGGAAGTTGAAGTCACCGGGCCCAATCGCGACCTGCATAGTGGTGTATATGGTGGCGCCGTTGCGAACCCGATCACGACGCTGGCGAAAATGATTGCTTCGCTACACGATGAAAATAACCATATTACTGTTGAGGGATTTTATGATGATGTAGACGATTTGACGGATGCCGAACGTGTGGCATTAAATACGGCTCCTTTCGACTTGGACGAATATAAAAAAGATTTGGGTGTACAAAATGTTTGGGGCGAAAAAGGATACACCACATTAGAACGTACCGGTGTGCGACCCACGCTTGAACTCAATGGAATTTGGGGAGGCTATACCGGTGAAGGGGCTAAAACTGTATTACCCTCAAAAGCGTATGCCAAAATATCGATGCGGCTGGTACCCCATCAAAACGCGCACAAAATTGCCGAATTATTTACGGCACATTTCCATAAAATTGCCCCTGATACTGTAAGTGTGAAGGTCACCGAACATCATGGCGGCGAACCTGTGGTGACCCCAACCGATTCTGTGGCTTACCGCGCAGCTGAAAAAGCGCTCGAAACCACTTTTGGCAAAAAACCAATTCCGACACGTGGCGGGGGCAGTATACCCATTATCGCATTGTTTGAAAAAACCTTGGGATTAAAAACCGTACTGATGGGCTTTGGTTTGGACAACGATAATATCCATTCACCCAATGAAAAATTTGATGTCGCGAATTTTTACAAAGGCATCGAAACCATTCCATATTTTCATCAGTATTTCGCTGAAATGAGCAGAGCCTGATCCTGTATTTTTTGCATCAATGCCCCTGCGGCTTTTTCCATACATCGCCTAAAAAAGTCATACTTTTGAAGCATGAAAATAGTGTTGGCCCAACAGAACTATCATATTGGTAATTTTGAAAAAAATACCGAAAAAATTATTGCTGCCATTGAAGAAGCGAAAAAAAATAATGCAGATCTGATCGTTTTTTCTGAACTCAGCATTTGTGGTTATCCCCCACGCGACTTTCTGGAATTTAAAGATTTTATCGACCGCTGTCATGTATCCCTCAACCGAATTGCCTCTCATGCCGATAGCATTGGTGTGATAGTAGGTTGTCCGTCGTGGAATACGGTGCCGGAAGGTAAAGATCTATACAATAGTGCGTATTTGCTATATGAAAAAAAGATTCAGGATATTGCACACAAAACTTTATTGCCTACTTATGATGTATTTGACGAAAACAGATATTTCGAACCGGCCGCGGTTTGGCAAGTAATGTCATTTAAAGGAAAGAAACTCGCCGTCACCGTTTGCGAAGATATCTGGAATCTTGGAAATAATCCTTTATATAGAATTTGTCCGATGGATCAACTGATCAGACAAAACCCCGACCTGATGATCAATATCAGCGCTTCCCCCTTCGACTATACCCATGTGGAAGACCGAAAAGCGATTATCAAGGCAAACGTTAAAAAATATGGTTTGCCGATGTTTTATTGCAATGGTGCCGGTTCGCAAACAGAAATCGTATTCGACGGCGGTTCGATGGTGTTTGACCGACACGCGAATCTAATTGCAGAGGGAAAATATTTCGCAGAAGATTTTTTGCAAATACAAGTGACCGATGATGGCTCATTTGTTGATCAAATACTAACGCCGGCTAATGAAATACCCGATGGCGAACTGAACCCTGAAACCTATGATGAACATCTGCATATCGACAAAATACACGATGCCATAGTGCTCGGGATCAAAGATTATTTTGCCAAAATGGGCTTTACCAAAGCCATTCTGGGATCGAGTGGCGGTATAGATTCTGCTGTGACACTGGCTTTAGCCTGTACAGCATTGGGGAAAGAAAATGTGCGAGCCGTCATGATGCCTTCTCAGTTTTCGACATCCCATTCTGTGAGTGATGCTGAAACATTGTCGAATCATCTGGGCAATCCCACCGACATTATTCCCATCAAAAATATTTTTGATGCGTTTATGACCGAACTCAAACCCATTTATGGTGATCTTCCTTTTTCGGTAGCCGAAGAAAATATTCAGGCCCGAACCCGGGGAAATTTGTTGATGGCCATCGCGAATAAGTTTAATCTCATATTACTCAATACAACCAATAAAAGTGAATGTGCCACCGGTTACGGCACTTTGTATGGCGATATGGCCGGTGGCATTGCCGTATTGGGCGATGTATATAAAATGCAAGTGTATGCTTTAGCCCGTTATATCAATCGCAATGGCGAAATCATTCCGCAAAACATTATCGACAAAGCGCCGAGTGCCGAACTCAGACCCAACCAGAAAGATAGCGATTCTTTGCCTGACTATCGTATCCTCGACGCCATTTTATATCAATATATTGAACGTCGGCAAGGACCACTGGAGATCATTGCGATGGGTTTTGACAAAAATATAGTTGAACGAACGATGAAACTGGTCAATATGAACGAATATAAACGTAATCAGTTTTGTCCGATCATTCGGGTATCGCCTAAAGCATTTGGTGTCGGCAGAAGGGTACCTATAGTAGCTAAATATTTGAGTTAATGCTAAACGTAATTTCCCTGTTTTGTAAATTCATGCAACACTACACGGGTTTAGATAACCGGTATGGAAACAATCTTTTACAACATGACCGACCGGGTATTGATTTACCCAAAAGGTGCAATATAATTTTTACCCCGAAATAGTTACATTTGCGAACATGTGAACGATTTCAACCCAAGCCCTTGATCAAAAAAATCTCTTATTATTTTTTATCTCTCATTTTATTTTGCATCGGGCAATCCTTGTATGCACAGGCTCCACTTATTTCAGGCTTCACACCCGCCTATGGTTGTGCCGGTGCTACAACCGTGACGATTAGCGGCACCGATTTTGTGAATGTTGTCGCCGTAAACTTTGGGGGCATCGCTGCTCAATCGTTCACCGTAGATTCAGCCACACAAATTACTGCAATACCGGGATGGGGCAATACCGGAAAAATTGAGGTCATTACGGCAAATGGTAGCGACAGCAGTTTACTCGTCTTTACGGTCATTAATATTCCGGCAGCACCGGCGATGGTCAGTGCCACACCCGATTCAATATGTAAGGGAATGTTTACCGATTTGAATGCCGTATCAAACGGCAACCTGATCAATTGGTATACAACACCCTCAGGCGGCAATCTGATTGGCACCACCAACAGTGGGATCAATTTTTTGGTGAATCCGGCTGTAACCACTACCTATTGGGCTGAAGCAGAAACACCCGGCCCGGCCGACACTATTTTTTTCAACTATACGGGTGCCATCGTCAACTATACAGTACCTCCTGATGTTTACAAAATAAGGATCAATGCAAAAGGAGCACAAGGGGGCGCCGGTGGCACGGCTTTAGCCGGTAGCGGAGGACTGGGAGCAAATATGAGCGGTTTGTTTGCCGTTACGCCAGGACAACAAATAAAAATTCTCGTCGGACAACAAGGGGGCGGCCATACCAATACCGCCGGTGCGGGTGGCGGTGGCGGAAGTTTTGTAACAGATGCCTTCAACAATCCCCTGATCATTGCCGGTGGAGGTGGCGGTGTACTCGATAGCGTCGTAGCTGTTGGGAAAGATGCCGTGATTACAAACAACGGTCAAAATGGCTATTCTACTCAAGCCGGATACCCCACCTTGCATGGCATCGGTGGCATCAATGGAAACGGGGCGACCAATAATGGTGCTTGTGGCGGAAACGGTGCGGGCTTGCTGACCAATGGCGGAAACAATAACGGATGTTGCAATAATCGTTTTGGGTATAGTTTTTTAAATCTGGGCGCCGGTGGAAGTTCGTGTACGGCAAATGCCGACTATGGGGGCTATGGCGGTGGCGGTGGCGGTGGCAATCACGGCGCTGGTGGTGGTGGTGGTTACTCAGGTGGCGGTGGTGCCTATCATACTCCTGTGAATGGCGGTGGTGGTGCATCATTCAATCTGGGATTTTCGCAGGTCAATATTGTCGACCATACGGGCAATGGACAAGTGAGCATCACGCCCTATCCCCAGGGTTGCCTATCGAGCAACAGAACCCCGGTGACGGTTGTCGTCAATACAGACATTTATCCACATGCGGTAACCGGAACAGGGTCCATCTCCGCGAACCCCGTAGGTGGTTTACCACCTTACCAATATAGCGTTGATGCAGGGGCCTTTACGGCAAATGCCAATTTCAATAATCTATGCGAAGGCAGTCATACCCTTACCGTTATTGATCATTTTGCGAACGGATGTTTGCACGATACTACGGTAAACATTCAAAATCCACTTGAGACTTTTGCCATAGCGAATGCCTGCACTTCTTTTGCGTTCAATGGCAATATACTGACTAACAGCGGCTTGTATACCGATACGCTGATTAGTGCATTTGGTTGCGATAGTATCGTGCATCTCGATCTCACGGTGGTACCAGTAAATGTCGCTGTCGCACAAAGTGGAAATACCCTGAGCGCTGTTGCGGCAGGGGCAGCCTATCAATGGCTTGATTGCGATGCGCAACTTGTAATTCCCGGCGAAAATGCCCAGAGTTTTTCAACGATTATTGTTGGATCATTTGCTGCTATCATCACCCAAAACGGCTGTACCGATACCTCAGATTGCTTCCTGTTGAATGCAACAAGCATTCCGCAACAAGATCGAATGCCTGCCTTGTCAATTTACCCCAATCCTGCAAGGAATGCCGTGTTGATCGAGCGTGCCGTTTGGTTTGAGGATATTCACTTGTATGACCTACAAATGCGCGAGGTTTATGCCTGCCGTATAGCCCCTACGAAGTCAGCACGTCTCCCAATCGAACATTTTGCCAATGGCCTCTATTTCGTACGAGTTGGCAACTCGGCTGTGCAAAAGCTTTTGATACAACACTAATTCAATTATGTTACCGTTCTTCGTTTTGTACGAGACAACTTGCTCAGGAGGGTGCCGTATATAATATCTGCTCCGCAAAAAGTTGAAATCAAAACCAGCGCTTGATCTCCACAGGATGGGTACTGACCGGTTGATACGGATCAAAATACCTGATTTGAATTATTCCTGGTTTTGTACCCGGGCTCAGGCTGCCCAAACGATCGTCGATACCCAAGGCCTTGGCACCATTAGCGGTAGCCCAGCGAAGCATTTCCTCCAGTGGGATCGACCGGTAAGCCTTTCTGATCGTCTCCATTTCATGCCAAATACTGAGGGAATGATTCGAAGCGAGGCTATCAGTACCCAGCACCAGCGTGCAATGATTGCGGATCATCATTTCGATATCGGGCAAATGGTTTTCGATATACAAGTTTGCATTAGGACAAAGACACCAGTAAAGCTCTTTTTGCCGGGTTTGTGCCCATTGGATATCCGATTCGGCAGTGTACGTATTATGTACCAGCAGTATGTTGTGCTGACGACTCAAGTGGGGTAGATAAGCCTTGAGCGAACTTTGCTGATGAAGAGGGAATTGTGATGGCGGAAATTGTATCGCGGCAAATAAGCGGAGGAAATCACCGGTACGGCTGAGAAACAATTCATTTTCCGCTGCCGATTCCTGGTTATGAATACTTGCAAGTGCACCGCTGTTTTCTTTATCGAGTGTTTCAATCAATTCCGGCGACACCGAATACGGCGCATGCAATACCAAACTGCTGTTGCCAAAAGGTGCAAATGCATCACGCAATACACAAGCCTTTTCTACAATCGATTTTGCCTGCTGAGGCTGTAAACCAAGACATTCAACAAAGGTATGGTAATACAAATTTTGCAAAGCTTTTTGCGGCAAGGTATCACCGGTATTGCTGATATCTCCTACAGCCACAATCCCGTTTCGGAGCATCTCTGCTTCTGCTTGGCTAATCGCCACTTGCTTTTCATCTACCGTAAACTGCTTTTGTCGCAATGACAATACACTCAGCAGAAACTCTACCAAACCCTTTTTCTCCGCTATCAAACCCTTCATGTACGATAGTTCAAGATGGCAATGGGCATTGATCATTCCGGGCATCAGCAACCCGTCGCAAAAGATCACTTCGCGATCATCCGAGCGTCTACCGACAGACAATATTGTTCCATTATCGTCTGATTCCACTATTGTTTCCGGGGGCAAAAATTGTTGACCGTCGAAAATAAAATCAGCGCTGAAAAGAGGCATGTTGTAAAACTAAAAAAGAAAAACCTGAAAAAGGATAGTTTTCTATTTTTGCTTAAACAATTCAACAGTTATGGTTAAGTCGCCACAGGTAGATCAGTATATTCTCAACGCCCGGCCTTTTGCCCAACCCATCCTGCAACATCTTCGCACATTGGTACACCATGCCTGTCCGGGGGTAGAAGAAAAAATAAAATGGAGTATGCCGCATTTCGACTACGCCGGTAGCCCTATGGTGCATATGGCTGCCTTCAAAGCCCACTGTGCCTTTGGTTTCTGGAAAGCAGCCCTAATGAAAGACCAATCATTGGTGGCAACGGCTAAAGAAGAAATTGCTATGGGCCATTTGGGGAAGATCAACTCACTTGAAGACCTCCCCGCAGACAAAAAGATCATCGCCTGGATCAAAGAAGCGATGAAGCTCAATGAAGCGGGACAAAAAGTAGCCAGAAAAACAACCGCCAAAACAGCGATCGCAATGCCTCCTTATTTTAAATTGGCACTCAGCAAGAATTTATTGGCAAAAGAATACTTCGACACCTTTTCTGCATCTGCACAACGAGAGTATCTCGAATGGGTGACCGAAGCCAAAACCGAAGCAACCCGCAATAAGCGACTGGTACAGGCTATTGAATGGATTGCCGAAGGGAAAAAACGCAATTGGAAATACGAACGAACAAATCCATAAAAAACGATACAGCCCATGTCACTTCCTTTAGCCGAACGACTCAGACCTACACATCTGCAACAACTTACTGGTCAGCAACATTTGACCGCTGAAGGAAGCATTTTGTATAACGCCATTCAGCGAGGCAATATTCCGTCGATGATTCTTTGGGGGCCGCCCGGCGTCGGTAAAACCAGCATCGCCCATATTATTGCCCATACCCTCCATGTTCCCTTTTATACATTGAGCGCCATAAGCAGTGGTGTGAAGGATGTACGGGAAGTGATAGAAAAAGCAAAAACGGAAGATCAGGCCATCCTGTTTATTGACGAAATACACCGCTTTAATAAAGGGCAGCAAGACGCCTTACTCAATGCTGTCGAAAAGGGCATTATCACCCTGATTGGCGCTACTACCGAGAACCCTTCGTTTGAGGTCAATAGTGCTTTGCTGAGTCGTTGTCAGGTTTATGTACTGAAACCGCTGGCAAGTGACGACCTACATGCACTTTTGGAATATGCGCTTGAAAACGATTTAATACTCAAAGAGAAAAATATCCGCTTGCAGCAAACCGACGCATTGATCGGACTGTCGGGTGGTGATGCTCGAAAGGTATTGAATTTGCTTGAGTTAGTGGTGAATACCTTGGGACATCAGCCGGAAATACTGATCGATAATGAGGTGGTAAAAAAAATTGCTCAACAAAAAATCGCCTTGTATGATAAAAATGGCGAACAACATTACGATATCATTTCGGCTTTTATCAAAAGTATGCGGGGAAGCGATCCGAACGCTGCCGTGTACTGGCTGGCGCGAATGATTGCCGGTGGCGAAGATGTAAAATTTATTGCGCGACGAATGATCATTTTTGCCAGTGAAGATATCGGCAATGCCAATCCCAATGCCTTGTTGCTGGCAAATGCGACCTTTGAATCGGTGGCAAAAATCGGGTATCCCGAATCAAGAATTATCTTATCGCAATGTGCTGTTTATCTGGCTAGTTCCGCAAAAAGCAATGCCTCCTATATGGCCATTGAATCAGCCTTAAAAGCCGTTCATACATCGGGTGATCTTGCTGTACCCTTGGCGTTACGCAATGCACCAACCCGTTTGATGAAATCGCTGGCGTATGGTAAGGAATATCGATACGATCACCATGAGGCATTGAATTTTGCCGGACAGGAGTTTTTACCTGACCCGCTTCAATCAACAACTTTTTACCATCCCGGTAATAATGCAAAAGAAGAGGAACTCAGAAAATTTTTGAAAGCCAGATGGAAAGACAAATACGGATATTGATTACTGCAAAACGCAACTACCCACGAAAGTACTGTAGTCGTTACACAACACTTTCGCATCATTTTTACGCACGTCCAAAATTTTAATATCGAAATTTTTAGTAGTATCGGTAAACGTACAACGACAGGTAAAATCTTTGTTACAGGAGCAAAAACCGGTTGCGATCATTAAACCTGCAAAGGCAAAAAATATTGCTTTCATAAAGAGGACGTATTTTTTTTCAAAACCAAATATAAGTCGATAAACCGAAATATGAAACTTTATGCCCAAAATGAAACAATTATACCGGTATTCGACCGTAAAAAAATGTCAATTGCCCATCGATAAAGAATTTCCACCCGTTCAGGCGGATTGGGCTAAGATATGC
>CAZFKA010000038.1:15754-18016 GCA_964519155.1 uncultured Bifidobacterium sp. | reverse complement strand
GCTGGATTCCTCAGGCGGCTTCGATTAATGTGGCGTGTTAAACAATTCGACTGGGTTTTTATCCATCGCGAAGCCTCTCCGGTTGGTCCTCCGATATTTGAATGGATCATTGGTCGTTTGCTGAAGAAAAAAATAATCTATGACTTCGACGATGCGATTTGGCTTCAACAGGCTTCCGAAAATAACAAAATCATTTCGTGGATCAAGTGGAGCCGCAAAGCAAAATACATTTGCCGAATAGCCTATAGAGTCAGTACCGGCAACCAATTCTTGGCCGATTTTGCCAGCCAGTTCAATCGAAGAATTATCATCAACCCAACAGTAGTCAATACATTAACTTCGCATAAGGGCAGGAAATCGCATCAAGGGCAACAAGCGCGATATACGATCGGGTGGACCGGCACTTTTACCACCTTACCTCACCTGCAATCCATCATCCCTGTACTGAGGAACCTGCAAAAACAACATGACTTTAATATTGTAGTCATCTGTAATAAAAATCCACAACTCGATTTGCAACATTATGAATATATCGAGTGGACGGAAAAAAATGAAGCTTCCGATATTCTTCGTTTCGACGTAGGCATCATGCCGTTACCGGATACCGAATGGGCGAGAGGTAAATGTGGCTTTAAAGCAATTCAATATATGTCTTTGGGCATTCCGGCGGTTGTGTCGGATGTTGGGGTGAATGGTGTGATTGTGGACGATGGCCAAAACGGGTTTGTATGTCGTACGGATGAAGATTGGATCCACGCGCTTAAGCAATTATTGACGGACCCCAATTTACGGGCGGAAATGGGCGCGCGGGCCAGCGAAAAAATTGCACAACAATATTCCGTACAGTCTCAGGAAGCATTCTTTTTTACAACCTTTGACAATGTGTGATATTTATAAATAAATAAAATACACATTAAATAAAATGGCATGCAAGGAATTTTGTAACGAACCAATGTGCCAAAATTGCCGGTCGAAAACCCAACAGCAATGGCAAAGGGTAACGCAAAAAATACAAAGAACAGCATTACCTTATTCGCTAGCAATATCTTAAAAAAACGGATAACGCCGACCCTGAGAAAAACATATAGGGTGATGAGTAAAAACGCGAGACTTTCAAGCGACGATATCAACATGAGTACTTTTGGTGACTCCCATATGTAAGGACGGAACAAGGTTACATTCAACGCAGCCGGAATGGTACCGAGCAAGCTTACCGGATTGGTATAGTCTATCTTCCCCAGATCATAGCCCGAACCGTCACTTTCTGCCGATACACTTTGAATGTATTCGTAGGTTGTTTTTGCTGTTTTGGTAATCGTCTCAACAGAGTATTCCGCAATCATGTTCGCTAAATAATTTCGCATCAAAAACAGTCCTACCAAACTGATCAGCGTAATGAAAAACGTAAACAGGTAATTCAATGAACGGCTTTTGAATAGGGCAAAGGATTTGGTGAAAACCAGAATTCCGAGACTAAACATCAGACAAAGAAAAATATAAAATTTAATATAGATGATGAGGGCACTCGAAAATACAATGAGAAAGACCAATCGGAAAAATTTATCATACTCCTTTAGATAAAACAAGCGTAAAAAAGATGATAGAAACAGGGTAAGTCCGCCTATACAAAGGGTATCTTTAAAAATACCAGATCCCCAGAAAAAAACCGAAGGAATAAAAAAGAGCGATACAGCAAAAATGCGCTTGTATTCGGAACTGT
The DNA here is from genome assembly GCA_964519155.1 of uncultured Bifidobacterium sp. Lineage (GTDB taxonomy): Bacteria > Bacteroidota > Bacteroidia > Chitinophagales > Chitinophagaceae > OLB11. Next base: position 16,296 of record CAZFKA010000038.1, on the reverse strand, counting down.
AAATCTTGTTGAGGGTATTGAACAAGGACCAAAAACAAACAAAAGAAAAAAGCGCAAAAAAGAGACAGGAATTTAAGTAGGTAGAGAAAGTGAAGAGATTGATGAATGATACAATCTTCTGAATGAGGAACGATTGCGGATCAAGGAATACATGAAAATCAACATTTGCCTGCAAGGTTTCACCGGTTTCAGCACTGAGGAATTGCCACCAGCGGTTGAAATCGGTAAACAATAAATGAGTGATCCCTTTGCCCCCTTCGAAATAATTAGCTGTATCACCTGATCCGTATACAAACTGATAAATTAATCCGGTCATAATCGCTCCGAATACTTTTAATCCAAGGGCTTTAAAGTAGTATTTCTTGTCTTCGTCCCTGCAATAATACTTTCTGTGAAACAAACTGATTACAAATACTAACGCCAGATAAAACGGTAGCAATACATAATCAGTAATTGTAATAAATTGCATATATTTGAATCTGCAAATATAGAAAGAATGGTCCTTCCAAACAGATATTCTCTCATAAACGGTTGTATTTATC
>CAZFKA010000038.1:0-15744 GCA_964519155.1 uncultured Bifidobacterium sp. | reverse complement strand
TCCCTGTTGGTTTTTAGCTTTTTCAAGAGCAGCGCTGCTGTTCCGCTGACCATTAATGTAAAAAAAGAAGGGGCTAAGGGTGATGGCAGAACCAATGATCATGATATTTTTATCATGATATCCAAAAAAATAAATGATCGGGGGGGTAATGTTAACCTTGTAATACCCAAGGGAAATTATCTCATTGGCAAACAAGAGTTTTTCGGAAACAACAGCAAAGGGTCATATTATGGTGAAAGCTGCTTTTATTTTGAAAATGTAAAAAATGTGAAAATCACCTGTCAAGGAAAAGTGGTCTTCACCTATATACCGAATCTGAAATTTGGATCGTTTAATCCGCAGACACGCAGTAAAGAAAATGTAAAAGTTCCTTTTACAAACGGAAAGTACATTGCCACTATTGGGTGCTTTATCAGAATATTTAATAGCAGTGATATACAAATCAATCAGATCGAAGCCAATGGCAATCATACTCAATTTGACTATGGTGGATACTGGGGCGATGTCGGCCGACAGTGTATGCACGTGGGTATTTTTATCCAGAATTCCCGCAATGTTACCGTTTCATCAGTTTATATGCATCATTTTGGGCTGGATGGCCTTGAAATAATCAGTACCCAACCCGATGACAGTAAAATACTCATCAGTAACTCGCGTTTTGAACAAAATCTACGACAAGGTTTCTCCTGGGTGGGAGGAAATGGGGTTACTGCGCGCAACTGTCAATTTAACCAAAACGGCTTGGGGCCGGAAGCCTCCAATCCGCGTTCCGGTATCGACATTGAGCCTGAAGTGGCAGAATGCCGGAATGGCTATTTCGAGAAATGCACATTTATAAACAATGGTGCCGCCGGTTTAATCAGTGATTTTCATGGTTTACATACCCGTAATATTCGCTTTAACAACTGTACTTTTCAGGGAGGTCAAGGGGCCGCTGCTCTCTGGCCTCATAATGGCGGGATATTGATAGAAAATTCCACAATCGTTGGCGCAGTGACCAGTCCGGGCGGCGTTTCAGCCGATCTGATGATGCGTATCAATAATTGTCGATTTTACGATCATCTGCCCGGCTCGGGCGTAAGAGCAGTTAAAGGTGATTTGCTTATTGATGCGGGAGGACACCAAAATTTTTATCAGATCACTCAATCCGTTTTTACGTTGAAATTTGTTAAGCTTTGCTATTTAGAATCGGGAAGCAGTGACGAAAATAAGATGCCCTTTTTTGGAGCTAACCGTGTTGATTTTAATGCTGAAACATATCCAAATGGCGATTACATTGCCTTATTCAGAGGATGTATATTGAAAGACAACCAATTTAACGTGAATGTAAAAAATATACCCCCGAATGGATTGTACATTATTGGGGGACATACCATGAAATACCTCGGTTTGAATACCATTAAGGGCGAAAATAAAAAAGTAGGTTGGAATAGTCCTTCGGGAAACAAAATGATCACAGAAAACAAATAGCGATGTGTGGAATAGCAGGAGGATATTTCTTCCAAAAAAAAAATATTACAGCGCCTGCATTTCGACAGGCGTTACAACAATTACAACAAAGAGGACCTGATGCTGAAGGGATCTATGAAGATGAGCATGTTTACCTAGGGCATCGCCGTTTATCCATTATCGATACCTCAGCGGACGCCAATCAACCCTTCTATGATATCTCCGGACGATATGTGATCGTTTTCAATGGTGAGATTTTCAATTATGAACACCTGAAAAAAACGAAACTGAACAAAGGCGATATATCGTTCAAAACACATTCCGATACCGAAGTATTGTTACAACTGCTGATCCACTACGGGCCAGCCTGTCTGGCATGGCTTTCCGGTTTTTTCGCTTTTGCGTTTTATGATCGAGAGCAACACGAGTTGATCGTTGCCCGCGACCGCTTTGGCAAAAAGCCTCTTATCCTTGCCGAACAAAACGATAGCTTGCTGTTTGCCTCCGAACTGAAAGCCCTTATGCCCTTGCTTTCGCACAAAAAAATAAATCCGGATTCCGTTCATTTGTATTTCCAGTTCAATTATCTGCCACCTGAACAAAGCATTTTGCAAGGGGTTAGAAAATTAAAACCGGGGTCTTACCTGCATATCCGCGAAAACAAATTAAGCGAGCATCCATATTATACGCTGGCCATCAGGCAAAGTGATTACGGTCGATACAATTATGCGGAGGCTTGCAACCAATTGGTAACCTTAATGGATGAAGCCGTACAGCAAAGAATGATCAGCGATGTTCCATTGGGTTCATTTCTCAGCGGAGGCATCGATAGTTCGGTTGTGGTCGCCCTCGCTGCACGACATACCGACAAACTTAAAACCTTTTCGATCGGGTATAAAGACAATCCTTTATTCGATGAAACCCATTACGCCAAGCTCGTTGCCCATAAATTCCGCACCGATCACCGGGTATTTTATCTGACTGAACAAGACTATAAAGACGAAGTATTCAACGTCCTCGACTACCTTGATGAACCTTTTGCCGACAATAGTTGTATTCCACAATTTATTTTATGTAAAAAGACCAGAGAACATGTTACCGTTGCGCTCAGCGGCGACGGGGGCGATGAAGTTTTTGCCGGATACAACAAGCATAAAGCGGAATATATGGTGCGAAACAACCGCTGGATGGCGCGTACAGCCAGCTTCGGCAAACCCATCTTGAATTTGCTGCCGCAAAACGAAAATACCCGGATAGGGAATGTGTTCAGAAAAATGATCAAACTGGCCGATGGAGCAAGTCTGCAAGAAGCCGAACGTCATATCCGCTGGAGTAGTATCTTGAGCCAGCAGGAAACATCAGCATTGTTTAATCCGCAGTATGCCCAAATGATCAGCCGTCAAAAGATCAATCAACTCTGCGCCGATTATGCCATACAAATCAAAAGTCGCGATTTCAACGAGATTTTACTGACGGATATGAATCTGGTATTGCCCGGCGATATGTTGCATAAAGTAGATATGATGAGTATGGCCAACAGTGTTGAAGTACGCAGTCCCTTTCTCGATCACCGGGTAGTTGACTTTGCTTTTTCATTGCCGGCTGCCTACAAAATCAACAAACATTTCAAAAAGAGGATTGTACAGGATGCCTTTCGTGACCAGCTTCCGGCGGAATTGTATAACCGGCCAAAACAAGGATTCGACATTCCCTTGCTTGATTGGTTTCGCAACGATTTCAATGACTATATTTTTAATCATTTGCTGGAAAAGAAATTTGTTGAGGAGCAAAATATTTTTTCATGGGAAACCATCGTCCGTCTTCGGCAAAAACTCCATTCCAACAGTCCGGGCTTTGTACATGCGACCCTTTGGGCGCTTATTTCTTTTCAGTATTGGTACCGGAAATACTTATTGGGCGAAAAAAATTAGGTCCGTCCAAGCCAGGTGGATATGCCCCTTCGTGTCAACTTTCACCCAGGCAAAGTATACTGAATTTATCGTGCAGATGTTGTAATTTTGCAGCTTTGAACAGCAATGACCTTTGGACCGATTACACAACTGCAAGAGCCACAACTGGATAATGGATATTTAACCATCTCGCTTGACTTTGAACTATTTTGGGGTGTACTCGCTTCTACAACACTTGAAAAATATGGCCGTCATATCGAAGCTGTCCATCAAATCATACCCAGGTTATTGCAACTTTTTTCAACTTACGAAATCCACGCCACCTGGGCAACCGTAGGCATGGTTTATCATCACAACAAACAAGATCTGCTGCAATATCTGCCGGAGACCCGCCCGCACTTTACCGATCACGCATTATCAACCTACCGGTATATTGAACAACATACGCTTACAGCCGAACATCATTTTGCCCCAAAGCTGATTCAACTGATCCGCGAAACACCCGGACAAGAAATCGGTTCTCATACATATAGTCACCTTTTTTGCCTTGAACCCGGTATCGACGAAAAAGCGGTACAAGCAGATATCATGAAAAGTGTGGAGATCGCTGCTGAACAACGATTGCGGACCCGGTCGATCATTTTCCCCCGAAACCAATATGATGCCAACACCTTACACATTTGCCGAAACGCCGGAATTGATGTTTTCAGGGGTAATGAGTTGCATCCGGTTTACACGCGAGGCAAAATACAGACCGAAAAAATAAGTACCAAAATCTTTCGCGTCCTCGATGCGTATATCAAACTGAGTGGCCATCATGCCTATATGCCGGTCAAAGAACAGGGCATGATCAATGTGAGAGCGAGTCGATTTCTGCGACCCTATTCGCCCAAACTTTCCGCATTTGATTTTTTAAAAATGCGACGCATCAAACAGGCAATGAAATTTGCAGCGACACAAAAAAAGATTTTTCATTTGTGGTGGCATCCGCATAATTTTGGAGGGCATCCTGAAGAAAATTTCCGTTTTTTGGAATCCATATTAAAATACTATCGCGAACTCAATAAATCGCATCATTATCAATCTGCCAATATGCAGGAAATCGGGAAATTGTATGAACAGATCTAAAATATTGATGCTTGCGGTTGACTGTAATGAAACCAATATCCTTTTTCATGCATTAAGCCCACATGTTGATATTACGCATGTCCTTATTGAAAATAAAATTTCGAAGCGCTTGCTGATCAAAAACCGTATCAAAAAACTGGGATGGTGGAAGGTAGGTGGTCAATTGCTTTTTCAGGTGCTGACGCAAAAACTACTGTTTCATTTTTCGGCAAACCGCAGAAACGAAATTATGACGCATTATTGTTTGAATGCTTCTCCCCTGCCTGCGGAAAAAATCATACAGGTGTCTTCGGTGAATGATGAGCAAACAAGGGAAAAAATTCGAGAATTGAACCCTGACCTTATTCTCGTCAACGGTACCCGGATCATTTCAAAAAAGACGCTGGCCGGCACAAACGCAAAATTTGTAAACATGCATATGGGCATCACACCGAAATACCGGGGTGTACATGGCGCTTATTGGGCGCTTGTCAAGGATGATAAAGATTTATGCGGTGTTACGGTTCATTATATCGATGCAGGAATCGATACCGGGTCGGTGTTGAAACAAACATTGATCAAACCCGATCAACAAAAAGATAATTTCACTACGTATCCGTATTTGCAATTGGGTGAGGGGATTCCGGTATTGCAGGATGTGCTTACAGCTATTGCAGCGGGTCAATCAGATGAAGCCCTTCCCTTGACCACCGAATCGGCATTGTGGTATCACCCTACCTTTTATCAATATTGGCGCAACAGAATTATAAACAAAGTTAAATAATATCGCTTAGCAGATTATGCCCCGAGTACTACGAATATTCAATCGATTGATCTTAGGAGGTCCATCATTCAATGTGACCTATCTGACCACCTTTATGTCGCCCGAATTCGAAACCCGGCTGATCATTGGGGCAAAAGACCATCACGAAAAGGAAGCCACTTTTTTAAAAACCGATTATGGACTCAACCCGATTGAAATTCCTTCGATGAAGCGGGCGATTAACTTTACAGAAGACCGCAAAGCGTATCAGCAAATAAAAAAAATCATACAGGAATACAAACCCCATATCGTTCATACCCATGCCGCCAAACCCGGTGCACTTGGTCGTTTGGCAGCATCTGCCTGTAAGGTACCCGTCATTTTGCATACATTTCACGGGCATGTATTCCACTCTTATTTTGGAAAAGCAAAAACAAGACTTTTTGTAGAAGCAGAGAGGTATCTTGCCAAAAAATCAGACTGTATTGTAGCCATTAGCGAACAACAAAGAAGCGAACTGATCAACGATTTTTCGATTTGCCCGCCGGAAAAAATGGTTGTGATCCCGCTGGGGCTCGACTTACAGAAATTTTATAATGATCAGGAGAATAAGCGAAAACTTTTCAGAAAAAAATTCAAGATAGCAGAAGATGAAATCGCGATTGGCATTATTGGGCGTATAGTATCGGTTAAAAATCATGCCTTGTTTATCGATGCCATGAGGCAGGTATTGTTGCGCACCGGTAAAAAAATCAGGATTATTATTGTCGGGGATGGCGATTTACGCTATTCATTGCAGGAAATGCTATCCGGGATGTCGATCGCCTACAACTATTTTCCTGAAAATGAAGACCCGCAAACCGTGACCTTTACCTCCTGGCTGACGGCGATGGATGAGGTATATGCCGGTATAGACATAGTGGCCTTGTCGTCGCTCAACGAAGGCACACCGGTTTCGCTCATCGAAGCCCAGGCAGCTAACAAACCCATCGTTTCGACGGATGTCGGCGGTGTACGGGATATTGTACTTGAAAATGAAACCGCTTTTGTAACCCCTTCTGAACAGGCTGATCCGTTTGCCGAGGCCATATTGAAACTTACCGAAAATGATGCCCTTCGAGCCAGTTTTGGACAAAAAGGGAATATGCATGTTAAGGAACGTTTCGACAAATCACGTCTGGTAAACGATATGCGCGGTTTATATTACCGACTATTATCTGAAAAAAATGTCGCTTACTAAACACATCTTTTAATTACTTTTGCGCCCATTATGCATATTCTTCTCACCGGGGGTGCCGGCTTTATCGGATCAAATCTGGCAAAAGCGTTTTTGGCTGACGAACGGATCAGTCGTGTGAGAATCATTGACAATTTCTGTACCGGTTACCATAAAAATCTGGAAGCCCTTGCGGGTCATCCCCAATTTGAATTGATAGAAGGCGATATCACCGATTATGCGGTTTGTGAAAAAGCGATGCATGATATACAACTTGTTAGCCATCAGGCTGCTCTCGGATCTGTACCCCGCAGTATCAACGACCCCATCGCGACCAATAATGCCAATATCAACGGCACACTCAATATTTTTACTGCAGCAAAAAATGCCGGTGTCAAACGAATTGTATACGCCGCTTCTTCATCGACTTATGGCGATAGTGAAACTTTACCAAAGGTGGAAGATAAGATCGGTCGTCCTTTATCACCCTATGCCGTTACCAAATATGTGATGGAATTGTATGCTGATGTCTTTGCCAAAACCTACGACATGGAATTTATCGGTTTACGTTATTTCAATGTGTTTGGGCCGCAACAAAGTCCGAAAGGGGCTTATGCAGCGGTGATTCCTTTATTTATGGATGCGGTGCTGAATAATGAAGCGCCTACAATAAACGGTGATGGCCGTTACAGCCGCGATTTTACGTATGTCGACAATGTAGTGCAGGCTAATGTAAAAGCATTGTTCACCAACAATAAAGAGGCTGTCAATCAGGTGTATAATACCGCATTTGGCGAAAGCACAACCTTATTGCAATTGTTTGATGCGATCAAAGAAATAGCAGGATCTGATCTGCAACCGGTGTTTGGTGCGTTTCGTAAAGGTGATATCCCGCATAGTTTGGCCAATATCGACAAGGCAAAAAGTTTGCTTGATTACAACCCTGCTATATCGGTAAAAGAAGGTTTAAAAAAAGCTTTTGACTGGTATAAAGACAACAGGAGTTTTTATCGGTGATAAAGCATCTTTTTGTTGTAAGTGTCTAATCCCAACTGAATTCGGAAAAAGTAAATCCCTTTCTCGATGCCCATTTTATCAAGATTTAGTACTTGCCTGTGAAATCCTTTTTGTTGACTATTATCCTTTAAAAAGGTATGGATAGCTCGTCCATTTACATCAAATAAGAGGATGGAAACATCTGAAGGATCTGTCAGTACATAGTTGATGGTGATATCGCCGGAAGAAGGGTTGGGAAATAAAGAAACATCATTGGGAGAATTTGTGAGCAAATTGATGTCAATTTGCAACGAGTCAGCGCTTTCACATCCATTGGAATCCTTCACTACAACTTTATACATGCCCTCATTCGCAATATATATGGCATTATTAGTATCGTTGATAAGAAGGCCATCCCGAAACCATTGAATTGTTTCATCAAGCACATTGTGACAAGTCAGGTAATATGTTTCATAAGAAAGAAACGGTGCAGGAAGAGGTAAAATGTTAACATTTACTACATCTGAAGAACTGCAGCCATTGGTATCGATGCAGGTCAACACATACGCTCCCCCGGAATTGACAATTGCTGTATTGGTCTTTGAAATAATTTGAGCATTATTTTGCCAACTAAAACTTGCAAAGCCTGTATCAGTCGTCAATATTAAAGACGTACCGGCACAAATAGAAGTGTCTGAACCCGGTGATATTTGAGCGATAGATACGGGATTAACTGTGAGATTCAATGTACAAACAGAATCACAGCCATAGGCATTTATTGCTTGATAAAAATATGTACCGCCTGTCACCAAACTTTGTCCGTTCCAGAATAAAGGTAATTCAGTGCTACAGATCGTAGTATCTATTGAAGTGAATGACGTTTGGTTTACCGGCAAATAAATACTGTCTTTACGGCTGCACCCGTTTACATCTGTGATCGTTACGGTATAATTGGTAGATGTATTGATGTTATTTACCGTAACATAATTTCCAGTATCTGTATTCAGAAATGTGTTCGGCAACCACGTTACCACATCACCGCTTACCGTATCTAGTCTCAACATTGCAATTCCCTGAGTACAAATAAATGGAGGTGTTGCAGTAAGGTTGCTGATAGTTGGCAAAGGATTTACAACAACCGAAATTGCAGACGTATTTTTACAACCATTAGCGTCAATACCGGTTACGGTGTAAGTATGTGTCGCCACGGGCGTGAATGCTACTTGATCTGTTATCCCGCCCGTCCAACTATAATTCAATGCACCGCTGCCGGAGAGAGTAACACTTTGCCCAAGGCATAAAGAAGTATCTGAAGCTAACGCGGCGACATTCACTACCGGTAAAACTTCGGTCGTATCAGCTACCGGTCCGCAGGTATTGAATTTTATATAAGAATACTTCCCGATAGTATGAATGTATTTGTCGATATCTTCTGCCCCCATCCAGGTCCATAAATTTGGCGGAGTGAACTTTTTCCATTGCACCGGGGTTCCCATATTTGAATATAACTTCATGCTGTCTTTACAAAATGTGGGGTATTGGCTGGTGATGTGTTGCGCGACTAAAGGTGTATCGACAATAATACTAAATGTGTCATGTGCTATTTGACCTATTGAATCTGTAACAGTCAGGATATAACTTATATTGTTTTGAGGACTAAATGTAACGGTGTCGGTATTTACATTATTCAGACCGGTTGCGGGAAACCAGCTGTACGTTTTGGGCCCCACGCCCCCTAGAATTACACCACTTATAGAAGTAGAAAGCCCAATACACTTCTTTAAAGTATGGAAACTAGGGTTTATCGATAAAAAAGTATTGTTTACTTTACCCAAACTTATGTTGTTCTCACTCATTGTGTATAAGGCATGCATTCCGAGAAAGCTTTGAAATGAGTGATCAAAATAGCCGCCTAAATTTGAGTAGCTTCCCAGTTGCTGAAGAGTGAAAATGTCATAAAAATAATTATTTACTTGATCAGCTTTTTGAGTGGCAACTGAAATTATACTGTCGTTTATGCAAATAGACTTATTCCGGCCCGCTAAACCGTCGCTGACAATAAGAACCCCCAATAGGGCCTGTCCGTTGGGAGAAATGCTGTAAAGCCATGCATTTTCACCAGATAAAGTATAGTGACTTGATGCAACGGCAATATATCCAGTTTTTTCAGAAACATAGGCAATTTCTCCATAATCAGATCGGTGAAAATTCGTAACGTTTTGTAGCCAAACCGGTATATTATCCAAAGACAATTTCGCTGCAAAAATATCGGGCGTCACACCATACTGCGGACTATAAGCAGCTGTGATCGAAAAATTTCCGAAAACATATGTGTTGGTAAATGAGCCTATTGCGACGAGGGTAGTGTCGAATTTTGAAAAAAGTATATTGTTGACATACATGTATCTCTGCCAGATCAAGTTCTGAAGAGGAGGATCATATTTCAATATTCCAAAATTTGAGGAAATATAGATATTGCTTTGATGGTCAAAGCACATTCCGTTTATATAGTCGTATCCTGCCGTTCCAAATAAAACCGCCTTTAAAAAAGAACCATTCAAATCATACTTGGCTACAATAAAATCTTGTCCGCCATGTGTTGCAAATGTATCAACCGAAATATACAGTACCGGTGATTTGGTATTACCGGTGACAATCAATTCGTTGTTCGCATTTACATCAAGACTTACACAACTATCTTCCTCGCTTCCATAAATATTATTAGCCCATATCAAATTACCCGTGGTATCCCACTTCATAATAAGGATATCACTTTTGCCGTGATTTGGAATATTTACATTTCCAAATTTAAATACACTATCTGCAAATACACCAACTGTATAAATGAAACTTTCATGGTACTTTATGCACTGGATATTGGCGTTGAATTTACATTTCCATTCCCATGAAGGAGCAACACCATACACCAACTTAAGCGAAGCAGTCAAAATCGTTAATAAGATAAAAGCAACATTCTTCATTTGAAAGCATAGCTATTGCAATCAAATATACTTTCTTTCTGGAAAAAAACCAATTCGATTGACCTCTTTACAAATTCTTCCAGTCATCCTCTATGTGCCTAGTCACCGCGATGTGTTTTTGATTACGTCATTAATATAAAAGCCCTTTTCAAACGCATTATTTCTCACCTGCATTTTTGGAAATTTACTTGTTACATTATCATTAAACTCTACAACCCCTCAGCTCCCCCCAAAATACGCACACACCAACTTTGCCTTCGCCACACCGATCACTTTCGCAATTTCATCTTCGCTGGCTTGCTTTACTTTTGCGACCGACTTAAAAGTCTTCAACAATTCCTGCGCAGTCTTTTCGCCGATACCCGGTATTTTTTCCAGTTCGTTTTTCACAATGCCTTTGCTGCGGGTTTTACGGTGAAAGGTGATACCAAAACGATGTACCTCATCACGTATCCGTTTCAGCAAATTCAAGGTATGGCTCTGATAGGGCAACTTGAGCGATTCACTATCACCGGGATAAAAGATCTCTTCCACATTTTTGGCCAACCCGATCACAGTTACTTTTCCAAGTAAGTCAAGTGCTTTAATGCTTTCCATTGCCGAACTCAATTGCCCCTTACCACCGTCAATAATGATAAGCTGCGGCATAGGCTTTTGTTCATCCAACACACGTCTATATCTCCGGTAAACAATTTCTTGCATACTTGCAAAGTCGTCGATTCCTTCCACTGTCTTGATATGAAAATGACGATATTCTTTTTTATCCGGCAAAGCATTTTTAAAACAAACCATGGCCGCCACCGGATAACTTCCCTGAAAATTACTGTTGTCGAAGCATTCGATATGCAAGGGCAAACGGGGCAAGTGCAAATCATTTTGCAATTTTTGCAGCAATTCCCGGTTTTGTCCTTCACTGTTTTGCTCCAGCAGCAATGCCTTTTTTCTTTTAAAATCCTGCTGCGCAAAACGTGCATTCTGAAACGACAGTTCAAGCAATTTTTTCTTGTCGCCAGACTTCGGAACAGTTTGCAAAATATCATCTGCAAATTCGATCGCAAATGGCAGCACAACTTCCTTGGAACTACTTGCAAATTTTAAACGCATTTGTGCTAAGGCAAATTGCAGAATATCCTCATCGCTTTCATCCAGCTTTTTTTCTATCGTTACCGTATGGGTATGAATAATGCTGCCCTGTACGATTACCATGTAATTGATAAAAGCAGCCTCCTCATTGGATACAACCGAACAAATATCGACATGATGAAGCTTTGTACTCACGATGATCGATTTCGACTGGTAATCTTTTATAAATGCCAGTTTTCGCTTGACGAGTTCCGCTTTTTCAAATTGCATTTCTTCTACATACTGTTGCATTTCCTGTTTATAATGCCGGGTAATATCGCCAAGTTTTCCCTTAAACACTTCACGCAATTGCTGTACGTGCCAGGCATAATCTTCGGTACTTTGTAAACCGGCACAAGGTGCTTTGCAATTGCCGATATGGTATTCAAGACAAGGCTTGAACTTTCCTTTCTCAATATTGTCGCGGGTTAAGTTCAAACTGCAGGTTCTGAACGGCAACGTTTGCTTAATGAGTTCGAGTATATCCCTCACCTGATCGACAGACGTATACGGACCCAGATACTCTGACCCATCCTGAATTTTACGACGCGTTAAAAAGATCCGCGGAAAGGGTTCGTTTTTGATCACAATATGCGGATAGGTCTTATCGTCTTTCAACATCATATTGTACCGGGGTTGGTATTGCTTGATCAACGAGTTTTCGAGATGCAGCGCATCCTGTTCGCTATCCACGATCGCGATCTCGATGCGGGCGATCTCAATCACCAGTTTTTGTGTCTTAAAACTACCGGTATTTTTGTTGAAATACGATGACACTCTTTTGGAGAGATTACGGGCTTTCCCTACATAGATGATTTTATCTTCTGCGTTGAAGTATTTGTAAATACCCGGTCGATGGGGAATCGAGGGTGCGATAAGAGAAAATGCCTGTTTGTCCACACGCGCAAAAATACGGAATCGGCTTTAGCCTTGTCCACTTAAAAAACGATATTGTATCACCTTTTTGCGTGCACCCGAGAAAGGCTTTTTACTGAGTTCCTGAATTTGCAGGGTTTGACCCACCACATACAACACTTTCTTTTCCTCACTGCTGAGTAAGCCGTCATCGCGGGTTTCCCAGTAGATGGATAAAATTTTATTGTCGGTATTCTCGGCGGTGATACTCAATTTTACAATGAGGTTTTGCGGGTTGAGACTTGTATACAATAAGTTCAGGGTCGGGCTGGCCGTATCACTGATGACGGTAATGCTGTATTGGCGGTCGAGTTCTTTACGATAAAGATTGGCCTGCTCAAAAAGCGAATGGATTTCCGGCCAGTTCATTTGCGCGGCGGTCAGAAAACTCGAATCGCGTCGCTGCTTTTCTGTTTGTACTTTCAAAAAAGTATTATTGCCCTGTTCGTATTTGGCCAGATATTCCTTCATGATCAGGGTGAGGTCCGGATAATTGGCCATTGAGTCGCCCTGGTATTGCTTTTTACCCGTACAGGAAATATAGAGTGTACAAATGAAGAATACGGAAAGAAGAATTGCGTTGCGCATGTTGAAAATAACGACGCTAAGATACTTTGTATTGCATTTGCTGCAAAAGTTGAATCACTTTATTTTTATAATCGCCTTGTATCAGTATGGTATTCTCTCTTACCGAGCCCCCGGTTCCGCATTTTGTTTTGAGTATTTTTCCCAGTGCTTCGGCATCTGCAGCTTTCCCGGTAAACCCTTCGATCAGGGTCACTACTTTTCCGGCGCGCTGTTTGGTATCGAGTTTCACTTTTAATTTTTGCAATTGGGGTGCCGGAGTGTCGATATCCGCCGGGGGTACAGACTGCATGAGGGAAGCTTCTGTGCTGTATACAAAAAGCTGATCGTTGCTCCATTTTTTCTTACTCATATTCTAGGTTAAAGTTTACTGATGGTGTTTGGCACAATAAGTTGCAGTGCACGTGGCCATACACTGATCTCGCAAATGCCATTGCATGCGTGTGCATCGCCATCGGTTTGAAAATAGCGTAAATTCTGTCCTTCTACACGGAGGGTGCGGGTGGTAAAATGAATACAGTTGCGGTTTTTATGCAATCGTTTCCGCCAACCGTCAATTACAAACAGCAGGCCATTGAGGGCATGAATTTTTTTGGTGATGATGACATCCAGCAAGCCATCCTGCAACGATGCCCCGGGAGAGATTTGAAAGCCATAACCAAACTCGCGTCCATTGGCAACATTGAGAAAAAATGCTTTCATACTGATCGATCGGTCGTCGGCTGTTATATTGTAGGTATCACGGCGATAAGTAAAATAATGCTGTATCACCTTTGCTATATACATTTTCAGCCCACGGCTTTTGGTTTCGCGGATACTGTTGCATACCACGGCATCAAAACCAACCCCGGCATTGCTGATAAAATATTTTTCATTGGCCATGCCCAGATCAATCGGTTCTGTGCGACCCTCGGCAGCGAGTTGTACAGCTTTTTCCAATTCGATGGGGATACCACAATGTCGGGCTAATCCATTTCCGGAACCGGTGGGAACTATCGCCATTGGGCGGCCGGTATGGGCCATCACCTGTACCACCTCATTTACGGTACCATCTCCACCGACGGCAATTACTAATGTATCAGCGTGTTCGAGGGCTTCGCGGGCCAATACACTTGCATGGCCACCGTATTCTGTGCGCCTGACTGTTGTATCTGCAGCCGAAAAGTATTGTCTGACAGCCGCTTCTACCGCTTGAAGGCGATCAGTACCGATACGGCTGTTGATGATGAAAAAAGCCTTTGGCATAATGCTTATTTAACTGCTTTCAAACTCAGGTCCATACTGACCGCATGATGAATAATGGCACCGACCGAAATATAATCGACACCGGTTTGCGCATAGGCTTCAATCGTGTCGAGTGTAATACCGCCACTTGCCTCTGTTTCATATTGTTTACCGATCAGCGATACTGCTTCTGCCAATGTTTGCGGTGTAAAATTGTCGAGCATGATACAATGCACGCCACCATGTCGCAGAATGCGTTCAACATCGGCAATCGTTCTCGCTTCAATCTCAATTTTAAGATCTTTACCTTGCAAGGCAAGATATGAGCGGGTTTTATCAATTGCATTTTCGATACTGCCGCAATAATCTATATGGTTGTCTTTGAGCATGATCATATCATACAGCCCCATACGATGATTGAGGGCCCCACCCAGTAAAACAGCCTTTTTTTCGAACCACCTGAAATTGGGTGTCGTTTTGCGGGTATCGAGTATACGGGCAGGATACTGCTTTATTTTTTCTACATAACGGTTAGTGAGGGTTGCAATACCACTCATGCGTTGCATAATATTCAGCACCAGGCGTTCGGCTTTCAGTATCACCTGTACGCCCGCCTTTACCGTAAAGGCAATATCACCGGGTTTTACAAACTGACCGTCATCAATCATCACCGTCATTTCACTTTCCGGATCGAGTCTGAGAAAAATATGTCGTGCCATGTCAACCCCCGCCAAAATACCGGTTGCTTTCACTTTCAGCACTGCTTTTCCGATGGCATCGGCGGGTATACAAGCCAGCGAGGAGTGATCGCCATCACCAATATCTTCCTGCAGGGCTAGGTCGATAAATGCATTGAGTTCCATCGTTCAAAAGTAAGCAATCCTGATTGATATTTGCGTCGCAGGTGGTTCTTACATTTTTTCGAACCGGAGTTCTTTCATCACATACGTGGCATTTCTGATCACAAAAAACATGTATACTTGATACTGGGCGGTATTGGTAGTGAGTGTACCGATATAGTAAATGGTATTATTGGTATGCGAAGTCCCTTTATTGATCTTCGAAAAATCGCGGGGTTCTGTTTTGGTAAAAAATTTTTGTAATTCCTGTTCAGCCAGCTTCCTTGGATACTGAACAGTTTTTTCGGAAAACGAAATATCAACGACGTTATCAAAATAAGATTCCAGCGCTTTGGCATTTCCTTGTCGGAAGGCTTTTTCGATCTGGCTCAAAAATTCCTGGGCCGATGCTGAAGACCAATGGAGTAAAAATCCTAGACCAAGCAGGATACTTCCTTTCCAAAACTTTCCGAACGATATAATCGTGTTTTTTTTCAATACGGGGATTCAAGAATGGAGAACAAATTTGCACTATTTTTGCGACTATGTCAAAAAATGCTTTACTAATCATCATGGATGGTTGGGGCCATGGTGCGGTAAAAGAGGCAGACGCCATACAACATGCTCATATCCCTTT
>CAZFKA010000037.1:9505-18021 GCA_964519155.1 uncultured Bifidobacterium sp. | reverse complement strand
GTTATGCTGAATGTCGTTTTTCTTGGCTTCTCTTTTAATAATATATCCAGCAGACATTGACGAAGATATTCCTGCTTCACTAAGTGTTTCCAAATTGGCAACACGGGGAAAACTTTCATGAAATTTCCCTTTTTTATCTATTGTTTCATTCTGTTTGGCGTCAATAATAATTTTCACATTAACTCCATTGTCAATAGCTTTTTTAAAGGAAGATACAACTGGTAAATATCTAAACTCATAGAAACAGCCTAGTAAAGTTTCACCCTTTTTTGCATTTCCAATAAATTTCAAAATAGCATCGTCCAATTGGCGGCTTAACCAATTGAGGGCTTCCTGTTTCATTTCAGGGTTGGTGATTTTATCTGGAGGAAGATTGAAGAACTTCCTCCTGTATGCCTGACTACTTGCCACACCACGATTAAAGAATACATCATGCTCGTTGTTGCTGAATAGTTGCTCTGTCGTTATTTCAACAGAAATAGCGTCCGCAGAACGGTCTAAATTTTTGGGTGTTCCCTTTAAAGGATAAAAAAGATATTCGTAAGTTGTGTTGTCGTAACAACTGAAATCATCCCAAACAAAACTTTGCACAGGATGAGTGTAAGTATTAGCAACCGTGTTTATGTCAGGATTCTTTATCACACTTGGAAACACTTTGTAGCCGTCAATGTATTTTCGTTCACCTGAAGTTTTATTAATTCTTTCCACGGCAAAGCCAAGAAGTCCATTGGTATTGGCTTCTCTGAAGTCAATAGCGAACGAAATGGTATTAGTTCCTGACACCGCATAAACTAAATACCCTCCTGTTTTGTTTGATTTACTTCTCATTTGATTTTTATTTGTAATGTTAATTATTTTACATTCCGTTTCAAGTATGAACTTTTCCCAAAGCCTTGCCCTTAACCGTTCCGCGCGCAGAAGCAGTGCCGGGTAAAGATAGAGATAAACCAGAATATTTATTCTCAGCCAATAGATATTTAATTTGATCAGCATTTGATATTCAGCCCGGCATTGCTTACTGCGCTCTGTTAGCTGCTGCCACCCCACATAGTTTTGGTGTTGATAGGTAACATAAACTGTCTTTCCGCAGATGAATGATTGATATTGCAGAAGCTCTATGGATGAAGTGCAAGCTCTTTGGGCAAGTGTTGTTGGCGTTTCGCCCTTGCCTAATGTGCTTGCAGATTATTGCTTCGACGTGAGATTGATTGATATTTTGACCGGGATTGAAGTAATTTTAGGAAGGTGCACATGGAGATTGATGGATATTAGCGCTTTATTCCGCCATCCAAATAATCTGTCGGAGTACTTGCCCGTGATGGGTTTACTCGTCAATAAGAAGTATATTTGGTTAGAATTATAGACACACACGCATGAAAACACCCCGCTTCATTGCTTTTTTGTATCTTTTTGCCACTTTGTTGGTAAATAAAAATATAAAAGCTCAACCAAATATACAGCACAGTATTTATTTTTCTCAAAAATCTTGTAGCGATTCACTATTCTACCAACGAAATTTCTATTTGGCACACAGTCAAGGCGGGTATTATGGTACATATTCGGATTTAAATCCTAATAGTACCTATGCGCAAGTATTTGTAAAATATAATTCGAACTGGGATACCTTGTTTTCAGTTCGTTATAGTGGAAACGGGGATAACATTGCGGACAAAATATTAGAACTACCTAACGGAAACATACTGATTGCGGGAATAACTGAAAGCTATGACAATGGCAACATTTATGGCTTCCCAAACCGAGCAACCCAGTCATGGCTATTGGAGGTAGATACATTCGGAAATTTTGTAAAAGCAAAGACTTTTGGCGAGTTAGCACTTTTGACAGATGCAAGTATAAGCTCTGATGGGTACATATTACTAGCCGGAAATTCAAACGGCGATCAGTATGAATTTGCCCATGTTCTGAATGGTGGCTCACAATTTGCTTGGATCGCCAAATATGATACCGCTTTCAACAAAGTTTGGATAAAATTATACGACAATGATGGCTATGATGGTTGGCCAACGATAAAAGAGGTAACCGCTGAAAGGTACATCGTGGGTTATAGCAGCGACGGAACTGATACTGGTGCTGTGGCTGCTGAAGCAAAAGGAGGGCTTGATCTGGTAGTCTATTATATTGACAGTAGCGGCAATTCAATTTTTAAACACCGGTACGGCACATCACAGAACGACGGAACAAAACTAAGTGCTGTGGATCCGAATACGAAAGAAGTTTACTTTGTAAATAGTGCCGGAAATTCGGGAGGAGATATCACATGGTTTTCTGGGCAATGCTGGATACATAAAGTAGATACATTTGGCAATACAAAAGGGTCTAAAGCCTATGGGGGCACATCAAGCCATGTAATACAAGATGCAATATGGTACAATAACAGGTTATGGATTTTTTCACAATCTGAGGGCAATACGAATGGGGCGGACATGGCAGTGAACACTGGATTAACTAACACTGACGATGCATGGATAGCTACGATAGATACCAATGTAAGTCTTGTAGCTAAATACACGTTGCAATCAGATTATCAGGATAGATTTTCAGATGCATTTATAAGCAATAATGAGTTATATATTGGCGGTAATATTACTACACCCGGTACCACACCCTATAAATGCGATACAGCCAACTCATTCAAATATGTAATAAAACTTGGTTTAGCACCTTTAGGGATAAATGAAAACCAGCGACAAGAGGATTTTTTTTTTGAAATATATCCCAACCCCGCAGGTAATACTTTGCATATTAAAATAGATGAAAACCATATTAATGAAAAAGGGGTAATAAGTGTGATCGATATTGAAGGCAGAACGGTCTACCGAAAAAACATAAAACACATGATAGGCGAAATGCACCTAGAATGTGGCGAATGGAAACCGGGAAATTATGTAATACAATTAAGCATAAATAAATCTACTCAAAGTACAAAAGAAATTTTAAAAAATTAAAAGCCTTTAACCTAGAGCAGCAAATAAATTAAAGACCTTTTCCAGTCGATACCTGTTTAGAATAAGAACCAAAAGAAGAAGAAAGAAAAGAAAGAAAGAAAAGCTACAAAGCCCGCATTAGTTATTAGCGGCTGTTAGCTCGCGTGCTTTTCAAGCAATAGTTTTGTTCTCTTTTTTTCTTACACGAATTAGAGCTAATCCTGCTTTTTGGAATATTTCATCTTTCATTTTATCTTTCTCAATTTGCTTTGGTTTATCATGCCATGCGCTATCAAGTTCAAAGTAATATTCTGGCATTAGAGTGTTTGGGTCTACAATACATAAATCAATCGACGATGTATAATACATATGTTCTTGTTCTTTTGTTAGCTCTGATATTATCTTGTCATCAATGATAATGCTCAATGAAACATTTGGATATACAAATTTTGATGCCAGTAGTTCATTCGCTATTCTAAACAACTCTTCTTCTTGTGGTGAGTTTGTGATCTTTTTTGAATAAACCAATTCGCCAGCTTTCCCAATTTTAATATCTAAACTCGCAGATATAATTGTATTATTCACAACTTTGTCCATTTCATTCCTTTTAGCTAGCAGAAAGTTAATCGCAATCTCATTCATTGGAAGCAATTTGGCGATATTCTCATTTGGGTTTCTTTCAAATAAATACTCTGCTATATCTTCAATACAATTTTCTGAAAGATTGAGTTGCTTAGTCTGTTTTGATAATTGAATAATCCTTTCCAAAACAATTGTATGGAAATCATCCTCTACCTCATTTTTAATTTTCTTAATTTCACTTACCAAGTTTATTTCAAAGATATTAAAGGCAGGGTCGTCACTCAATTCTTTACAACTAATAGGACTAGAAAGGATTTCATTCAACCCTAGCCAGTTCTGATTTTGTAAACAGATTAAACATTCATTTGCTTTACTCATTGTCTATGTATTGGGTCTCACTGCATGCGAGCTAACGTTTTGCAGATTGGCGATGGGCGGGCTTTTCAGCACAAAAGTTAATTCGGAGAACTGAACTTTCGGCTACCACAAAACTGTCAAGCGGAGATGGAACCCCGCCTATTGCCAATGTGCTGTTATATGCCGTTTTTATTTTCAATGTATTCCTATTAGATTTAGAATATTATGAAAAACAATGCCTGGGAAAATACTCTTAGTCTTTTCAGTCAACAAGGCAAATATGAAACCGTCAAACGCAGTTCTAAATAATGCAAAATAGTTAAAACTGAAACTAAAATTTTCATTGATGTTTATGCCGTGTGCGAAACCAAATAACAAGCTTGTAATTATTGTCGCCAAGCCAAAGTTCACTTTTAAAAATTTGAAACTTGGATTTATAAAAATAGAGCTTAATAACCCTAATAGAATTCCCCTGTAAAGAAGTTCTTCTTGCAGTCCTGGCAGTGTCGCTTGATAAAAAGTTGTCTCAGCGTTAATGATAAGTGTTGCATCACTTGATGTCGCATATAGACCAGTCCTGATAATAAGATAGATAAAACAAAAAGTCAAAAGAGGTTTGGTTTCGGACCAACTCATTTTTGTCGTAATACCAAAAGTAGTTCTGTTAAAAGTCGGAATAATTGCTATAAATAGTAGTCCGACAATTATAGCCAGTCCTTTACCAACCCAGTTCCATTGTTGTCCTTGAAAGAAATTTATATTAGAGCCTGAGGTCAAAAGCAAATTTGTCACAACGTAGATTACTACGAAAAATATTATTGGTTTGAGGTCGCCAACTTTGTTTTTTTGTCTACCCCAAATTAATAATGGTGTCAAAATGAGGATATGTAAAAGGCTTTCAAATATAGTTGTTGTCATATTATTCTGTCGGCTTAAAATGGCATATAACTTACTTATATCCGCTATTCCACTGTACTCACCTTCAAACAAACTTAGCACATTAATGATAAAAATCAAAATAGAGAGGGTCAGCAGTCTGCGCTTTAACAAAACGAGCGAAACGCCAAAAAGTCTGTAGAGCACTTGTGAAATTGTTTGCCCGGTCGGGAGCAGGAATTCGATTCATGCAGCGAAAAGCAGGACTAACCTGTATCCCTCTCCCTGTAAAAAAGCAGGTGTGTAACAGCCAGCAAATTGCTTTACCTTTATGCGCTGCTTGCATGAAAAAAAAAGCCTTGCCCTCCTATTGACTGAAACCAATATCCGTATGAATCAATCGATAAAAATAATCATCCTTTGCCTGCTGTTTTCTTTGTCGTCTTTTATGCCACGGGCGCAGAATTTATATTTTCCACCCCTTGCCGGTAATACCTGGGATACCCTCTCGGCCACCTCGCTGGGCTGGTGCACGCAATATGTCGACAGCCTCTACGATTATCTTGATCAACACAATAGCAAAGCATTTATTTTGCTTAAAGACGGCAAGATCGTTTTTGAAAAGTATTTCGACAATTTTACCGTGGACAGTATTTGGTATTGGGCCTCAGCCGGCAAATCGCTGACTGCTTTTGTGGTGGGTATTACCCAACAGGAATCGCTGCTCTCAATACAAGATACCACAGCGCATTATCTCGGACAAGGCTGGACCATCGCCCCCCCGGCTAAAGAACAACTGATCAGGATTCGCAACCAATTGACCATGACCAGCGGGCTGGATGATGGTGTACCCGATAACCATTGCACCGTAGATACTTGCCTCTCCTATCTCGCCGATGCCGGTACACGCTGGGCTTACCACAATGCCCCCTATACCCTGCTCGATAGCGTAATAGAAAATGCCTGTGGCACCACACTCAACAATTACCTGACCCAAAAAATAAAAATCCCCACCGGTATGAGCGGCTTGTATGTGAAGGTTGATTTCGATAATGTATTTTACAGCAAACCCCGCAGTATGGCGAGGTATGGCTTGCTGATGCTGAACAAAGGCAAATGGGGCGCAACACCCATCATGACCGATACAGTCTATTATCAGCAAATGATACAAAGCTCACAAAACCTGAATCCTGCTTACGGATATTTGTGGTGGCTGAATGGTAAATCGTCTTATATGGTTCCCGGGTTACAAGTACAGCTCCCCGGCAGCCTTTGCCCTTCCGCACCGGCAGACATGTATGCCGCGTTGGGTAAAAACGGGCAAATGCTGGATATCGTACCTTCTGAAAATCTGGTTTGGATTCGGATGGGTGATGCACCGGATGCCGGCACCGTACCCATTTTGATGAATGATACCATTTGGCAAAAACTCAACCAGATCAGATGTGCACCCAATAGCGTCACACAAGCGAACGCAGACAATACCGAACTCCAACTATTTCCTAACCCGGCATCTTCTGTATTGATGCTGCAATCGGCTACCAACATCTGTCGTTTTCAACTGTTGGATGTGTGGGGGAAAATCGTTTTTGCGTCGAGCCCCTCACAAAAGCAGATGAAAATAGAAACGTCCACTCTTGCAGCAGGATGGTATGTGGCGATGATACAAACGACATCGGGCAGTGCCGTAAAAAAAGTACGAATTGTGCATTAAGGACGGGCATCAAACTGTATCCCGTTCAGCTTCAACAAATTCAACACTTCATCGCTGGTTTCCGCCTGCACCATCAATTGCATTTCATTGTTGAGCGTGGCCATAGCTGCTTTGTACTTTTCGCTCAAGGCCGCATCAATCGGTTGCTTGAGTAAAAATGACCGGTGTGCGTTTATATCATGTAAAGCTTTGATGGCCGTATACCGCACTATTCCACTTTGATC
This sequence comes from uncultured Bifidobacterium sp., assembly GCA_964519155.1. Classification (GTDB taxonomy): domain Bacteria; phylum Bacteroidota; class Bacteroidia; order Chitinophagales; family Chitinophagaceae; genus OLB11. The sequence goes on along the minus strand of CAZFKA010000037.1, from coordinate 11,323 downwards.
AGCCGCCGCACGTTGTTTCAATAATACAATACCATTTTCGATCGCTGCCTCATTATTCAACCGTATCAACAAGGTGGTATACTTCTCCAACACATTTGCCCTTTGTTGTTTATACACTTGCATGATTTTGCTTTTGAGGTATTCGAGCGAAAACTGATCCCCCATTTGGCTATAGATCATGACGATCTGTTCAAACAATTTTCCTTTTGCGTCCTTGTCGAGCAGGGTCGCCTGCCTGAATGCCTGATCGGGTGCTATTTTATACATGGCTTCCAGGGCATTGCCGGCAACCGTATACGAAGAATCGTGACAACGTTCCTGAAAAAAATCGAGTTGCAGGGGATCTTTGCGATCGCCCAGCACTTTGGTAGCCTCAGCCCTGACAGCGGCATGCTGGTCACTTTTGGCCATATAGGCCAGTATTTCTCTGGCTTTGCTGAATTGCTCAGCGTTCGTCCAGTCGACCCACTGCAATGCTTTTAAACGAATATCTTCATCAGCATCGTTGATGGCCGACAGTATGGTAAAGCGAGCCGTATCGTATTGCTTTTGCAAAGGATACAGGGCTGTGAGTGCGCGGATCTTTTCAACATAACTACCGGCCTGGTTATAGGTCAGTATATGGTTGAAGAAAGGTTTGTTGTCGATGATCTCGCCGATAAAAACAGCGTCCGGATCAACGATCACATTCGGATAGGTATGGAGACTTTCATCAAATTTCTGCACAAAAAAAGATTCTTTTCTTTTCTCGATATTGAAATTAAAATACTTGGTTTGATCGCCCTGTGTGACTTTAAAACTGAGGGGGAATTTAAATAGCCCTACCTCAGCCGTCTGCTTTTGTTCGATGGTGATCCCCATCAGGTTGGTGCTATCGTTATAGTCGTAACGCAGTTCAATGATGGGATGACCTCCTTGCAAAAACCATTGCTGAAAAAAGGGACGCAGATCTTTGCCGCTGACCTGTTCAAACGCCGCACGCAGATCTTCGATCTCTGCATTGGCAAAAGCATGTCGGGTGAGGTAATTTTTCAGTGCCAGAAAAAAAGCATCATCGCCTAATTCGGTTCGCAGCAAATGCAATACCCTCGACGACTTTTGGTAGGTGATGGCATTGAACATATCTTCTTTGTCTTTGTAATTGTAATTGATAATAGGCAGGTCTTCATGATCGGTGGCATACTTCAGATATCGCTCAATGGTTTGATAACATTTTTTACGTTTAGCATCTTCGCCTTTGTTGTGCTCGATCCACAATTGTTCACCGTAAGTGGCAAAGCCTTCGTTTAGGGTGACATGGCTCCATGATTCGCAAGTGACCAGATCGCCAAACCATTGATGAAAAAGTTCATGCGCGATGATGCCTTCATTGTGATTATCGATCAGTTCACGACTATTCTTTTGCACAAAATCACCATGCAGGGTTGCGCTGGTATTTTCCATAGCTCCTGAAACATAATCGCGTACGACAACCTGGGCATATTTATCCCAGGGAAAATTAACCCCGAGTTTCTGTGAAAAAAACTGAATCATGGCTGCCGTTTGCTGAAAGATACCGCGGGCAAATGGCGAATAAGCAGGTTCTAAATAGTAACTGACTTCGAGCGGTGTTGCCGAGCCGCTTGTGTCCGCAGCGTTGTTTTGCGCAAGCAGCATACAGGCATCTTTGGTAACGGTAAAATTGCCCACGGCCATCATGACCAGATAGGCCGGCATAGGAAGCGTATTTTGCCAAACATCCGTTTTGGTTTGCTCCTCAATGGTGGATGAAATCAATTTTCCGTTCGATAAGGTGGTGAGGTCTTTATGGGTTTGTAT
>CAZFKA010000037.1:0-9495 GCA_964519155.1 uncultured Bifidobacterium sp. | reverse complement strand
GGTAAGGGTAAATTTTTCGTTGGGTTTGTCGATGGTCGGAAACCAGCAGGAATTGGCTTCGGTTTCGCCCTGTGTCCACACTTGTACCGGTTTAAACGGTTCGTTCTGATCGGTGTTGATGAAGTAAAGTCCTTTCTCGTTGCGGATCGCTTTGCTCGTTTGGTTTTCATTCTCATCCGGTTTGGCTATATAGCTGATGGTGAGCAAAAGGGTATCGCTGGCTTTTATTTTCTTTTCGAGTTTAAGGTTTAATATTTTCTGATCGTAATTGACCAGATATTGCACCGGATTGTGTTGCATATCTTCGATCCGGATTCCATCGAAAATCATATGTTTGGCATCGAGTAAAATAGAATCGGTTTCATAAAAATAAGGCTTGAGCAGTATTTTTTCGGTACCGATACATTGGTGCAGTCCCCAATTGAATTTAACCGACAGATCGGTGTGCAGGATATCGATCAGTTTATGGGGTGTGGTGCGAAAATTATCGGTTCGCCGCGGACTAACTTTTATTTCTTTAAAAGCAATATTGACCGGCGGCTTTTCCATCTTCTTTTCTTCTTTGTATATGCCGTTGAGTTTTCGTCCGGAGATACAGGCTTGCAGCCCCAATAGTGCGATCAGATACAGGAGGTATTTTGATTCTTTCATGAATCAACAAAAGTAAAAAGAGTTTTTGGAAGTAATGTGTAGATTTATAAGCGATTGATAGCCTTCGTACACCTAACACAATGAGGGAGGGCCTTAGCCTTTCTCCATCACTCGCGTGACCAGGGTCAACGCCTGTTGATGTGCTTCATCAGGGAATCTTCGATGGCGGCTTTGATCTTAACCACCTCAGCGCCCACACTATTCGGGATGGTCATCGACAGCACATATTGCTGCACTTTCCATTGTCCATTTTCAAAAACCACCACGCCAGAACCGCGGTCGATACGTCCTTTGCCGGTATCGAGCAATTCGTCGAACCATGCGATATCCGGGTATTTTCCGAGGTAGATCATTCGTTCAAGCGCCGTAAAATGCCATGCCTTTTTACGGTCGAAATAGGGTTTACTCCAAACCATAAAAGAATCTTTGCTCCAATGTTCTGTGGCATCGGTACCGAGAAAAACCGCATCGGGTGTAAAAAAATTGAAGTAACGATCATAATCGGCATGCGCGGCGGCTACATTAAAAGAATCGAGCATGGCGGAAATTTGTTGCTTAGCTGTAGCAGTATCAACAGCCTGCTGGTGGCCGGTGTGCTGTGCATCCTTGTTTTGGCATGCCATGAAGACCATACAAAAGCAAAGCGAAAAAATGATACGGAATGGGGTCATGATGAAAATTTTTTCTCCCCTCAAACATACAACAAAAAACCTGAGATCAGGGTATTGATCACTGCGTCTGGATAGCCCCGACTGCAACGGAAATCCTTTGCCGGCTTTGCGGCAAAGATTGGAGGGTAAGGCGGGAAAAAGCTTCAAAAAAAATAATCCTCACGTGATTTTTGATTATGTTTGTTTGCACAAATACTTTGGCCATGCATTACTGGTTAGTAAAATCGGAGCCTGACAGTTACAGTTGGGAACAATTTTTGAAAGACAAGAAAACGAGTTGGGATGGGGTGCGCAATTATGCTGCCCGCAATAATCTCCGGGCGATGGCCAAAGGCGATTTGGCTTTTTATTACCATAGCAACAAGGGGCTTGAGATTGTTGGCGTGGCACAAGTGAGCAAAACGCATTATCCTGACCCGACCAGTGAGGAGGATGCCTGGGTGTCAGTAGAACTAAAGCCCCAAAAAACGTTGAAGAAACCGGTGAGCCTGGCAAGTATCAAGGCTACCCCATCGCTGGCTGACCTGCAGTTGGTAAAATTATCACGATTGTCGGTAAGTGCCGTAACGGCAAGTGAATTCGCCGAAATATTGCGTATGGCAGAAACCACACTTTAGCTATCGAGCGCGGTAGACTCATGTTCATCCAAGTCCACCACAGGCAGATCAATATGAAAGGTTGTGCCTTCGTTGATCATGCTTTCAAAGTCGATTTTACCGTCAAATTGTTCCACAATGTCTTTACACATAGCGAGTCCGAGACCGGTGCCGGAAGTTTTGGTCGTGAAGTAAGGTTGAAATAATTTTTTTCCTTTTTCGCGACTGATACCTTCTCCATTATCACTGATGGATATTCTGACAAAATTATCTTTGATCTTGGACACCATCAGGGAGATATGTCCTTTGTTTTGTGAGGGAATAGACTGTATTGCATTTTGAATAATATTGGTAAAAACCCTGATGAGTTGTCCGCGATCGGCATAAATATGAATCGGGTAATCGGGTATGAGAAAGAGATATTCGAAACCGGTGCTGTCGGTATACATGCCGGTTACGGAATGCAGTATTTCATTGAGTACGATGACTTCTTTTTTGACTTCGGGGAGTTTGGCAAAATTCGAAAAATTTGTTGCGATTAATGTCAGGTTATCAATTTGCTCGATCATGGTTTTGGTTACCCGCGTGGTCATTTCTTCCACATTGGGGCGATTGTTTTTGATCGCGCGTTCCAGCATCTGCAGCGAGAGCTTCATGGGTGTCAGTGGGTTTTTGATTTCATGAGCCACTTGTTTGGCCATTTCGCGCCAGGCCAATTCCCGCTCATTTTTGGCCAGCAACACTGTACTGTTTTCAAGTTTTCGTAACATGCGGTTGTACTCTTTAACCAGCATACCAATTTCATCGCTACTGTTCCATTTCAGCGGTTCATTGGTTTTCGATAAATTGATCTTGGTAAATTGACGAACAATGAATTTGAAGGGGCGTGAAACAGAATTACTGATAAACAATGCCAGTAAGGAAGAAATAAGAAAAACGAAAATGTAAATATTGACGATGGTCACAATCACCGAATTGGTTTCCGCATTGATTTCGAAATTGGAAAAGATATAAGGGAGTTGCAAAATAGCCAGCGGGCGACCGACACTGTCGCGGATGAAGCAATAAGACGAAATGTAATCGAAATCGCCGATAGCATCGGAACCGATCACCGATTCGCGATTGCCGTAACGTAACTGATACAGAATAGTATGTGGCACACGACGGCTAAAGGCTCCTGATTGAAACAGGTCGAGTTGCGAACTATAGATGAGTGTGGCATTGTCGACTCTGAAAAGGGAAACAGTAACATTGAATCTGCGGGAAAGGTCACTGATGTGATTGATATGGGCTGCACTGAGTTTACCCGCGCTAAGCATGGCAGCGGCACCCGGCCCATTGTTGATCATACCGCCAAGCTCGGTTTGTATCTGGGTGGCATAATTGCTGATCTCGGCACGCGATTTCTCACGAATACGTTCGCTCAGGTAGCGGGTGGTCAGATAGCCGATCACCATGAAAGATGTGAATACCACAAACAGAATCGACAATTGAATTTTCAGACGGAGGTTAAGACTGAGGAGGTTGAAAAAACGTTTGGTATTCAAGTTTGAACGGGCAATGATATTCCCGAGGATATACAATGAGATGGTGGAAAAGTAAATGAAAAAGCTATAGGCAAACAATGTGGTGAGCATGATAAACTCATTCGATTTTTTGACAACCACAATGGCCTTTCGCGATGCCGGCAGATAATACCACATTTTACTATAGCCTGAGCGCTTGACATAAACCAGGTTGTCTTTCGCAAACAGATCCGCGGCGTGGATGACCGATACGAAAGCGTAATTTCCTTTGCGGGCGACCAGTCTATCCTTCTCATAGATCGCAAAAGAATACTTGTTTTCTTTAAACTCTGATTTGATGCCGCCATGTAAAATAAAATCGGTATTGCTTTCATCGAAAACCGACAAGGTTTCGTAAAACTGATAAATGATGGTGCTAACTTGTTTGTTTTGATCGCTCACCGGACAGACCACATAATAACGATGATCTTCATGATCGTGTAAATAGTAAACCAATGAATCAGACAACGGTTGAGCGTGGCCCTGAAACGCTGACAAATATTGCGTCAAGGACAGGGTATCGTGTGGAGTTGCGCTTCGGCCCTGCTTGTCAAACATATGTACCGTGTATCGGTAACGGCTCATCCATTCGTCGAAATACTGGAGATAAGTGTAGTTAACGATCTCCTGATAGTTCTGCAGGGAATCTTTTGTCAGCAGCACTTTGATGGTGGGATCGTTGCTTACCGCCTGCCTGAACTTAACCAAGCGTTGCTCAAGCGGCAGGTCTTTACCGCGCAACACATAGTCGGCAAACTGCTTCCGCAATTTCATTTCCTTATCAATATTCAGGCGGGTGAGCATATATCCACCAAAAAACGAAACCATGACGATCCAGACGATCAGGTAAAAGGAATTAAAATCGAAACGAATTTTGGAAGAAGTGTAATCGAGAATCAAAAATACACTAGCTGCCCACACGATATAATTGAGGAAAGCAACCTGATGGCTTGTATGCAAAATAAATTTGACCCCTACCGTGATGACCAACAACAGGATATATTTGATATAACGATTAGGGAAAGATGTGTTTGCGTAATGGTTCGTGATAAAACTGATGAGAAATAGATTTGCGAAAATGACCAGAAAACTGATCAACCCAAAAAAAGAGATTAGGTTAAACCGGGAGATCAGGGTGATATCGAAGTTGATTGTCGAGTCGAGGATGAGACTGTATACCAGATTGATAAAATATAGATGGAGCAGCACACAAATGATAAGTTTGACCGTACCAAAAACATAATTTTCGATACGGCCTTTGATCGCGCGCACCTTACCCTGCACATTCACTGCATAAAACAATAGTATCCAGAAGCACAGACAAACATTGATAAAAACATCTCCCACTGAACGATTGACGGCATCGATTCTAAAATAGGAGGAACTGAAAATGGCGTATCCGGAAAAATCGTTCGGAAAACCGGTCAAATAAGTGAGCGCCCGGATACCGATTGCAGTTAACAACAACCAGGCAAAAACCTTGATCGGTGTCCGCTTTTTGACAGTCACTTTCAGATAGGTGTGAATAGAAATGCCGAAAAAAATAAAAGTCAATGCGTAGTATAACAGGTGGAGATAATTATCGCCGGTTGGTCGTTGGGTGGAGCGACTGTATAAATAAAACAAGGTTTCACCCTTCCATTTCACCGGTTCACTTTTGTGCACGGCTTCCGGGTTAATAAAAATGCCAAAATCATTTTGCTGCCGGTCGGCATAAAAATAATTGCGCATGTATTCGCTTTCGAAATTATTCTGTCTTTTTATGGGAATGATCAGCACGGCGCGATTTTGCCGCAGCATTCCCCAACGCACGGTGTACAAAACATAAGTACCATTGGCTGCTTTGTGTACTACAGGTTTTTGTTCGGGAAGGGTATCGCTGAGCAGATCGAGCAAGGTTGCGTTCCAAAACATCAGTTGCCTGCCTTTATACAATTGGTAAACGAAAGGCAATTGGGTAAGCTTATTATGTTGCTCCGGGGTCAGCGAATCGGCGATGGCGTGGTTAAACAATGCTGTATCTGCAAATGACTCCTGAAACTGCTGAATATCGTTTTGAATAACCTTTTCAATCCGTCGGCTCAGGTCCTTTACGGAAACCTTGGGCAAAATGTACTCGCCGACTTGCCGGATAGATAGAACAAAAAAGACTAGTGCCAAACCAATGAAGACCATCGGATTGATATCGAATGGAAATCGGAATGTACTTTTTCTGCCGTCCTTACTCATGCTTTTTTATTTCGTTCCAAACGCGGTCCATTTCTTCAAGCGTAAAATCGTTGAGCATCTTCCCCCCAGCGGTAAGTTGCTCTTCCATTTGCATAAACCGTCGCTGAAATTTTTTGTTGGTTTTCTCTAATGCGTTTTCCGGGTCTATCTGTAAAAAACGCGCATAATTGATCATCGAAAATAGCACATCCCCAAACTCAGCCTCCATTTTTTCCCGGTCATGTAACTCCACCACTTCCTGCAGCTCTTGCAGTTCTTCGCTGATCTTGTCCTTTACGTCGCTGCTTTGCTTCCATTCAAAACCCACCTGTCGGGCTTTTTCCTGCAAACGCAAAGCTTTGGTCATTGCCGGCAGACTCAAGGGCACCCCACTGAGCACCGACTTCTTGCCTTCTTTCAGTTTGAGCTTTTCCCAATTGCGCTTCACATCATCTTCATCGTTGACGTGGGTATGCGCATAAATATGGGGATGACGAAAGACGAGCTTATTGCATACATTTTCAATCACATCATGAATATTGAACGCATCGGTTTCGCTGGCTATGCGGGCATAAAAAACAATATGCAACAGCAGATCGCCCAGTTCCTCCTTCATCGCTGCCCAATCGTTATTGGTGATAGCGTCCACCAACTCATACATTTCTTCGATGGTGAGTTGCCGTAAGGTAGACGGGGTCTGCTTCTTATCCCAGGGGCACTTGCTTCTCAATTCATCCATTATATCGACAATTCTATCGAACGATTGTGCATACATTCTTTGATCCATAGCTGCTGTTAAAACTTCACACAATGTAATAAAATTTTTATTCTCGTCTATATCCGTGTATTACAAATATCTTTGCCCGGTGGAAAACAACAATGCGCTGTATAACCGGATCAGGAAAAATCAGAAGCAACTGAAATCATACCTGATACAAAACCAGCTAAGCTGTTACCGTATCTTTGACTGGGATATGCCCGAATATCCACTCTGTGTGGATGTATATGAAGATAAACTACATGTGTCGTTTTATAAAACCCGACATGCCCGACAACACGAAGCTGAAATCCGGTGGCAGCAGGAATGTATTGACACCTTGCAATTGATTTTTCAACCGCGGGAAGGAGACATTTTTATCAAATCGCGGGAACGGCAAAAAATGGCGAGCCAATACAGCAAGCTCAGTGATACCAAAGACTTTTTTGTGGTACACGAAAATGGACTGCGTTTTCTGGTGAACCTCCGCGACTATCTGGATACCGGATTGTTTCTCGATCATCGCAATACCCGTAAGCAGGTCATGAAGGAAGCAGAAAAAAAACATGTATTGAATCTTTTTGCCTACACCGGATCATTTTCAGTATATGCGGCAAAAGGCGGAGCTTTCACCACCACCTCGGTTGATCTGTCGGGTAAGTACCTCAACTGGGCCAAAGAAAATTTCAAACTGAATGATATATCCCTCAGCAAGCATCAGTTTATACAAGCGGATGTAAAAGAATGGATCAAGCAAAGCCCGACACGTTTATACGATATTATTGTATTGGACCCCCCCACCGTTTCGGTCAGTGATAAAACAAAAAGCAATTTTGATGTACAAAGCGATCATGCTGAATTGATCAATCATTCGCTGAAGCATTTACAGCCCGGAGGTCTTATCTATTTTTCGAATAATTTCAGAGGCTTTATTTTAGCGGAAGACTCTATAGCAGCTACTTTGATCGAAAACATTTCGGCAAACAGTGTGCCACATGATTTCCGCAACAAAAAGATCCATCAGTGTTGGCGTATGGTGAAGTAGTGCGCAGTACGTAGTAGGCAGTAGACAGTATGCTGAAAGTCCTTTCCGCAAATTATTCGTGCATTCGTGGCAGTATTACCGCAGGCAGTTAGCGGTAAGCTGAAAGTTTGTCCGGTAAATTATTCGTGCATTCGTGGCGGTATTGCTGCAGGCAGTTTGCGGCATTCTGAAAGTTTGTTCGGTAAATTATTCGTGCATTCGTGGCGGTAATGCATTGGGCAGTTGCTGAAAACTTTTTTACGTAAATTATTCGTGCATTCGTGGCGTTATTGCAATGGGCAGTATTCTGAAAACTTTTTACGTAAATTATTCGTGCATTCGTGGCGGTTATGCAATGGGCAGTATGCTGAAAACTTTTTTCGTGAATTATTCGTGCATTCGTGGCGGCAATGCAATGGGCAGTAGGCTGAAAGTCGTTTACCTAAATTATTCGTGCATTCGTGGCGTTCTTGCAATGGGCAGTAGGCTGAAAACTTTTTTCGTGAATTATTCGTGCATTCGTGGCGGTATTGCAATGGGCAGTAGGCTGAAAACTTTTTTCGTGAATTATTCGTGCATTCGTGGCGTTATTGCAATAGGCAGTATGCTGAAAACTTTTTTCGTGAATTATTCGTTCGTGGCGGTAATGTCATTTGAACTCTGGAATTAGAAATACATTTCTACAGTGCAATTCCCGCGCCGATCATCCATCTGAAACCTGACTGCGGATAATAATAATTCTGCGTATTCAGTTTGTCGTTATAAATATAACTGAAGGTATAACCATTCGCTTCATACTTTTTATTGAATACATTGTAAAGACCGGTACGCAAGTTCAACACACTGTGTTCATTGAGTTTCAGCGGACAATTGACCAGCAGGTCCGAAACGAAATAGGATTTGATTATGCGTTCAAGGTTACCCGTATTGTCGAGAAACTGTTGCCCCACATATTTAGGCAAAAAATCGATGGACAAATTTTCAATTAGGTGATCGGAATTATTTCGCAGCGGAAAAATAGACACACGCCCTCCTGCGATCACATTTGGCGAAAAAGCGATATCTGTGCGGCTATATTGTTTGCGTACCTGTCCACCCATATCGTAATTATCTACATACTCGGTAAAATTGAGTACCTTATTTTGCGATAAAGCAAGATTTGCACTCAGTTCCAATATGCGATTTCGGGCACGGAAATTCCATTCCAATTCTACGCCTATCCGGTAGCTCCGGTCGATATTGGTTCTTGTATACGCACCGACATCATTGATTTTGCCGGTGAGTACCAATTGGTCTTTGTAAAACATGCCAAAGAAATTTGCCTGCATGCTCATCAATCGGTTTCGCCAACCATATGCCAATTCAGTATTGAATAATTTCTCGGGCTTTGGCAACTCATACACACCCGCTTCGATATCGTCGCGGTTCGGCTCTTTCTGTGCGATACCCGCAATCGCGCTGACGAAATGATGATTATTTTTAAACGACAGTTTGAGTTTAGGATTGAAAAATTGATATTCGAGGTTATGATTGATGCCCGGATTTTTTCTGAATCCATTGATCAGGTATTGCACGCTGCGATATTGAAGATCGGCAAAAACAGACAATTGTTCCGTTGGTTTGAAATCGATCATTGTATACACATTGGCATCATTTTTTGTTGCCCATAAATCGTACCAGCGATAATTTTTACCAATGCCTTGTTGCGCCCAAATCACTTCGCCGAAATGTTTGCCCTTGTATTGATTGTAATTCAGGTAAATTCCGGCATCCAACTTTTTACTCAGGTAGGTCGTATACAATCGTGCACCATAAAAATGATTGTCGAGCCAGAGTTGACGTACCAGATCGGTAGCGCTGAGTCCTGCAACAGAATCTCCCAGTCCATAGTCAGCATAAGCCTGATCTGTTTTATATTCTTCGTAATATCCTTTGCCCCGGGTATAAAATAATGTAGTACCCAGGCTCCAGCTTTTACTGAGCTTTGCATCATAAAACAGTTGATAATAGTCTTGTCCGTAAT
>CAZFKA010000036.1:7986-18239 GCA_964519155.1 uncultured Bifidobacterium sp. | reverse complement strand
GTCCATTGTTTTTCATTTTGATCGGTGTAAGTTGCAAACGGGCTTCAAAACCGGTATTACGAACTTCGCCGGCATTGATAATACGTGACGTAAAGCCAGATGACGATGGGGTTGGTACCGCCAGAATTTGGTCTTTTTGCAGACTGGTATATACGGTGAAGTCAGCCTGAATTCTGTCTTGCAATAAACCTACTTCAAAACCGATTTCTTTTGCATTTTGTCTTTCGCTTTTCAGGTTAGGGTTACCCATTGCATTTTGATAGGTAAAGCCTGGAACACCATTGAAAGGAAACACATTTTCGCCGAAGCCGCTGTTGAATACCGAACTTACAAATCCGGGGTTATTGTTTTGATAAGCAGTCGCATCGTTGCCCACTGAAGTTACACTTGCACGGATCTTACCATGATTGAATGCTTTTTTAGCGGCATCAGAAAAATGTTGGCTGAATAACCATGAAATGCTGGCTCCAGGATAAAAATAAGAGCGATTGACTTTGGATAAAGTAGAGCTCCAATCGTTACGTGCTGTAATTTCAAGGAAAAGGAATTTGTCGAAATCAAGATTCAACGAACCATAAGCCCCAATTTTACGTGAGCGGGTCAGTGTATTCTCTGCAGCAATTTTGTCTGTTGCATTCCCAAAATTGTAGTAGTCTTCTATTACCAGACCGTTCGTTGTGGGGTCGATATTAGAGGAAACAAAGTTTGACCGGCGACTGCTTACAGAATGGCCCAACAGTAAATTGATCCCTAATTTATCGATTTGGTAGTTCATATTTAACATCAGGTCGTTAAAATAAGAATTGAAATTGTCGGTTGATTCAAAATAACCACCGTTACTGGATTTAGGTGAACCATAAAAATCATCTTCAACAGCGATCGTGTTGATTTTTGGTGATTTCAGGTAGATACGGTCAGAGATCATTTCACCGCCAAAACGATTACTCAAGGTAAAGTGCTGACTCATGCGCCAACCCACAGTTGTTTGACCTAATATTCGATCAAAACGATTGCGGTTATCATATTTTTGGGCAATCCAGTAGGGATTATCCGTATAGGCACCATAGTATCCATAACGACGGATACCGTTGCTATCGGTGAAATCCATTGAGTTGAATTTATCATCGAGGTTACGCAGATCGCTGATAGGAATGTCACGGGGTTGTTGGCATACATTGTTCCATACGGAACCATCGCCTTGTCCACCTTGATCTAAGCGCGATGCGCCGTTCACGTAATTGACATTGAAACTGCTGAAAAAGTTATTGGCGAATTCATGATTGGCATTAACCCGGATGCTGTAACGATCAGAGGAAGTATTCGGTGTAACCCCTGTTGCATTCAATGAATTGAAAGAAAGGAAATAATTGCTTTTTTCGGTACCGCCAGACAAGCTCAGGTTATTTTCGTATCCTTCACCGGTTCTGAAAAAGTCCTTCACATTGTCTTCGATGGCCACATATGGTTTAATGCGTTGGTTGCCGTCGATGATTTGGCCCCAGGGACGGAGTTGTCCATCGAATGGTAATCCCCAACTGAAGTTCTCACGACGATCGTCGTATATACCGTGCATATCACCTTGTCCGAACTGATTTTGGAATTTTGGATACATCAACACTCTTGAACGAGCATAACCGGTAGTGAAGCCAACTTCGGTTTTGCCGCTTTTTGATTTGGCTTTGCCCGATTTCGTTGTGATCATGATCGCGCCATTGGCACCTTCAGACCCGTACAACGCAGTAGCAGCAGCGCCTTTCAACACCGAAATACTTTCGATATCGTCAGGGTTCACATCATTGCCTCGGTTACCGAAATCAATTTGTTTCAAACTGTTCGAACGCAAACGATTGTTATTATTTACCGGAATACCATCGATCACGATCAAGGCATTATTATTACCACCGATTGATTTTTCACCCCTGATGACTACACGGGTAGAACCACCGATACCGCCGGTTGTATTGGTAATATTCACACCAGATACTTTACCGGTCAAGGCGCCGAGCGCACTCATATTGTTCCCTTTGTTCAAGTCATCGTTGCCTACGGTTGCTGTGGCATACCCCAGACTGGCTTTTTCTCTTTTGATCGCCTGAGCGGTAACTACGGTTTCACGTAGTGAGAATTGATCGGCGACCAGTTTGATCACCATCCCATCTTGTGCCGACTTTTCGGTTGACTTCATACCAATCGCGCTGATATTGAGCGATTCTCCGTCTTCCACGTTGATCTTAAAATTACCATTGGCATCGGTTACGGTGCCTTTAGCTGTGCCTTTTACCCTTACGGTTGCCCCTATTACCGGCTCACCTTTGTCGTCAAGCACCTTTCCCCTAATAGCTTCTGCCTGAGCTAAAACAATTTGCACACCGGTAAACAGCAATGCAATCATTAATAAGATTGATTTCTTCATGCTTCTATTTTTAATTTAATAATATTTCTTGGTGTAAACGTATAAAGATGTTTTAAAAAATACAAATATTTTTAACATTATTTTACATCGGCTTTAACTTTTACGCGGGTTTCAGCCCATAAGCCCGCATGAAAACCGGTGATACTGCCGGTCTTTATACCGTATTTTGCATTAAAATTATTTTTATATGTTATTTTTAATACTGATTATCAATCAATTAAAGCATTATGAAAATATTTATGTGTAAAAAAAACGCGTAAAATGGATCAAATGCTTACTTTTGCGCTCCTTTTAATAAATCAAACAGAATTACATTCAATATGAGACATTTAAGTTACAAGACACAATTCGCCAACAAACAAAATCATAAGCCTGAATGGTTTGTGGTTGATGCCACTAACCAGACTGTTGGCCGAATGAGTACCCGCATCGCTTCTATATTACGCGGTAAACACAAACCAACCTATACCCCGCATGCTGATGCCGGCGATTTCGTAATTGTGATCAATGCTGACAAACTGGTATTTACCGGTAATAAGTTAGATCAAAAAACCTACCTGACTTTCAGTGGATACCCCGGAGGGCAGAAAGAAGAAACGGCTAAGAACTTGTTGGCCCGTCGTCCTGAACTCATTATTGAAAGAGCTGTAAAAGGTATGTTGCCCAAAAACAGACTCGGACGTGCCATGTTTAAAAAGATCTTTGTATATGCAGGCGATACCCATCCCCATGCAGCGCAAAAACCCACAACCCTTTCATTAAATTAATTTACAAACAAAATAAAATTATACCTTATATATAATGGAAAAACAAAAAAAAGCAATCGGTCGCCGAAAAGAAGCAGTCGCCAGGGTATACCTGAGCAAAGGTAATGGAACCATCACCGTTAACGACCGCGATTATAAAAAATATTTCCCCTTGATGTATTTGCAGAACCAGATCGAATTACCCTTGAAAACGATCAATGCACTGGACAAATATGATGTGAATGTTACCGTAGACGGCGGCGGACAAAAAGGACAGGCAGAAGCCATTAAGTTAGGTCTCTCGCGTGCACTTTGCCATGCAGATGCGGAATTAAGAGTAGCCCTCAAACCGGCAGGTTTACTCACCCGTGACCCACGCTCGGTAGAACGTAAGAAATTTGGACACAAAAAAGCGCGTAAGAGCTATCAGTTCTCTAAACGTTAATCTCCAACCATTCATCACAACAATATTTCAAAAATTATTTAAACACGATTTATTATATCATGTCAGAAAATACAACATTACAACAGCAATTGCTCGATGCAGGTGTACACTTTGGTCACTTGCGTAAAAAATGGAACCCCAAAATGCTCCCTTACATCTTTGCTGAAAAAAAAGGGATTCATATTATTGACCTAAACAAAACCATTGAAGGGCTGAATGAAGCTGCTGCTGCAATGAAACAAATTGCAAAAAGCGGTAAGAAGATCTTGTTTGTTGCTACAAAAAAACAAGCCAAAGAGATCGTTACCGAATGCGCTCAACGCGTGAATATGCCTTATGTTACTGATCGTTGGTTAGGCGGTATGCTCACCAATTTCGGAACGATTCGTAAAAGCGTTAAAAAAATGCAGAGTATCGAAAAAATGCTCGAAGATTCAAGCATCAGTATCAATAAAAAAGAACGTCTGACCCTGAAAAGAGATAAAGATAAAATGGAAAAAGTATTGGGTGGTATCACCGATATGGCCCGTACCCCTGCCGCTTTATTTATCGTAGATATCTCTCACGAACATATTGCGATGTCGGAAGCTAAACGTCTTGGTATCACTACCCTTGGGATGGTAGACACCAATAGCGACCCGAACAAAGTTGACTTTGCGATTCCTGCAAACGATGACGCAACCAAATCGATCGCCATCATCACCAATTATATTACTGCAGCAATAATTGAAGGTTTACAGGAACGTGAAACCGAAAAAGATAAAATGGACGACTCAGAAGAAGAAACGGAAGAAATGGATGAAAACAGCAACATCAGTGATAGCAGCGAAACTAACCAAGAAGGTGGAAAAAAAGCTGCTCCCCGCAAAAAAGCGACCGGTACCCGAAGAACTACCGCAGCCAAGAAGTAAGAGACGCTTGAATGCCCTATCGGTATTTTGAAACTCTCTAATCATTTAAATTTTTAAATAAACTGGAAAAAATTAAACATGAGCACAATAACAATTACAGCCTCAGACGTAAATAAACTAAGACAACAAACCGGAGCCGGTATGATGGATTGCCGCGCTGCCTTGCAAGAAACCAATGGCGATTTTGAAGCCGCGATCGATTATTTGAGAAAGAAAGGACAAAAAGTTGCTGCCAAACGCAGCGACCGTGACGCCAAAGAAGGTGTGGTGATTGCAAAAACTTCGGCTGACAACAGCTTTGGTATCGTGATGAACCTCACGTCTGAAACTGATTTTGTGGCAAAAAATGAAGACTTCATCAATCTCGCGCTGAAATTCAGCGAAACTGCCATCAGCAGCAACGCCAAAACCCTCGACGAATTGAAAGCAACCCAACTCGACGGGGTGACGATCGCTGATAAAATTCTGGAAACCGTTGCAAAAATCGGTGAAAAAATCGATATCACTTCATTTGAAAGACTTGAATCAGAAAGCGTAGTAGCCTATAACCACGCCGGTTATCGTGTAGCCGTATTGGTGGCATTGAATAAAGCGGCTAACGAGGCCAACCAAAGCGCCGGTAAAGATGTAGCCATGCAAATTGCGGCTATGAATCCTGTTGCGGTTGATCCTGCTGCTGTGCCTGCCGAAACTATTGCCCGTGAAAAAGATATCATCATGGAACAAATGAAAGCCGATCCGAAAATGGAAGGCAAGACCGACGAAATGATCTCCAAAATCGCAGATGGCAAAATCAATGCATACTTTAAAGAAAATACATTACTGGCCCAGCCCTTTGTAAAAGATGGCAGCAAAACAGTAAGTGAGTTTTTGAAAAGTGTGGAAGCTGATCTTACGGTGAAAGCGTTTGCCCGTTTGAAAATCGGATAAGACTAAAAATAGCTGAATAATAATGATCCCGGAACCAAAATTCCGGGATTTATTTTTTTAGTCAACTAACGACTATCCCTTATCCCTCGTATTAATAAGCAAGACAAACACCTATCACTATGAAAACAAATGTTATTATCTGCTTGCTTTTGCTGTCATTGACCGCCAATAGCCAAACCACTATCGAATACCTCGATATCAACAATGTAAAAGCTGGATTTTTAAATACTGGCGACATGTTCTGGAATCCTGATTCTTCTGCTGCCCGTTACGAATTTCCGAAAGGGAGTGGTAAACACTCCAATTTCACCGGCTCGCTTTGGGTTTCCGGTATACATGGCGCGAACAATACACTTCATGTGAGCGCTCAAACCTACCGGCAAAATGGCAACGATTATTGGAGCGGCCCCCTTGAGAATGGAATCACCGATTCAACAACTGCCTCCAAGTGGGACAAAATCTGGAAAATAAACAAGGCAAGTATTGATTCATTTATCAATACATCGCCTCATACACTGGCAAACACAGCGGATGTGATTTTACATTGGCCGGCAAAAGGCAACATTTATGCTGAAGGAAAAAATGGAGCTACTCTGATGGTCAATAAAGATCTAGCCCCTTTCATTGACATAAATAATGATGGCATCTATAACGCTCTTGACGGTGATTATCCCAACATAAAAGGCGAACAGGCTTTGTGGTGGATCTTCAACGATTTTCATCCGCATGAAGTAACCGGTAGCAATAGCTTGCATCTCGAAATCATGAATATGGCGTATGCCTGTTATTCAATTAGTGGTATAAAAAATGCCATCTATCTCGATATGACGATAACAAATAACGATAGCGTGAATTACAACAATACGCGTTTTAGTTTTGTCGACGATTTCGACATTGGCTATGCTTTCGATGATTATGTGGGTAGCGATTCAATACGTCGTATGGGAATCGGGTATAATGGAGACAATTTCGACGATACTTTATTATCGCTAGCTTATGGAAATTCACTCACACAATTTGCCACGATCTTGTTGAAGTCTCCCGGCGACAGTGTCGGCTACAAAGAGCCCCTCGGTGGTTTGGTGTATTTCAACAACGACAATACAGTGATGGGTAATCCCGAAGTAGATACACAATACGTGCATCTGATGACCAATAAATGGCGCGATGGAATCCCGTTTACCGACGTTGGCAACGCACGTGTACCCGGCAATGTCGTACATTATATTTATCCTTCAGAACCCAATGCTGCTGCAGGTATCAGTGAACGCCAGTTTGCGAATATTCCTGCAGATCGTCGCTTTCTTTTAAATACCAGAAAATTTACCATGCAGGCGGGCAAGTCTTATTCATTCAATCTCGCATTTTTAAATTCCCCAGTCGGCAGTTCTAATGTAGATTTTTCAATATTAAAATCGTATGCCGATACGGTGATTCAATTTGATGAAGGATGCAGTAGCACATGGCCACTCTCCGTTCAGTCGACAAAGCTGAATAAGGCAATTGTTGTTTTTCCAAACCCGGCAGACGATTTTCTTGAGATCAAAGCTGATCAGGAAGACCTAAACCATATTCGGCAAATTGAAATAATAAACATTGACGGTCAAAAATCTTTGCACAACATATTTCAACCCGGCAATAAAATCGATATCCATAATCTCGCGAAAGGAGTATATGTGCTACGGCTTATAGGTAAGGATCAACAATTACTGCAACGATTTACTAAACTTTGATCGAAAAAATTGCTTTGCTGATTCTACGTAAAAATCTGAACAAATTTTTAAAAAAACTTTCTGCAAGCGATCAAGAAGCGATAATGGATAAACCGGTGAAATAAACTTTACTATCGTACACTAATTCGCGTCATTCCATTTGGTTCGAGCAACAGTAATGCAAAAATGTTGTCTTTACTCCGCTTTTAGTATTTTTTCAACATACGAACGGCCGGACTGATCAGTACCCCTCAGCCAATACATTCCGGCTCGGAACGCTCTCATATCAATAGTACTTTCTTTTGAACTCAGCACAATTTTGCCTTGTATATCTATCACCTCCAAACGACTAATCGGCATCATGCTGTTTACAGAAAACTGATGTGTAAACGGGTTTGGCGTCACTAATAATTTGTGCTCATTAACTGTTGTTGAAGAAATACCCGTTGGTATATTCAGACGCACTTTTTGCGAACCCAAACAATTTTGCGCGCTTCTCATCATATCGCAAAACATGGCACCCGACTGAAATGTTGCAGGTACAGTCGAAACGATCAAACCGGTAGAGAGGGATACCCCAACAATTTCATTCCCTGTTGAAAAATAATAGATCATCGTATTCGGATCGATAAAACAACTCCCGTTGAGGGTAGCCCCGATAGCCAGATTTGCGGGTGAAATAATCGTGACCGCGCCGTTGACCGGATTGATTTTCGACAAACGGAATGTGGTGGAATCAATCACATCAATAAACTGTTGCAAAATACTATCGTACACCGTTGAAACATAATTGTGACGGGTCAAACCGTAAATCGCAGTATCTGTGCAACTGTATGTAAAATTTTCAAAAATGGCGTTGGTCGGCAATTGTATACCAACTGCTGAATACAGATTGCCGTTATACACATCAATGGCCACCAGGGTATCTACAGCAGAATAATAGTAAAGCATCTGATGCGGATCGATAGCATTTCCGGCCAAGGTATACACATCACGAAACGGCGTATTGCCGATTAAGGTGTATTGCCCCGTGTTTGGGTCAATAGACGAAAAACGAAGAAATGAAGAATCGAGTACCTGAACATTGGTCATGGTCAAACTATCGAAATATGTAGAATAAAAGTTTTGTGGCACCAAACCATAGATGATCGTATCGCTTGTATTGCAGCGGTAGTTTTGAAATGCGGAGGTATTCAATGCGCCATTGATGACTGCAGCATTACTGATGTTGCCGCTAGCCAAATCGAAACAGATCAGTTGCTCGCCACTGCTGATAATATATTTATTGTTGTAAGGATCAATGGTTGCGCCGGTCAGGTTGATGGCCAGGGTATATTCCGCTAACCCGATATTGGACACAACGCCGGTAAGTGGGTTGATGCTGCCAAGCCTTATGGTTGACGAATCGAGTACGTCTATATTCATATTGAGCAGGGTATCGTAATAGGTCGACATATAATTTTTCCTGACCATGCCAAAGTGTTGCGCTTGCAGTTGTGTCGCAACAAAGAGAGAGAACAAAAGAGCATATGTAAATTTCATACCGGCGATTTTTGATTTTTCAAAAATGAATAATTGTTCAGAGCTCCCCAAATAGAATTCCACTATATCTTATCAATTGACGAAGACGATCAGTGCTCCCCGGAGATACTTTACGCTTTCCGACCCCACAATGCCTTTCCCTATTTTGCAGAATTTCCATGAATGTATATAAAATTTGCATTTTGCAAGGTGCACCCCAAATACTTCGGTTCGGAATTTCTTACCTTTACGCAAAATAATTCAACATGAAACAAAACTACATCAAACATCTTTTTTTTGTAAAAACGTGCGCGATCTGGCTGCTGCTGTGTACGCTTGGCTTGCCGGCAAATGCACAATTATTTTACAATATCGGCAATGGTGCCGATGGATCTTATACCGCTGCGGCAAATACTACTTTACCGGGCGGTACGTACAACTTTACCGACTTCACAATCAATGCCGGTGTAACGGTTACGGTCACCGGTCCGAACCCATTGATCATCCGATCGACCGGGAATATAACGATCAACGGTATTTTAGAGGCCAATGGTGGAGCCGGCAGCAATGGTGTGACATATTCAGCAGCCGGGATCGGTGGAACCGGTGTTGCCGGTGGTTACAACGGCGGCAATGGATCTTTTTCTTCGATCAGTGGACCGCTGGACGGAAGTGATGGAAATGGACCCGGTGGCATCGGTAATAAAGGCACTGCATGGTCAGGTGGTGGCGGGGGTGGCTACGCCAATAATGGTGGCACTGCAGGACCCGGTGTGGGCTTAGGTGGCCCGTCAAACGGCAATATCATGGTTACGAATTTGCCCGGTGGATCAGGCGGCGGTGGCGGATCAGGCGGTTTCGATTGTGGTGCCGGTGGTGGTGGTGCCGGTGGTGGGATGATTGCGATGAACAGCGGCACAACTATCAGTATCGGTCCGGGTGGTATGATTGCTACGAATGGTGGTGCGGGCGGTAGTGATGGCACGGGCAATTGTGGCGGTGGTGCCGGTGGTTCGGGAGGAACGATCTGGCTTGCTGCACCGAACTTTATGCACTTGGGTGTACTGAGCAGTGTTGGCGGCGCAGGCGGTGCTTCTGCTATTGCGGGCGTACCTTATTATGGACTGGGTGCAGCAGGTTCTGAAGGTCGTATCCGTGTCGATTATGACGGTCCGATTGTACTGACCGGTTCCAACCTTCCGGCGATCGGTTATCACACCAATATCGGTGGAATTCCTTTACCTGTAGCGTTGAAACAATTCAATGGCAATGTGGTAGGCGCTGTCAATACCTTGCAATGGATCAGTGCTGAAGAAACCAATAATCATCATTATGTTTTACAACACAGCAAAGATGGAATTACCTTTAGCACCTTAGCCACCCTTGCAAGCCAGGCAAAAGAGGGCAATAGCAGTGAACCACTTACTTATGCATTTACGCATGAAAATCCTTTGGCCGGTCACAATTATTATCGTCTGGTTCAAGTGGATATCGATGGACAGTCAAGTGCATTTGCCGATGTTATAGATGTTATGAGAACACAAGACATCAATGAACTCACGGTATATCCAAATC
>CAZFKA010000036.1:4142-7975 GCA_964519155.1 uncultured Bifidobacterium sp. | reverse complement strand
GTATTTGAACGCAAGCAGCGATCTGAATGTTGATCTTACTGAACTCAGTGGACGTACCGTTTGGTCGCAACGCACAACGGGTAACAAAGGAATTTTGGAGACATCTTTCAATATCAGCGATGTAGCTGCCGGTGTTTATTTGCTGAAAATTTATAACGAAGAAGGAATACAAATGATCAGAAAAATTCAGAAATTGTAGTCTCAACGCGCATACTTTTACTCATGGCGACAACTTGTTTTGTCGCCATTTTTTTTAGGCCGGTTTTGTATGCTATCGGTTCCCCTTTTGCCAAACAAAATCTTTTGCAAAATAAATCTGCGTGATTCAGTCGATTGGATAAAATTAAAAATGCTGTTCTCAGACAAGAATATCCTATTTTTATACCAAAATAATTCTCAGTATGAAAAATCTGATTCTGTTTTTTGTGCTTACGCTTACTTTTTTTGCCGGTACAGCACAACAAAAAACATTTAAAACAGCCGTTGACTTCAATGATTTTGTGGTAAATCTGCAAGACAGTATCGGATATAGTTTTTTAAAGATCACTGAAATTGTTGGCAACGACAAACTCAGTATTGCAGAAATGAAAACAGCAAGTTTGCAACAACTCGAAAAGAGCAAGGCCATTATTAAATTTTGCACAGAAACGTTGCAAAAAGTAAAGCCCTTCGAAAAAGGCGAACTCTTTAAAACCGCTGCCATCAACTTGTTTAATTACTATTACAAAACAGTGGATGTACAATACCGGAAAATTATTGAAATACTGAGTTCGGGAAAGTATGGCGACGAAGAAACCAAACAAATCAGCGACATTCAGGCGAAAATTACGGCGGAGGAAAAAACGTACGATGACGCTTATATCAATGCACAGGATGGTTTTGCCAAACACTACCATTTCGAACTGGAGCCTAATAAGCTCGAAGGTGAATTCAAGAAATAAAACTCATCGGGTAGCACCATATAGGCAGTCGACTACTATTAGTCGTGTTAGACCTATTCATTTTTTGTAAGCACTGGTGGGTGCACCAAGCTATTTCCATTCGCAATACAACAATAAATTGGAGTACCGCAATCGAGAATTCGTATGGCGGTAGAAAACAGAAATTGCATTTTTCAGGTTTTTTATAAAACCAATTCTTCATTTGATTCGTAGATATTCAAGAAGAAACTAAATCTTCTATTCGTTCACTTTAAAATCTATTGAATATATGAAACCAAAAAAAACGATTTTTCGTCACTGCAAAGCACTGGCAAAAAAAACTTTGTTTGTAGCTGTACTTGCCTTCACCGGCAGTTCAGTACAGGCATCCAGTCACCGTGAAGCACCGTTGATTGCGAATGATCCGCTGGCCGACAATACAGATCTTTATGCATTTCGCAGTCCCGCCAACCCCAACAAAGTAATCATCATTGCCAATTATATACCGATGGAGCAACCCTTCGGCGGACCCAATTATGCTAGCTTTGGTACCGACATTCGCTATGAAATACATATCGATAATAATACTGCTACACCGGGAGATGATATCACCTACCGCTTCACGTTCAGCAAAATGAATCAGGACCCTACAACCTTTTTCAATATCCGATTAGGGCAGCAAAATTTAAAAACCACTTATACGCTCGAACGAAGTACGAATGGCGGTCTTACGTTTACAACTATTTTGGCCAACGGTATTGTACCACCACCCCATATCGGTGACCGATCGATCAGTGGGGGTGCCGGTTTAAACGCGCCAAGTTACGATGCCTTGATGATGGCGGCGGTAGCTACGGCTAATACCGGAGAAACCATTTTCTGCGGACCTGCTGATGACGCCTTTTTTGTAGACCTGGGCGGCATTTTCGATCTCGGAGACGCCCCCCGTCAGGCAGGTGGCATTGTTCGTGATGGACTGGCCCGTCGCAATGTGCATTCGATCTGTCTTGAAATTGATATAGCCACTTTGCAAAAAAGCGGGAAAGATGTCAGCCAGGCGGCCAATATTTTAGATGGAGATTTTGTGATCGGTGTTTGGGCAAGTGCTTCACGGCAAGCGACCCGTACCCTGAGCAATACCGGTGGCGATCCTTCCTACACGGGCAGTTGGGTACAAGTATCCCGTATCGGAATGCCATTGACCAATGAAGCTATCATTCCCATCGGTAAAAAAGATCTGTGGAATGCGATCACCCCTTATCAGGATCTAGCTTATATCGATACCTTTGGCAATTACTTTTATAACCCTGAACTGGCATTGTATATGGATGATAGCCTCTATCACGGAGCCGTGCCAGCCTTTTGCCAGTTAAAAATTCAACGCAATGCATTACAAGCATTTGACTTCGGGAATGGTCATAACGGGCTATATGGTTTAAAAGGATCGGCTGCCGTTAGTGGTACAGCGCTTGATGATGCCCTATTTGGCAGCTTACTGTTACCCGCAGCAAACTGTCCACGTTCTGTTGACCTGTGGCCTATTTTTCATACCGGTGTTCCCAACCTGGCTCCTTATCATCTGGCGACGGGCAAAGGCGGAAATCCCCTGGCCAATGGCAAACCCTTTATCAATAACTTTTTGCCCAATGGGGGCGATATGTTGCGGTTGAATATGGCTACCCCGGTTACGCCTCGCAACGATCCGGCGTTTAGTTCAGATGGTATCGTGTATGCAGCCGTACTCGGACTCACTGACCCCAATTACAATACGAATGCCACATTGCAGTTTATTCCGAATATGGATGGATTTCCGAACGGGCGAAGATTGGAAGATGATGTGACCCGGATAGAGTTACAGGCAGTGGCCGGTGTAGCCTTGGCGGCCATCGGACTTTGGTACGACGATTATTTAGCGGGCAATGCAAATCCCGTGACCAATGAGTTATTGAATGTGTTGAACTATTCAACCGGTGTTGAAAAAAATGACACAACATTCAAAAGCACTTTCCCATTTGTGCAGACACCCTGGAAAGGAACCGCTGCGAATGTGAATTAAAGAAACGGCGACCCGTTTTTCTCCATTAATCATCAAAAAAAAAATAAAATATACAACATGAACATTCTGAATTTTAATAATATAAAAAGACTGATAGCTGTTTGGGCATTGACCAGCATCACGGCCATTGCATCAGCATCAAGTCATCGCGAAGCCCCCCTGATTGCTAACGATCCGCTGGCTGATAATGCTGATGTGTATGCATTTAGAAGTCCGAACGATACCAATAAAATCACCCTTATCGCTACATACGTGCCGATGCAGGCTGCACATGGTGGGCCAAACTATCAATCGTTTGGTGAAAATATCCGGTATGAAATTCATATCGATAATAATACGGCAACACCCGGTGATGACATCACTTATCGTTTCACATTTACAAAAACAAATGAAGATCCCACCACGTTCTTCAATATTCGATTAGGCAAACAAAACTTGAAAACAACGTATACGCTTGAACGAAGCACCAATGGTGGTGTTACCTGGACAACTATTGTTACCAATGGAATCGTGCCGCCTCCCAATATTGGTGCCCGTTCAATCGACGGTGGAGCAGGTTTAAACACACCCTATGCGAACTTGTTCAATGCAGCGATCACCACGGCCACATCAGGTGAAAAGGTTTTTTGTGGTACGGCAGACGATCCCTTCTTTGTTGATCTGGGTGGGGTATTTGATCTGGGTGATTTGCCACGACAAGGTAGTGGGTCAAAAGATGGTTTAAAATTTCTTAATGTGTCCGTTATTGCGATACAAGTTGACATTGCCACTTTACAAAAAAACGGTCAGGGTGTTGCCGCTGCGAGCAATATTCTCGATGGCGATTTTGTGATCGGCGTATGGGCCAGTGCTTCCCG
>CAZFKA010000036.1:0-4132 GCA_964519155.1 uncultured Bifidobacterium sp. | reverse complement strand
TTGGCCAACGGTACAGAAACACATAGTGGCCCCTGGATACAGGTTTCACGTTTGGGAATGCCATTGACCAATGAAGCCGTCATACCCATTGGGAAAAAAGATCTGTGGAACGCTATTACGCCATATCAGGATCTTGCCTATCTCGATACTTTTAAAAATTATTTTTATAACCCTGAGTTGGCCTTGTATATGGACGATAGTTTGTACGGTGGTGCAGTACCGGCGTTTATGCCTTTGCGTATTCAGCGCAATGCTTTACAAGCCTTCGATTTTGGCAACGGGCACGATGGATTGTATAGTCTCAAAGGAAGTCCTGCTGTCGCGGGTACGGCGCTAGATGATGCCTTATTTGGCAATCTTCTTTTACCGGCTGCCGGTTCACCTCGCTCTGTAGATTTATGGCCGATCTTCCATACCGGTGTACCGAACCTTGCCCCTTATCATCTGGCGACCGGCAAAGGGGGAAATCCACTGGCCAATGGCAAACCCTTTATCAATACATTTTTACCCAACGGGGGAGATATGCTGCGATTAAATATGGCAGTGCCGGTAACGCCACGCAATAGCCCGGCATTCAGTGCGGAGGGTTTGATCAATGCCGCTGTGCTCGGTTTGACCGATCCCAACTATAATGGCAATACCAATATTCAGTTTATCCCAAATATGGATGGGTTCCCGAATGGAAGACGACTGGAAGATGATGTTACCCGAATTGAATTGCAGGCAGTCAGTGGGGTGGTGTTGGCAGCCATTGGGTTGTGGTACGACGATTATGTGGCAGGTGCTGCAAACCCGGTTACACCTAAACTGCTAAATGTGTTAAGCTATAGTACAGGGGTAGATACGAATGATATCGCATTCAGTGCAGACTTTCCCTATGTTGCAATACCTTGGAGAGGTACGGGCGAAGGCGGCGGTTTAGCCACTCCATTCACTCAGGCAAATTGTCTCGACGCAGCACCTTTGGGCTTATTGGGCATGAACCAAAATTCAATAAACGCAACTTGTTATCCAAATCCGTTTAGCGAAGCCATTACATTCAGATTTATGGTGCGAAAACCCACTGAACTTAAAATTGAAATTTTTGACATCCAGGGTCGAATGATTGTTCAGGCAATGAATGGGAAATATAGTGCCGGTGAACATACAGTGATCTGGCACAGCAATGAACTTCCTGCCGGAAATTATTTTGCAAAAGTATCGGAAGGAAATATGGTGACTAAAACACTTAAATTAACGAAGAACTGAATTAATCCTTAGTGAAAAAATAATGAAGTCTGCAGTTGAAAAGCTGCAGACTTTTTTTGTGCATTGCGGTGAAGACAAAAAATTATTTTCGCGTGAGGGACTTACCAGATAACGAATAAAGAATCATCACCTTGTCATACTTTCCCTACGCGGCCGACATACCATCTGATGGGTCGGTGGCGAAGTGGAACCGTATAAACAATCGCAAGAAGTGGGTTTTTGTTTCGCGACCCACACGCTACTTTTGCCCAAAAACTTGATCATCAATGAAGCAGCAAGACCTTCTCAATTATGAAAGAATCGAAAAATCGATCCATTATATCAGGACTCACTTCAAGATGCAACCTGATCTCGATGAAGTGGCTGCGCATGTTCATTTGAGTCCGTTTCATTTTCAAAAACTCTTTACCGATTGGGCCGGTATCAGTCCAAAAAAATTCCTGCAATATACCAGCCTGCAATATGCAAAAAGCTTACTGAAACACCCTGAAAATACGCTATTCAATGTTGCCAACGAGGTCGGCTTATCCGGTACCGGACGCCTGCACGATCTCTTTGTCAATATCGAAGGCATGACCCCTGCCGAATACAAACAGGGCGGGCGTGAACTAATTTTGCGATATCGCTTTGCAGACACCCACTTTGGGCGCATTCTCGTAGCATCTACGCATAGGGGTATTTGTCATTTGTCTTTCATAAACGATGAACAATCAGCAGTCGTTGCTTTACAAGATCATTTTCCCCATGCGGTTTTGCAGTCATCGTCCGACAATTTTCAACAGCAGGCCATTGACTTTTTTGCCGGAAATTTTCATACAGCCAATCGTATCCTTCTACATGTTAAAGCCAGTGCATTTCAGCTAAAGGTTTGGCAAGCCTTAGTGCGTATACCCGAAGGGGCTGTGCGTACTTATGGTTCAGTGGCAGAAATGATCGGCGCTTCCGGTGCGTCGAGAGCGGTCGGTACCGCCATTGGCAGCAATCCTGTGGCGATTTTGATTCCCTGCCACCGGGTAATTTTATCAAGCGGACATTCAGGAGAATATATGTGGGGCGCAGATCGTAAAACCGCGCTATTGGGGTGGGAAGCAGCACGCGTGACAGAAAATACAGATTAAACAATGGGTATCGCTTAGGGTTCGACAGCCTATTGACATTTCCTGCAAAATCCGTTGGAGAAAAAACTGCTGCGCTAAATCCGTATGGCGTGTTTGCTCGTATGTATATAAACAAACACATACGTCATGAAAATTACTTTTTATTTTACTTTATTTTTTATTGTCGCGACAGGAATTTGCGCCTGCAACAATACGCATTCGACTTACCAACAATTCAGTGCCCTCCTCGAACGAAAAGATACAGTTGGCAAGACCGCAGAATGGGACAACGTGAAAAAATTATTTCTTGAACATACCACTGCCCTAAGCAAAGATACCAACGACATCACTTCCAGACTCAACCTGACGGCCCTTTATTTGAATGAAGCCAGGATGGGAAATGACGCCTCTTATTATTATACTGCCGCACTCAAGATGATTGAACAAACACTGCAAAAAGATAATCTAACAAAAGACGACCGATTTCTGGCCCTGACCTACCAGTCGTCGGTATTGCTTTCTTTGCATCAGTTTGCCGATGCCAAAAAGATCGCTACGCAAGCGCTCGAACTCAATCCTTACCAGGCAGATATTTATGGCGCTTTGGTGGACGCAAGTGTTGAGTTAGGTGAATACAATAATGCCGTTATGTTGTGCGATAAAATGCTGAGTATTCGACCTGATCTCCGTTCATATTCACGGGCATCATATCTGCGACAAATATTTGGGGATAACGAGGGCGCAAAACAGGCGATGAAAATGGCTGTCGATGCAGGCCCTACCGGATTTGAAGCCACAGAATGGGCTAGGGTCAACCTGGGCGATTTGTATTTGAATGCCGGTCAGTATGATACAGCGCAGTATCTGTATGAAAGTGCTTTGTACTACCGACCCGGATATCCGTATGCAGAAATCGGTTTAGCCAAACTGGCAAAAATGCAGAAGCAATATGATACCGCGATTGCGCATTGCGAAAAAGCCATTCATGTTCTGAGTGAATCTTCTTTTGTGAGTTTACTCGGTGAATGTTATGCATTAAAAGGAAATCACGCAAAAGCGGAAGAAATACATCATGATGTGTTGACTTTACTACAAGAAGGAGAAATCGACAATGAGAAAAATACGATTGCCAAGCACAATGGTAACCGCGAATTAGCAATGGCGTATCTCCACACCGGCAATACAATTGAAGCATTGCATTTTGCGCAGAAAGACCTTGCCCTTCGACCGGAAAATATTGATGCAAACGAACTTGTTGCCTGGATCTGTTACCTGCAAAAAGATTTTGCAAACGCAAAGAAATATATTGATAAAGCGCTAATTACAAAAGCAAAAAATGCGCAAACGCTATTTAAAGCATCTCTCATCTATCAGGCTAATACCGATATGGCAAAAGCAAATGAATTAAAAGCAGCTTCACAGGGTATCAACAGTAATCTTGATGAGCAATTGATACTCGGCGATGCCCCTATGCAAGTTGTCATTCAATAACATTGTAAAGGAACTTGTTATGAAAAAAGTGTCTTTGGCCATACTCCTCATGTTGTTGAATACCCTGTCATTAAACGCACATACCATCAACTATCAACTGGATAAAATGAAAGATGATGAAGTGATCAGTAAGTATCTGCAACTTGGTTTCACGCACATTTTACCCTATGGTTTCGATCATGTGCTTTTTATCCTTTGTGTTTTTTTTCTGAATACGGATATTAAAAAAATCATCCTGCAAGCGACTATGTTTACCCTGGCCCATTCCATCACGCTCGCTATGGCTGTATATGGCT
>CAZFKA010000035.1:4514-18242 GCA_964519155.1 uncultured Bifidobacterium sp. | reverse complement strand
TCAACAGTAATTTTTGGATTCTGGCCAGCACATACTTTATCATTTATGACAGTGGATTTATAATTTACAGGGGTATTCTGGTAAAAATATTTTCCGAAAATAATATCATTTCCTCCACTATTTGTGTGTAATAATGTGTTAGGTGTTGGATCAACATCGATGTTATTAGAGCCATAGTGACCATTGACTATAATTGTATCGTTTGTTAATGTATAAATACGCCATAACAATTCATCTTGTGGTCCCCCAATTCTCACGGCACAAATAAAGTTGCCGGCTGTATCGAAACGTGTAATAAACGCGTCGGTTGAACCAGCACTTGTCAGATTGAACGTAGCAGCTCCTGGATCAAAATCAGCGGTATTACTAAAATGGCCGATAGCTGTTACGACTCCCAAGCTACGCGTAATATCCCAGCCGTGATCCAATCCCGAAGACCCAAAACTTTTTGCCCAAAGGTAGTTGCCACTTAAATCGTACTTCGCTATAAACGCATCAAAATTCCCATTTGAAACAAAAGTAGACGTTCCCGGACCAGGGTCTAGATCAATTGTATTTGAAAAAATGCCAGTCATATAAAAGTTCCCGTTCGAATCTACATCATTGTGTCTGGTAACATCAACAGAGGTACTACCACAATTAAACGCCCAAATATACGCACCATTGGTACTGTATCTTGCAGCAAAAACATCTTCTTGTTGTGTACTAAGGTTATTAACGCCAGGTCCAGGATTTGCATCAAAATTTGCACCTTTTACATGTCCCGTAACGATCAGAGTTGTATCGTTTGGAACCAACTCAACACCTGTAAACGATGAATTTTGCCCCCATTCTCCAACAGCAAACGCCCAGACGTAAGCTCCTGCATTCGTATATTTAGCTAAAATTCCATGACCATTGGGAATGCCTGACAAAATTGCTACACCGGGCCCGGGGTCAAAATCAGATGATATTCCTGAGGTTGCATTATTTGATGCAGCCAAATATATATTGTCGGCATCGTCAACAGCTAAACCCCACCCCGAATTTTGCCAATATTCATTTTCAACTGAAAACGCCCAAATAAAATTTCCGGTTGTTGAATATTTCGCAAGAAAAAGATCACCACCGAATCCAGGATCAACACCGGAATTTGAAACACCATATAAATTGTAAGTTCCCGGACCCGGATCCATATCTACAGTATTTCTGATATATCCTGTAACAATAATTTCATTTGCACTATTGGTTTTCAGCGCTACCGCTCCATCTCTATCCGTACCCCCCATTCCAATCGCCCATAAAAATTGTCCGTTCGGAGAGTATTTTGTTACATAGATATCCATATTTCCATTGGAAATTAAATTAAATGTTCCCGGTCCGTTATCAAAATCAACCGTTCCAGAAAATCGCCCACAACTATACACATTGCCGAACCCATCAGTAACGATATCTGAACCCTCATCGACGCTTCCACCTCCAAGTGTTGTCACCCAACTAGGTGATTGAGCTACTGAAGTATTTATTAATCCTGCTAAAAGTAAAAGCAAAATAATTTTCTTGCGCATAGTATTAGAAATTTTGAATAAAAATAAGCGCTTTATTAGTATAAACAAAATTGACACTATCTGTTTAGCTCATACTCCATCATTTCGGAAACCAACATTCTGAGCGAATGAATCGGTTGCCATCCTAAAATACGCTTGGCCTTTCTAGCATCTCCGATTAGTAATTCGACCTCTGCTGGTCGAAAATATTTTGCGTCAACAGCAACCACAACTTTACCAATCGGTATTTGATATGTCGAATTTCGACACTTTTTCACTTTAGCTTTTTCATAAATCCCCGATCCTTCAAACTCAAGTTCGACGCCAACATAATCGAATGCCATACGCACGAAGTCTCTCACTTCAGTAGTTTCACCAGTTGCTAATACAAAATCCTCCGGGTTATCTTGTTGCATAATTCTCCACATTCCCTCAACATAATCTTTTGCGTGTCCCCAATCTCGCTTTGCATCCAAATTGCCTAATAGTAATACTTCATCGCTCCCTTTCGCGATTCGTGAAGTACCAATCACTATTTTCCGGGTGACGAAATTTTCACCTCGCAAGGGGCTCTCATGATTAAACAATATGCCGTTTACTGCATAAATATTATATGCTTCTCGATAATTGACGACAATCCAATAAGCATATAACTTAGCGACTCCATAAGGACTACGGGGGTGGAAGGGTGTTTTTTCATTTTGTGGTACTTCCTGTACGAGTCCATAAAGTTCGCTAGTGCTCGCCTGATAAAATTTTGTTTTTTTCTCAAGCCCCAACAAGCGTATTGCTTCAAGCAAACGCAAAGCACCCAAACCATCAGAATTGGCAGTGTATTCAGGCTCGTCAAAACTAACGTGCACATGACTCTGGGCAGCAAGATTATAAATTTCGTCGGGCATTGTTTGCTGTACAAGTCTGATCAAGTTGCTACTATCGGTTAAATCACCGTAATGCAGAAAAAATTTGCCTTTATACTTTTCGTCGAAATATAAATACTCAATACGTTGCGTGTTCATTAAGGAGCTACGACGGCGAATACCATGAACGATATATCCCTTATTCAACAATAACTCAGCAAGATACGCTCCATCTTGACCAGTTACACCTGTAATTAGTGCTACTTTACTCATCTATTTTTTTTTGGTGTTGTCCAAAAGTACAAACTTTAATCTAATTTGGTTGGTAATAAGAAAGGATACGAATTACAAAGTCGCAAACATATCATCAATGGTTTCTGGTAGAAGAATTTCAGGTCGCCAAAGAAATTCCGTCTGCATTCGATTTGAATTCCCAATTACAATAGCTTTATCTGTGGGACGGAGTCTTTCTGGCATAATATTCAATTCAATTGGCAATTGTATTTTCCTTGCCATCAGTTCAATTATATTTCTTAAACTATATCCTTTTCCGCAACAAATATTATAGTATCTGAAATTTGTGGGGTTCGATAGCATCAGCCAATACGCACGCACAACGTCTCGCACATCGGTAAAATCACGAACAACATCGATATTTCCTACATCAAGCTTAATTTGCGTTTGGTTTTGCATTATTTGATCTTTCAATTGTTTCACAAAAGATGCCAAAACAAAATTCAGATTTTGGTTTGGCCCAATGTGGTTAAACGACCTTGCGACAACGATTTGCATTTGGTACCTGTCTGCATAAAAATCTGCAATCTGCTCTTGTAGAATTTTACTTAGTGCGTAAGGGCTTTGTGCTGACAACTCGCTGTTTTCGTTTAAAATATTTTGACTGTCTTTGTACACTTCAGCACTACTTGACAGTAAAAGTTTGCAATCTATTTTTAGCTCTCGTGTAGCTTCTAAAATATTCAAAAAAGAGTCAGTATTGTCGTGAATAACTTCTCCGGGTTGTTTATAGCTCTCAGCAACACTGCTTTTTGCAGCCAAATGCAAAATATGGGTTGGCATTATTTTTTGTAGCCAAGAAGTAACTTCTGCTTTGCAAGTTAGGTCAATTTTTATCCATTTAATATTATTCCTCAAGAATTTTTCTTGAGGGTTCACTGAATGATATGTTGCAATTATTTCACATTCAATTTTTCGATCCATTAATAAGTCTAAAAAGTGTCCACCAACGAATCCGTTTGCTCCTGTTATAAAAATCTTCATATACTTTACAATTACTTAATTTCCAAAAAAATATCGCCATTTTTTGCCGGGGGATGCCCTTTATAACCAAATTCATTTCGCATTCCATACTGTGGCTTTCGGTACAACTTCTCCAAATTATTTAAATGTGGGATCGTAATAATCTCTGTTAAAGATGTCAAAATAAAGTAACAACTAATGCCTTTGCGATCGCAATATACTAGACTATAGCCTCTTTCGTTCAGTAACAACGTCAAGGCTTTTAAACTCGCCCCGAAATATACACTACCATCCCACATTCTGTCATCCTGTCTTTTTACAACTAAAGAATCCGTATAACCCAATGATGCATTGTATTCAACTACAATTATGGAAGGCCTGTAACGTGGATGTATCGCTTCGAGAACATAGTAAGTACTATAGTCGATATCTACACATAAAATATCAAGATCGTTCGGCACATTATATTTTTCAAACAAAAAATTTATATTTTCGGCCGTGATAAATTCCTTTTGAATTTTTGTTTTTGTTGTCGAATAATTTCCTCCATCCATATGTAAGTATTGCCAGTTGAATTTTTCAATTAATAGTCGCGTATTGCATTCAGTTGCATCTTCTACGCCGAATTCAACACAATACTTTCCTTTCACAGGCAAAATGTGTGTTAACAGAAAAAGAATGCCGTCTTCTCCTGCCTGAGAGTAAACCGCAATATTAAACCTATCGAAATCAATGGGTTTTTTTGTATCTAATTTTTGGAGGCTCCTCAATAGTTTCGCATAATTCAGATGGGATACAACCTTAGCAATCCATTTATTTCCTTTTATTTTTTTACCGACATATTGTCGGAAGGATAGCGGAAGAAACATTCGTATATCCATCTTAATTCATCATACATTTTTCAATTGTCTGCCAAAACAAATTCGCTGATCGTGTCCATGTAAAAATATTTCTTCTCTCGCGACCTTTTTTTATTAACTGAGCTCTTATACTGTTTTCATCATTTTCAACTTTTCTCATGGCTTCTGCGATAGCGGGAACAGCATATGGATCCACCATTATTGCTGCATCGCCAGCAATCTCCGGCACTGAGGTTATATTTGAAGCAATTACCGGTACATCGCAAGCCCATGCTTCAACGAGAGGTAATCCAAACCCTTCAAACAAGGGAACAAATGTTAAGCATTTACTTGCTGCTAACAGTAAGGAAAGCTCCTCATCGGGAACGCGTCCTGGAAAAATAATTTCGTCTTTGTATGTTAGTTTCTCGAATTCGTTTAAGATCTTCTCGCTCTGCCACACAAAATAGCCTGCCAATACTAATTTTGTTTTTGAGTTTGTTTGTTTCTTAAAGTGATCGAATGCCGCCATAAGTCTAGGAATATTTTTCCGCGGATTCATTGAGCCAACAAAAAAAAAGTAATCATTCCCGTTTGTATAACGGTTCCGAACTTCATTTTTTATCTCCTCATCGATAGGCTTGAATATTTCTTTGATCCCACAAAACATAACCTCAATTTTTTGGGGGTTTATTTTGTATTCATTGACAATATCTTGTTTGCTATACTCGCTGAGCGTGCTGATCATCTTTGCTTTACGAGCAAATTTTGGAAAGAAAAAATTATAATAGAGTCGGTTTTTTAATGTTATATCATTTGGAAAATGATGAAAGTTGAGATCATATATGCATGAAAGCTGTTTGACCGGGCTAGTCAAACTCAGAAATCCATCCATACTGATAAATAGGTCAGGTTTGTGTTTAAATAAAAATATTGGTAGTATAACTTCAAGATATAGTATATAAAGCACAGGATGGCGTAAAGCCGGAAAAATCTTGTACTTTTTTACATTTGGATAATCAAAGTAATTTTCAGTAAACCCTTTATCACATAAAATCATAAACTCAACATCTGTATGCAATTTTATAATACGGGATATCGTTTCTATAGTTACTACGCCAATACCATCTATCTTCTTATTTCTCAAAAGCCAGGTATTTATCGCTATCTTCATGATTGTAATTTATAGAATGATAATACATATCAACGGTCAAAAATAGTAATTCCTCAAATTTGGCAAGAAAAAAGTTTGCCCGATCGTTTATTGATGATATGAAAAGTTTTTAAGAATTATTTATAACATTTATTTATCATTGCATTTCAATGCTAGTATAGTTTAGCATTGTTGTACATTGCTTATGAAAAGTCTGTCATACAGAGATACTGTTTACGCAAAATATGTCTCAAGCGGACAGGCAAGGAGATTACCCGGAGAAACAGACCCGGAAAAAATTTTTAAAAAGCATAGACCTTTTATTAAACATACGATCCTTCGTCATTTCCCAAAGTCGGTTGATGCAAATATTCTCGATATAGCCTGCGGCACAGGAGGTTATGTCTTTTACGCGAAACAACTCGGATATAAAAATATCTTAGGTATTGACATCAGTGCGGAACAAGTAGAACTCGCTCATTCAATGGGAATTATGGATGTGCAACATGTAGACTTATTCGATTTTTTGAAAAGTTGTGACCGTAAGTATGATTGTGTGCTGTTGGTGGACATACTTGAGCACCTAACAAAAGACGAACTGTTCAATTTGCTTACTGAAATAAAAAAAGTTCTTTCACCCAATGCGCGGATTATTATTCATGTGCCAAACGCTGAAGGTATTTATGGTATGCGAGTTATGTACGGTGATATAACCCATGAAAATTGCTTTACGCCATTTAGTTTGCAACAAGTTTTGGCATTAAATGGGTTTCAGCTTTTACATTGCTTTGAAGACAAGCCTTTAATACATAGCCCATATGCCTTTATCAGGCGAATAGTCTGGAATTTTCTTACACTATACCCTCGTCTTTTATTATTCGCTGAAACGGCTCAATGGAATACGGTTTTGTCTCAAAACATGACTGTTATAGCACAAAATACTCCCTAATTTTCAAGATTACAAATACAATGTTCTTATGGGAATAATAAAGCGCCAAAGCCTGAAAGCTAGCTTAGTTAATTATATCGGTGTTTTCCTTGGGGTTATTTTCATGGTATTTATTTTCCCACATTTAATCGATGTAGAATATTTGGGCTTGATCAATTTGCTTCAGAGTTTGACCTATATGCTAGTCTCGCTGCCCATGATGGGTTTGTCATTTGTCTTAATGCGATATCATAGCTCGTGGAAAAACAGTAATACAACAGCTCATTTTAATGCCTTTTCTTTTATAGCCATGGCATGTAACTTAATTGTGTTCGCAATAGCGTTTTATTTGTTTCGCAATCCAATTATAGATACCTATAAACAAAGGTCTGCCCTATTTATTCCTTATTTTTTTCTCGTTGTTCCCTTAGTTATTATACAAGTTTATAGCCAATATATCGAAACCTATGCAACTTTAAAATTGCGTGTAGCTGTCCCTGCTTTTCTTCGCGAAATTGTAACGCGGGTAATGCTAATTTCACTTGTTTTCTTGTTTGCTTATCAATATATAAATGAGCAACAGTTTTTTTATGGCTTTGTATTCATTTACTTTTTTGCTTTTGCAATTCTATTTCTATATGCGATAAAAAAATTGAATCTGACCTTCGGTTCAATTCGCAAATTTGTGCAAATTAAGGAACTTAAAACTTATGTAGCTTATTCAGCCAGCATGTTGCTGTTGGTATTATTTACAAATATTGTCAATTTTATCGATGGCGTTTTTCTATCTGCATACTTGGGGCTTGGTGCATTGGGAATTTATGCGCGCCCGTTGTTACTCGGACAAATGATTCAAGTGCCCTACCGCGCCATATCTCTGATATCAATTCCTATTATTCGCGAAGCAATTTTGGAAAATAATATCAAAAAAGTGAAAGAACTCAATAAAGACATATCAATCAATTTATTTCTGATTGGGTGTTTTCTATTCACTCTGCTCATCAGTAATGCCGACAACATCTTTTTACTTTTTCCCTCTGAATATCATATTGCTAAAAATGTACTTTTTATCATTGCTTTCGGACGTTTATTTGATATGGCATTCGGATTGAATTCTGAAATCCTTAATTATTCGAAATATTATAGCGTTTTGATATGGTTTTCAGCAATTATGATGGTTGTAACGATAGTTGCCAACATAGTACTAATTCCTCGTCTTGGTCTTGATGGAGCTGCGTTTGCAGTAACAATTTCTCTCATTTCGTATAATTTGTTAAAAACATGGTTTATATGGAAGAAATATCAGTTTCATTGTTTTAGCATCGGCTATTTATCTCTTTTAGGCTTAACAACGGCAGTATTACTCCTTGCCCAATTCATCCCCAACCTCAACTTTATTCAACATCATATGTTTATCAATTCGCTACTGAATATTGCTTGCAAAAGCGCTATCGTCAGTGTGATGTTTTTGGTGCCGGCTTATGCATTAAAAGTTTCGCCCGATTTTAACGACTTCTTGAAATTAGTGCTGACCGGCAAAATATTCAAGGGCGGACATAAAATGGAACATCTCTAAGCATTACCGTATTCGACCACAGCCGATGAAATTTTTTCGGGTATAGGCGTTATTTAAATCGCTGATCACAACTCCTTTTTGCGTTGATGCATGGACATATTTTCCATTACCCAGATAAATGCCGACATGCGAAACTCCTTTGCCGGTATAGTTGAAAAAAACCAAATCGCCTTCTCTGATTTTCTTGATGTCAACTGCAGTACATGCCCGATAAATTTCTTTCGATGTGCGGGGCAATTGAATATCGTACACCGAAAGAAAAATTGCATGTACAAACCCTGAGCAATCGACACCGCTTCGCGAATCACCACCATAACGATAAGGTGTTCCCAACCAGGCTGAAACTTCTTTTTTCAGCTCGCGCTTGATGGGCAGGGCCTTTAGTTCATTTGTTGACGCACTTTTTGCCGCAGCCTTTGGCTTATGTACTTTACAGGAAGTAAACAAACATCCTAACAGTAAAATAGTGGTCAGTTGCCGAATCAATCTCAGGAATTATGACACAAGATAAAAAATCAAAACGGAATTCATGGAAGGAAACGACAATTGCCTATTTTTGCCACTCAAAATATTTCACGTGAGTTTATTCGACAAATTAAATGAAGCCAAAACGGCTAAAATGCAGGAAAACCTTGAAGCTGGTATGAAGTTTCTGGCAGAAAATCAAAAGCGCGCCGAAGTGGTGAGCTTGCCCAGTGGGTTGCAATACGAAATTTTACAGGAAGGAAGTGGCGACAAACCGGCCGCAACCGATACCGTTACCTGTCACTATCACGGCACCCTCATAGACGGACGAGTGTTTGATAGTTCTGTCCAACGCGGACAAACGGCCAGTTTCCCACTCAACAGAGTGATCTCCGGATGGACTGAAGCCCTGCAATTGATGCCCATTGGCAGTAAATGGAAATTATTTCTTCCCCCGCATTTGGCCTATGGTCAACAACAAGCCGGCGCACTGATCGGGCCCAACAGCACCTTGATTTTTGAAGTAGAATTATTGGGAATTTCAAAATAATAATCTATTTTCGCACTCCTTATGTTTACCGGCATAGGGGATACGAAATCGTATGAGGAGAGGTGCCCGAGTGGCCGAAGGGAGCGGTTTGCTAAATCGTCGTAGGGGTCAAACCCTACCCAGGGTTCGAATCCCTGTCTCTCCGCTGAACATTTAAGCCGCATATTTTGCGGCTTTTTTTCTGATGTTTCCTTTTCAACGTTTTTGATGATCGCATTGCAAAATTACCGGAATGAGAGATGCTGATTTCGCGTGTTACTTACTGACGGCAAATTTCGAACGAACCCTTTTGCCATCCCGGCTGATCGCTTGTAAATGATAAATACCCTGGGGAAGCAAGGATACATCGATTGCGTTTTTTGTCGTTCTTGTTGTAAAAATCAATCGCCCCATGGGGTCAAAAATACTAACCTCATCCACCTTCAAGGGCGTATAAATATATAATTTCCCGGCAGTCGGATTAGGATATACTTGCATTGCGGCTTCCGAGATGTTTTTTTCCAATAAACCAACCGGCGTACAAGCAGGATCGTATGCATAACCGGGTGAGCCATACAAACAGCCGGCAAACCAAGTAGTGTCTGCATTATGATTGCCATTGTATCGCCTGTTTTCGAGGGTATATCCGCCTCCGTTGGGTGTTAGAGGCCAGGGAGCCGAACTACCATAACACACACTATACCGCAGTTTACCATTATTGTCGAATACACGTGCCGCATCCCCTGTGGATGAAAAACCAAATCCCAAGGGACCGATTTTATTTACTACAGTAGGGAATCGACTCCCAAATTTAATAGCGTCAGTATAGGCCACCAGATAACTTGCCGGTGGTATGAGGGTATTGGCCGGAAACGTAAATACATTGTTGGCACTACCATCTCTGATGGTCCAGCCGGCTAATGAATATGGGTTATTAGTTTTGTTGTGCAATTCTATCCAGTCGCCGGCGTCAAAAGTGACAGCCGATTTATAATTCATCTCCGAATAAATCAAATCTTCATGACAGGATGCATACGCCACTCCCGGCGAACCGCCCATACAGCCTGCAATCCATGATGCGGATAAATTGGGGTTCGCTGCCGGACTCTCCAATTGAAGGGTTCTTCCCTTGCCATCGGCTGAGCATTGCCACATATCCTGATACGTCATACTACAGATCAACTTTTGATCTTGATCGCGTATGACAATTTTTTGTCCCGCATTGTTGAGTTTAAAACACAGTGGACCCGTTTTATTCATCACGGTTGGAAATTGTGTGGCAAAAGCATTGCTATCTGCATATACGATCAACCTTCCTCCTGCAGGTATTACAGTATTGGCGGGAATCACGCAATACTGCTCGTACCGGTCACCATCAAAAATTACCGCGTGAGAGATATCGATGGGCGTCGCTCCGTAATTAAACAATTCAAGCCAGTCGCCGCTGTTTGTTGAACTGTCGCTGTGAAAATTAATTTCATCGATAAGCATAGGCATATTCGCCAAGGCATTGCACGCTTGAGTAGCAGGATAGATATTTGCATCCATCCAATTCAGCCTGTTTGTCAGCCAGTTTTTGAAGGTGTCCACTCGACCCTGCAAGGACAAGGGCAAATAGGGTACCTGTTGCAACAGCGAATCCCTTAGGTTGGCATTCATAATATTGTCAGCCGTGCTGTCGATCCATGCATGCAGATTTGCAGTACTGAATTCATTTTGACGCAATTCATTCCAACGACAATGCAAAATATTTTTAAACCAGGGATCTTGCAATAGTTTACCAAACCACTTTTTACTGCCCGCCAAAGGTTCAAAATGGTCAAGAACCCATTTATTATAGGCAGCACCCATTTCAAATGTATAGTCCATATCCCACAAAGGACCCATACTCAGCCGCCCACATTTACTGTCGCGGTCTTTGTAAAAAAATGTGCTGACTTTGTAGGCATCTATATTGCCGGCCATTTCATTGAGCAGAAAAAAATCGGCAAAAGAATACACGTTGATATACTTTCTGTAACCGGAATCGGGATCTGCAAAGTTCACCCCCCACAATACATTTTCAAACTGGTTGAGATAATCCATCAGATAAGTTCGCTGTGTGGGGGTTACTTGCATCCAGTTCGGATCATGATTTTGAATCTCTACCCCATGCGTTGTATTCCACCAATTGCCTGCATTGCCATTGTGCCGGTCTATTTTAAAACTGTATCCGCCCGTGAGTTCATCACCGGCATTCATCAGGGGGGTAATTTTCGAAATATCCACTCTGGCTTTATCGACTTTCACTTTTTCAAGCACCACATATAAGCCTTGGTACACACCATTCATGATCACTTCTACATATCGTGTGCGGCTCGAATACCAGTGGAGCAAATTAGCCAAATGATAGGAAAATACATCATGAATACCTGTTTCGTCAACACCTAAACTAAATAAAGTAAAATCATGCTCCTGGGGGAATCCCAGCAAAGCCACATTTGAATCGATGCCCGCGCCGTCGACGGTCGAAAAATTGTATTGAGGCTTTCTGCCTGAAGCATGTCCTCTTTCTTCAATCGAAATATTACCCTGATAATTGTTGGAGGCATCGTTCTGACAATTCATATTACCCGGTCCGTTATCAATCACTCCCATATCACAAATGATGCGGGGTTCGCCAACTATAAGCTGACCCCAGGTATTGATCTTGACTATCGGCAAATTGCTGTACAAAGGTGGAGGAGGAACAAACCACTGAGGTACAGGAGAATAATTAACAGCCGGTGTACCGAGACCCAGCATCAGGAAGGGGCGTGCAGTGAGATCGTTATCGTTGGCCGCCTGATTATGAACCTCCACACAAATCACATTGGTGCCGTTTTGCAACAAT
Organism: uncultured Bifidobacterium sp.; assembly: GCA_964519155.1. Taxonomy (GTDB): domain Bacteria; phylum Bacteroidota; class Bacteroidia; order Chitinophagales; family Chitinophagaceae; genus OLB11. The sequence continues at coordinate 6,237 of CAZFKA010000035.1, read as the reverse complement.
GATTTTTGAACAAAGCTAAACAGGGTATATCGTGGTTGCAAGCCCTGATACAAAGCGGCTTCATGTGGTATGTTCGCTGCAGTGAGGTAAGATGGACTAGCTGTAATGTTGAAAAATTCGACCCGTACCCCATTCAGGTAAACCACAATGCCATCGTCGTAATCCAAGCATAGCACTACTTTTTTGATTGCCGCCGTATCTACAATCGTAAATGTTCGTCGCATATACAGCGTCAGGGTCTGATTGGGTAATACAGTTGCATCGTCATTATCGCCATACCCGATACCGCCGATACCATTCGCCCAGGCAGCATCGTTAAACGCTGGAAGTTTCCAGTCGGGGATATCGGTATACGGTACGATATACTTCCAATTTTGATTGTCGCTCACACAGGCTTCCCAATGATCGACGACCAAATCAGGACATTGTGCAACGGAACGCTTTACCGTCAAAAACAATATACCAAACAACAAGCTAATGATCAAATGTCTTCTCATCGCAGATAGGTGCTTATCAAATATACTGCTCAACTTCTTATTTTTATATCAAACCAGAGGTATTAACACTCGTTAGCCTGGAATGCGAAGCAAATTTCGCTTTTGCGTTGACAATTTCTGATGAAACATCATCGGAGTACCTAATTCAGGTAAAAGACCAGGTAGGCACCGGCATTGCCAATAGCCTGCTTGCGACAAAACAATCTTAAAATGCTTTTAGGAAAATTTAGAAATGTTGTGTAATATTGCACTCCTTAAACAAAAGGAGCTGTGGTCAAACACAGTTGAACAACCGTTCGGGAGGTAGTTCAGCTCGGTAGAATACCTGGTTTGGGACCAGGGGGTCGCAGGTTCGAATCCTGTCCTCCCGACAAGCAAAATAGGAGTAGCCTTAATGGGTTACTCCTTTTTTCATTTAAATAGCCTATTATCAAGGGTTTGAGAATATTATAGTTTTATTTCAGTTTCATTCCAGTTTTCATTTTTACCCCTTTTTCAGTCATTTTTTGACACTTATCCTGACACCCTAAATTTCACCTATTAATACATTGAATTACAATGTTTTAGAGTGGATTTCAATTTCTAAATTTCTCTGATATGATAAGGAATTCCTTTAGCTTTCAGTTTGTCATTAAAATTGACAAATTGGATTCAAATGGGTTTGTACCCATCTATGCCAGAGTTTTCATAAATAAAACCAAAATTGAACTTTCAACATTTCAAAGAATTAATCCTAAATCTTGGGATAAAACCAAACATCTTGTTTCTGTAAAAGCTACAAATGCTGAAACTGTAAATCAGTTTTTAGAGAATTTCAAAAGTAAAGTATATACCACCTATTCAAATATTTTAGCCAAAGGGTTAGACCTCAACACTAAAATTTTTAAAGAGGAATTCTTTGGTAAAACTGAAATAGTAAAAGAAAAAATGCTAATTCAAACAGCCACAGAACACAATGTACAGTTTGAAAAACTTGTTCCAAAAAAGTATAGTTATGGTAGCTTAAAAAACTATAAAACTACTCTCAAATATCTTCAAGAATTTGTTCCTAAATGTTACAAAACTAAAGATATTGAACTTACACAGGTTGATTACAAATTTTGTGAAGCATACTATTACTTCTTAACCCATGATAAACCTTGTACCAATAATGGTGCAAATAAACATATTCAAAGGGTAAGGAAGATAATTAATTATGCCATCAATTTAGGGTATCTACACGTAAG
>CAZFKA010000035.1:0-4504 GCA_964519155.1 uncultured Bifidobacterium sp. | reverse complement strand
ATACTTTTAAATTGGAATCAACACCAGTAGCAAAGCCATTTCTTACCATTGAGGAAGTAAATAGAATTGCCAGTTTAACAATAACGAGGAAAACATTGAATAATGTAAGATACGTTTTCTTGTTTCAATGTTATACAGGGTTATCTTATAGTGATGTAAAGCAAATTAATCATACTCATATTACAACTATAAATGAGCAAAAATGGATTAAGATGAAAAGGCAAAAAACAAGTGTATCATTTTCAGTTCCACTTCTAAATAAAGCAGAGGAAATACTGAATAGGTATAACCATAATGGAAAGGGATTACTATTTCCTGTATTGTCAAATCACAAGATGAATCAATATCTTAAAATTCTACAAGAATTAGCCAGTATTGATAAAACGCTTACTACCCATTTGGCAAGGCATACTTTTGCTACATCAATTACATTAGCTAATGGAGTACCAATTGAAACTGTTTCAAGAATGTTAGGTCATACCAAATTGAGTACTACTCAGATTTATGCAAAGGTTCTTGATGAAAAAATTGAAAGAGATATGAAGGTTTTACAAAAGAAAAATCTGTTGTAGAATTATGAGGCTGTTACGATTAAATAACAGCCTCATTTTTTTCTCTACCATTTTTTTATCTCAAACTTAGGAGTATATCCCATAAAATTATTTATTGAATTAGTAAGATATTCTTTTGCCATTTCTACATTAGCTTCTGTTGTACATACTGAATCATGAATAGTAAATAATGGTACATTAGGATGGTCTTTACTAATTTCATTACAAGTTTCCTTTATTACAAGTTGAGCTTCTATTTTTTGGAGTAACAATGCAAGTGTATTATGTGTATCAGCTTTAATTAAACTAAATACATTGTAAACATTTGGAAATAATTTTCTAAATAATTTCACTTGTGGCATATATTCAGTTTTAATTGATTTAGGGTCTGAGAAAAAAGTTGCATACATTATTGGCTTAACTTTATCCCTTCTATTTTCAGGTGCAATATCTTCTAAATGACCATTTTCTAAGAGTAATTCAATCATGTCTTCATAGAATCTACCTCCTAATACAGAAGCCTTATAGTTAAGATAATCCTCTTTGTTCTGCAAGTCCTCTATACTTTTTACAAGCATAGAGATAAATGGTATTCTACCATATTCTTTTATCATATTCATAGATACTAACTTAGGATTAACACTCTCTATAATATCAATTACATTATTTCTATTAAACACTTCTAAATCTAAAATAGCTAATGATAAAAAAGGCTGACTATTTGTTATATCAACAGAGTAAATGCACTCTCCTGCATATCTAATAAAACTTTTCAATTCTTTTTTAAGTTGTGTTATAGGAGTATAAAACCTACCTGAAATTTTATCTAAGGACAAATCAAATTGTTTATTAAGGATTTTAAGAGCTAAGTATAATTTATTATTAAAAGCATTTTTCAAAATCACCTTTTTCTCATTAAATTTTGTGGAAGGGTATCTTTTAGCTAATAATAGGTATAGTTCACTTTTGTATTCACTTAAAAGAAATCTTTTAACTTCATTCATATCAATAGTAAGATTGCTATTGAACCACTTACTCAGATTAGGTATTTCTTTACTAATTACTTCTGCTTTCTTTTCTTTACCTAAACTTATTTTTTTTACCAAAGTATATTTGTCAAGGAAAACTTCTTTTAATGGACTAATGTATTCAGACATGAACTTTAAACCTCTTGATTGAACACCTACAATATGTTGTGAACCTTCATCTACAATTTTATTTTTATACAGGTAATCAATGTAAGGTTTGTACCCATGTATCTTTGTAGACAAAGTCAGTTTGTGAATTGGTGTCCAACCTTTACTTCTCTTTACATCAGCATTCTTTTTCCATGCCACAATTGATGTTATCAAATGTAGAATGTACACAAAGCAATCCTTATAATACTTAAAAGGGGGTGGATTTTCCAGTAAGATTTTATCCAAATTAATTTTCTCTGGAATATAGCATCTTACTACATTATACTCCTTGCTTTTCTTTTTACTACCTCTCACTGTTACTTGTTGAGGTACTGTGCTGTTATAGTGGAAGTTTTGACTAACAGTTTCCACTTTCGATGTTGTTTTCATCTTCAACCACAAGTGGCAGAAGTGTAAATGCTAAAAGCATTTATCTGGAACAGAGGTATACCTAAGTATACATGACCAATGGGAGTAATCCCTGATACAACATAGTTCAATGAACTCAGCAAAGTTTCAAATTCAAATTTTAAACTACCAACGCCAATGGCGAGAATTTATAAGCGATTAACAAAAATATTTTTTCACTCACTTTAAAAACAACATAATATGCAATTACAAACAGCATCAAGAAAGAAAGTCAAGCTAAGACTAAATTTAGCATCACCATCAGGATTTGGCAAAACGTATGGTGCATTACTAATTGCCTTTGGTATTACTCAAAATTGGGAGAAAATAGCTGTCATTGATACAGAACATGATTCAGCTTCTTTGTATTCGCATTTAGGTAATTTCAAAACATTATCCTTAACAGCACCTTATACACCTGATAGATACATTGAAGCTATTAAGGTTTGTGAAGAAGCCAATGTAGATGTGATAATCATTGATAGTATTACCCATGTTTGGAAAGGACAAGGAGGACTATTAGAATATCAATCTGCACTTGGAGGGCGTTACCAAGATTGGGCAAAAGCTACCCCTCTCTACCAAAATTGGCTAAACACAATTCTACAAAGTAAATGCCATGTAATTACAACCAATAGAAAAAAACAAGGTTACAATATGGTAACTGAGGGAAATAAAACTAAGGTTGAAAAAGCAGGTTTAGATGATGAAATAAGAGATGGTTATGATTATGAAGTAACAGTTGCATTGGAAATTACCAATGATAAACACATGGCAAAAGCTTCAAAAGATAGAACAGGTCTTTTTTCAGGAAAACCTGAATTTGTCATTACTCCTGAAACAGGTAAAATGCTTTTAGCTTGGTGCAATTCAGGTATTTCTTTGAAACAAGAAGTAATAACTGCAATTGAATCTTGTAAAACTGTGAATGATTTGATGAATGTTTATAATCAATATCCTGCAATGCAAAGTGAATTGAAAAATGAATTTACATCAAAGAAATTAGCCTTAGAAATGAACAATAAAGTAATCGTTAACCCTCATAATTTTTCACAAAATGGACAACACAACTATAATGGAAATGCCACCATTACACCTTAATGGCATAGAAAAAGAAAAACCTAAAAGAGATACTCAATTTATGGAGGCTAACACAAATGAAGTTAGCCTTTTACATTTAAAACAGGACTGTATTATTCCAACCTTTAAGGATAATGAACAAACCATTAGTCATTCAGAGTTAATAGAAACTACTTTTGACAGTATTCAAACTTTGTTTGGTAATCAGGTAATTTCTGAACCTGAAATTAGAGTAAGCCATGAAATTAAAGGTAGAATCCCTGAAGCAATTGGAAAGCCAGTAAAGGAACTATTGGAACATGAAAAAACTGTGTATTGGGAGAGATGTGCATTCTTATTCAACTTACCTAATATCAGAAATGTAATCAATGGTAATGAATTGAGTTTAACTATTGGTGGAGTAAGAAGTTATAATCTTGAAAACCTTTGTACAAAAAAATCAATGGAGAAGTTTAAAATCTTTATTGGATTTCAGAATAGAGTTTGTACAAATCTGTGTATTTCAACTGATGGTTTTAGCAATGAAATAAGAGCTAGTAATACAATGGAGTTACAACAAAAAACTATTGAATTGTTGAGTTCCTATAATGGCGAAAAGCATTTAGCAGAATTACATAGTATGGGTGATTATGAATTAAATGAACATCAATTTGCACAATTCATAGGTAAAGCCAAGCTGTACAACTACTTACCAAAAACTGTAAAGGCAAATGTTCCATTATTGGACATGAATGATAGTATGGTTAATGCCATAGCAAAAGAGTATTATGAAGACGTAAACTTTAGCAGGAATGAAAATGGTAGTATCAATATGTGGAAGGTGTATAACCTATTCACAGGTGCTACAAAATCCAGCTACATTGACAACTTTTTAGAAAGAACTGTCAATGCCTATCAACTAACACAAGGACTTATAAAGGCTTTGGATGGCGATGAAAGATATAGTTGGTTTTTGGGTTAGTGTTGAGAATTGGAGTGCTATTTAAATAATGGCATTCCATTCTTTTTGTGTAACCATAGTTTTCAATTATTTTTATTCCATAACAACAGAAGTAATGATAGAAATAATTGAACATAGTAAGTTTAAAGAGTGCATTGATGAATTTTATAATAAAGCCAAAGAGTATTTAGTTATAATGTCACCTTTTATTGATTTGCCAGTTAGCTTTTTTAATGCTACCTGTAATAATAAAATTAATATGTATAGAATTTTATTTGGCAATACTGATGACGTTATATATAAAGCTTTAAATAATAAAGATTTTGATATTTTATACAGACTTGGTA
>CAZFKA010000034.1:0-18518 GCA_964519155.1 uncultured Bifidobacterium sp. | reverse complement strand
ATAACCCTATCGAAACATTGCAGTTGCTCAACGAAGAAGCAAAGGATACCTTAAAACGTGTGAAAGAGAAAATTTCTAATGTTGATGCTGTGCGGGTGAATATGATCACAGATGCCCAAAGCAGTAAAGCAGAAGCCGAACAAAAATACCAACAAGTGATCAGACTCACCTCCCATGCTGCCGATTTGGATAAACAAGCAACTGAACAGGCAAAAAACGGTTTTGCTGAAAAAGCCAATGCCTTGCGACGGGAAGCAAATGAAGTGCGCATCACGGCAACTTTACGCAAACAGGAAGGGGAAGCCAGTGAGCAAAACAGCCGGCAATATGCACAGTATGGCAATCAGTTTAGCAAAGTACTGGAAGTATTAAAAGATAATGAAAGTGCTGCCCGTATTTATGTCAATGCGTTGGGAAGCAGTATCACCATCATCAGCAAAAAAATGGAAGCGACAAGCAAAATGCGCAATGCCACAGAAGGTCTGGCCGATGTCTTTAATATAAAAGATACATGGCGTTTTCAGGAAGCGATGAATGCCGCTACGGGTGCTATTAGCCAGAATATAGCGAGTATCCGCAGCAATCTTGAGTTTCTTGATCAAAACAGCAGTGTGGCGATGACCGGTACCGCAACCCAGGCAGAACTGGAACAATTTGTGTCGCAAGTCAATGCCGGAAGAATGCAAAGTTTGAACGTGAATGAAATCACCGATGCAAACTATGACCTCAAACCGGAAGAAAAAGTAGACAAAGGATTTAATCTGCTTGATTAGATTTTTTTATATTACAAACCAACAAAAAAAGAAAACATCATGGAAAACCGAACAAGTTTGTGGGCAGGCCTCAGATGGCCCGTCAAAGCGATTATTATTGCTATTCCCATATTGGCTGCGGTATGGGCAGCAAACGAATTTAACCTGATTCCGGGTCTGCAAAGCAGCAGCAGCAAAGATATTTCGAAGATCAACGGCAGCAACGATGCAATCAATAGCGACGGGGCAACAGAAAAACTGGCTGTTCCGGATATTAATGATCTCGAAACCGCTGATGTAAGCGGACGCACCGAAATCAGACTGATGAATTGGGTATGGTTTGGTAATGCCGGTATCTTTTCAGCCAATGGGGGTTTACGTACCATGAAAAATACCTTGATGGATCAGTACAAAATGAACCTCAAAATGATCACGAACAACAGTGTTATGGATATGAAGCGTGAACAATTGGCCTTTATAGCCGATTACGCGCAGGGAAACAGCAAATCGAATACCGGTGTCCACTTCGTAACCCTGATGGGCGACGGAGCCCCGGCCTATATAACGGCAATGAACGAACAAATCACCAAAGCATATGGGGCCGAATACAATTTGAAAATCGCCGGAATCGTTGGATTCAGTATGGGTGAAGACTGCGCCATGGGACCTAAATCATGGAAAGATAATCCGCAAAATCTGAAAGGGGCGGTCATCAGTGCCGTAATAGGCGACGGCGACTGGGCTTTGGTGGTACGGTATGCTGCAGACAATAATATCAAGGTAAATCCCGACCCCGATAGCTATGACGCCGGGGCGGTAAATTTTGTTCCGGCACCCGACGACGATTTTATGAAAGCGGCTGAAGAAGTGATTGCCGGCAGATCGGTAAAACTCAAAGAAAAGGATGCATCAGGCAAACTCACAGGCAAAATTCTCGACAAAAAAATTGAGGGTTGCGCAACCTGGTTCCCGGGCGACAAGCAAGTGGTGGATAAAACCAATCTCGTTAAGTTTGTGTCTACGAACCAATACCCTAACCAAATGGCCACGGTAGTTGTGGGTTGTGATAAATGGATGAAAGAACACAATAAGGAAATGGTTGCATTTTTCAATGCTACCCTTACAGCAACAAATCAAATCAAAACGAATGATGCTTGGTTTCGCTACGCATGCGAACTCGCTCCGAAAGTGTTTTGTGCTGATCCGTCAAACTGTAGCGAATCGGCTGACGATTGGTATAAATTTGCGCGTGCGGGTGGATCAGATTATACCAAAAATGGCAATACCGTTTCGGTTGGCGGAACACAAATGGCCAATCTGGCCGACAACAAAAAATACTTTGGTATAGCCGGAGGCAATAATTACTATAAAAGTGTTTTCGACTATTTTACCAGTGTATTGAAAGAACTGAATCCGGCCGGTTTTATGGACAATGTAAAAAAGCTAACAAACTACGACGATGCGGTTGATCTGAGTTATATTCAGCAAGTTAATATTGAAGGGGGCACCACCACAAAAGTTGATTACAATGAAAACAAAGGTGAGGTGATTGCCAAAAGAAATTATAAGATCGAATTTGAAAGCGGCAGCGATCGCATTACGCCCGAAAGTGAAGTAGAAATGAAAAAGATCTTCGACGGTTTAAATATTGCTGAACGGGCTAAAGTAACCTTGATCGGACATACCGACAATGTTGGCGATCCGGTAAAAAATCAGGATCTCAGTTACAAAAGAGCAAAAGCCGTAAAACAATGGTTGATTAAACGAAGCAACAATACCTTCCCGAGCGAACGCTTTATAACGGATGGCAAAGGAGCGGATGCACCGGTAGCCGATAATGCTACTCCCGCAGGCCGTGCCCAAAACCGCCGTGTCGAGATCACCCTGAGTGAATAAAACAATTTCTTACAAAAAGCAGAAGAGGTATCACGATGAGCGATACCTCTTTTTTTTGGGGGGACTGGACGCGTCGCTGGCATTAACGAAAAAATATTTTTCATAGCTCTTTTTGCCACGCACTGAATGTTTGCAACACTTATCTTTGCTTTACACCGGTTTAAAAGTGAATAAACTGGCTAGCCGATGTGTATCCCTTTCAATGCAGTTTATAACATGAAAAAGTATTTGCCCTGGATTTTCCGAATCCTCATATTTGTTTTATTTATTTTTTCCGGTATCAGTAAGATGGTGCCTTTATGGTCGTTCGAAAAACAATTGGTCGATCTGGGTATTTGTTCCTGGTGTTCGTCACACTTTCTTGCACGCGCCATAATTGCGCTCGAATTGGCCTTGGGATTTGCTATTTTACAATCGCATTATGTTCGCCGGATAGTCATACCGGCAACGATATTATTGTTGGTGGCTTTTTGTGTTCACCTCAGTATACAAATGGCTTTATTTGGCAATAGTGGCAATTGTGGTTGTTTTGGACAACTGATTGAAATGACACCGCTGGAAGCCCTGATCAAAAATATTGTCACTATTGGCATGCTGGTATATCTGTGGTTTACGGTAAAAGATCGTGAGCATAGCTATATTGTCTATCCCGCCTTGATTTTGCTGGTCTGTACTTTATTCATGTTTGTTGCCTTTCCGTTTTGCCCATGCGAAAAAGAAAAAAAGCCGCTTGATGAAATGGTAACCCAGGATATTGTTCCCATAGCCAGCCCTGAAGAAGTGACGATCAAAGCTGATTCCGTGCTGCCCGAACGTAAAGACACGGTAATAAAAACGGGCAAAACTCCTGATACGCTTCAAGGTAAAAATGAAAAAGCAGTTGAACCGGTAGCGGCGGGACCCACCAAAACCACTTCCAAATTTGCATCCTACCGATCGTTTGGCGGAAAGAAATTCAACGCTGATGAAGGCAAAAAAATCGTGTGTATGTTTGCTCCGGGTTGCGATCATTGCCGGGCCACAGCCAAAACACTGTGTGCCTTATCGGCACGTCCGGGTTTTCCGGAACTGGCTATTTTCTTTATGGATGAAGAGGCCAACCTCATTCCTGAATTTTTTAAAGAAGCAGGTTGCCATTATCCTTATCAGGTATTGTCGATCCCGCAGTTTTGGGATCTTATGGGCAGCGGCGCTACTACCCCCGCGGTATTTTGCTTGTGGAATGGCAATGTGGTAAAATCTTTCGAGGGTATTGAAAAAAACCAGTTTGAAGCAGAGGGTTTGAAAAAGGCGTTGGAGTTGAAATAGGGGCTATTGATTCAATTGCTTCCGTTTGTGTATCGTAATGATCTCCACTGAGCTTTAGGAGCGAATAGAGTGCATCATCCGGCCATTATAAAAAATGCAAAACAATGATTATGTTTGTTACATAATCTACTCTATGCCTACTAAATTTATTTTGAGCGGCTTGTTTTTGCTATACAGTTTGGTTAGCTTTTCGCAGGATTGGGATTATTCCTATACGCATTATACGAAAGAGGATGGCTTACCGAGCAATACCATTTATTGTGTCACATCCGACCGTGATGGAGTGCTTTGGTTGGGAACGGATGCCGGTGTCGTCCGTTTCGATGGGTTCCACATGCAGATTTTTAACACCGACGACGGCTTACCGAGCAACGATGTCTTTGAGATTGTTTGTGATAGCAAGAACCGTTTATGGCTTACCACTTTTAAGAATGATATAGTGTATATTTTTCGGGGAAAAGTACATACAGCAAGGAATGATACACTAATTAGGAAGATCCCGAATCGCTATTCAAATCCACGGTATTTCGAAGACAGTGAAAGAAATCTTTGGATCAGAACAGTAAAATTCGAGTTGTTTAAAATTGATAAAAATGATCGTATAATAATTCCAAATTTTAGTTTTCGTCCAGGAGATATAGGGTATAACATTACGGAATATAAAAAACGTGTGTACTTTTCATCACATTTATATTCATTTTATTGTGATTCCGGTTCGAACAATATTATTTTATTAGATTCGAATCACCATATATATGCTGAGGGAGTTGCAATATTTGATAAGACAATGTGGTATATTAATTCAGAAAAAATACTTTCAGAAACTTCCATAACTAATTTCGAAAAAGGATTCATTAAACCGGTATCATCATTTTGGAATATTTCAAAAATCGATTCTAATTTGTGGGTCCCGAATCAGAAAGGCTTTTTGGCTTTTAATATTCGCCGAAAAAAAATTATTTTTAAAGTTTTAAGAGACAATCAAGTGTCATCTTGTCATAAAGACAGTCAAGGATCAATCTGGATATCCACTCTTGCTGACGGTCTTTTTAGACTAAATTCTACCCATGCGCTGGCTTTTTCTCGTCCGAACGTAAAATTTTCATCTGTTTGTGCCAACGACACTGTGCTGCTATCTGGAACAAACAACGGAGACTTTTATCATTTTAATCGGTACAATTTGTTTTTAGAATCGATTAATACATTTCCAGCAAAATCAATCACAAGCATTAGAATTTTGAAAATATTAAAAAATGATCTTCGATATTTTCTAGAAGCTGATAAGTGGATTTTTGAATGGGATTTAAAGCGACCGTTTAAGGTCTGGATAGAATCTAAACTTACTTCTTTTAAAAATTTTTATTTCGGTGGAGACACTACAACAGTGCTCGATAGTCAAGGCCTATTGACTTACATAAAGAGCAAGTTGGTTAATAAAGTTGTTTTATTAAAACGTTGCTACTCGTACTGCGAGTACAAGTCGAAGAAAGTCGTGGGTAGTCAGGATTCCCTCTATTATATCGATGGTGGATTTAAGCCTTATCCGCTCGATATGAATTTCAATTTTAGAGCAGTGGATTTGCTCGTTAAAGACTCCCTCTTGATTGCCATTACGTCCGAGAAGGGCGTTTTTTTGATCAAAGATTCAACCGTTGTAAAAAATCTGAACGATTCTACCGGTTTAAGTTCAAATACTTGCTACAAATCGGTATTGTATAAAGATGATTTGTTCATTGCCACCAATAAAGGCATTAATATTTATAACTTTAAAAGCGATTCTGTTTTTTATTTGTTTGAATCTGACGGACTGCCCTCAAATACAGTTTTTGATCTGAATATTTGTAACGATACCATTTATGCCGCAACGGAAGCAGGTCTATCTGTAATCCCTGTTTCCGAAATTCCCCACCGCAGAGTCTTTCCACTTTTTGCCAAACCGATCATAGCCAACCGCGATACGATATGGGATCAACCCAACGAAATTTCGGTTTCACACGAAAAACCGATCACGCTCTTTTTAAATGCACTTTCCTATGGTACCAAATCTCCCGTTCGGTATTTTTACAAAATTTACCCCCGCGACTCCGTTTACAATACGACCACTGATCCGATTCTCCACCTAACTAAACTCAGCTATGGGAAATACATTTTTTCATCGTACGCTGTAAATAGCGAAGGCGTTAAAAGTAATCTGTTGGAAATAGCGCTGGATATTCGTCCGCTGTACTATCAAACTACATTTTTCAAATTTTCAATCACCCTCTCTATTTTCATCATTCTCTTCCTCATCGGCTTTTTTGTATACAAATTCACCAAGGCGAATGAAATGAAAAGAAACCGCACTGAGAAACAAATTCGTGGACTGCAATTTTTGGCTTGGAAATCGGCTGTAAATCCACACTTTCTTTTTAACTCTCTTCAGTCTATACAAAGTCTGTACGCAGAAAATAAACCTCATGAAGCAAAGCTGTTCACCCGAAATTTTTCAAATGTTTTAAGGAAAACCATCGACCAAAGTGAAAATGTGTTCATTACTGTTAAAGAGGAAATAGAATATCTGCAAAGCTATCTTGAACTGGAATCCATGAAAAGCCTGTATAAACTTGATTACCGCATTACGGTTAATACGGAAGATATTCTCGCATATTTTATTCCCTCGATGGTCATACAAATTGTGGTCGAGAATTGTCTTAAACACGGAATAGTAGATCATTCACAGGGCTTGATAGAAATTAAATTCGAACAAAAGGATCAAAAGATCTATTGCATTATCACGGACAACGGAAAAGGATTTGACGAAAATGATCTGATCAAAAAAGGCTCAAAAGGTATTTCTATGATCAAATCAAAATTAAAAATCGTCGAAGAATTGATTAAACAAGTGATCGTGTTTACATTTCGCACAGTAAAACATCCCGACGATAAGATAATGGGTACCGAAACAATTTTCATTTTTCCACCAATAACAAAACACTATGAAGTATCGTTCAGTGATCATTGATGACGAAAGACTTAATGTCTCTTATTTAAGTACACTGTTAAAAACGTATTGCCCAGAAATAAGTATAGTGGCTACAGCTTATTCTGTCGAAACAGGTATCAGAACAATTATTGAACACAAACCTGACATTTTATTTTTAGATATCGAGATTCGTGACAAAACAGGATTCGACCTACTCCGTTCGGTCGAAGATCATAAAATGCAAGTCATTTTGATAACCGCACACAATCACTACTCGTTGAAAGCATTTAAGTATAGTGTTCTCGACTATATTCTCAAGCCCATTGATATTGATGAACTTCTCGCTGCTATTAGAAGAGCAAAAGCCCGCTTGTCGAATGCCGCAGAAGAAAGCAAACCGCAGTATCAAAGGGACAGTCTGGGTATTCACCATAAAGATCATATTGAATTTATTCAACTCAACGACATCATTCATCTCGAATCGTCAGGTGGGTACACAATGATACATACCTTGCAAAAAAGAAAAATCGTTTCTACACGTTCTTTAAAAGAAACAGAGAGCATTTTACCTTCTGAGCGTTTCCTTCGGGTTCACCATAGCCATATTGTCAATATCCAGCATATTGTTCAGGTACAAAAAAACCGGATTTGGTTTCTACAAATGTGCAATGGGGCTAAGGTTCCGGTTTCTGCACATTCGAAACAATTGCTGACAAAAGCACTGAATTGCTAGGGGCGCTTTTACCTAACTAACCCCCGATATTACCATTTTATACCCTCAAATGACGTGTTTATACCTTTGGTATTGCACAAAATTTCTTTTGTCAATAGGTTTGCTTCAGCTTTTTGAAGTATAGATGCATCTACAAAATATGGATTGCCTGGCTGATTGGAAGGCCTACATAAATAATCTACTGCCTACCCCATTTAACATGCAAACCAACAATGCTTTTTAAAGTGTAAGCAACGCCGCAACCCGAAAAGGCCAAATAGAGTAGGGAAATAACCAACAAACGGTAAGGCTGCCGGATAAAGCCATAAATAAAATGAAAAAGTTAATATTAGCACTTATGTTCAGTGTCGCAATGATGTGCCATTTCAATGCCTCCGCGTTATTTGGAATTAAGATTCATTATGAACGAGGTGCAAAAGAATGGAACGCAGCACATACTGAAGCCGTTTGTATCGGACGCGGTATCTGCGAATTCAAAATTACAGGTAATGCCATGAACGTCGGTACACTGGGCAATGGAGAAAATAACCGATTTGGATTTGCTACAAGTAAAGATGTGTTGCGAAACACCTTCTGGGCAGAAACTTTTAATGGAGGTTATCTATTTATCGATAAAGATATTGAATTGAGCACCGACATCATTTCAAAAATCCGAAACTGTCCCCGAATCATTAAGGCCGGCAAATATCCCTACACCATTGAAGGGACGGAATTAGTGGTGTATTTCAACTAGAGCGAAAATATTTCTGAATTTAGATTAAAAAATCCCCACCAACAATGAAAATATCTCTTCTCATCTCTCTGCTGACTCTCAATATACTTGTGTATTCACAATCAGAAACTTTCATCCATTATAATCAAAATGATTCTTTGTATGAAATTTTAAATAAGTCCCGTTTGGATTCAATATTGGCTCATTCTAAAGCCCGATTGAACTATCTGGTTATCTTTAGTAAAAATTGTATGGGTACTCATTTTCTTTTGCAGGATATCAATAAATATGGCGAAAAATATGGTAATAATATCAATGTTATTTTAACCAGTTGCGAGCCTTACAAACAACTGAATGAACTGAAGAAAATTATTGCGAAATATAAAGTTAGTTTGCCTAAAGTATATGTGATCGATAGTGAGCGCTACAAGGATAAAAAGACGGATAGCAGAGTGAAGGGGATGCGCTTTAGAAATGATATTGCGTCGGAATGTAAAAAGGATATTATTGGTGTGCCATATAACATGGTTTTTAATTCAGAAAAAAAACTGGTTTTCCATGGCTACAGAAATCAACTTAATCTGGATAGTTTAATAGACTGGTATATACAGCATGAATAAAAGACTGCTACTCTTCTGCTTTTCAAACTGTCGGGAGAATGTTCACCTTATTGTCTGACGCAAAATTGTTACCAGTAATATCAAAGCAGATCGGGCAATTGTCTATATCCGCTTTACCGTTATAGTTGTTCATCAGAAACTCATGGTAAAATTTCATAATCAATAAATAGGCTGCGACTGGCAGCCAACTACCTGCCAGTCGCACTTTTTTAAAAATCATCCACGATGAAATATAGAATTTACTTCCTGACACTGTTTTTGCTCGCTATGGGTTCCAATCTATCTGGTCAATACAAACCAGTTGTTGAAACTCCCTGGCAATCGGAATTGATTCAGTCTGATACTTCAAATTTTTATATAACACGAATTGATACTTTGATTTTTAAAAAAATGCTGAACCAGTATAAAAAAGTCGCAATACAATTCTGGCAGCCATGGTGCCGAGGAGAAGAAACGATTATTCCCCATCTGAAAGAATTTAAGAAAAAACTTGAACAAGACAATTACCATTTGATTCTTTTAAGTGATCATCAGGAAAGTATGGATTATTTTAAAATGGCTAACGGCAAAATCGGTATGATCGTTTCGTACTTTAATAAATATCATATCGATTTTCAAACCTATATCATCGGTAATGGAGAAAACATTGCTACTTACCAAAATCTCGTATCAAATTTTATTGACAAACCAATAAAGAAAGGATTTTCAATAGTGTTATTGTCTGATAAGAAAAAAGTATCTGCAGGCTACTCATATAAAATTTACAAAAAATATCTAAAAAAATAATTTCATACCCAACACCCTAACCTACTATGTACCGATTTGTTTTATTGACTTTATTCCTACCATTCCTCCCATTCTCCTCTTTTTGCGATAAGATCGAAAAAAAAGGAACTTTACTGAATTCTTCCTGCAAACCTATCGGCACCCGATGCAAAACGCAGCAAATAGAATTGACCTATACATTCATCTGTAATGAACCCCGACCCGGTAACTTTTCATTGAAAATCGCCGCCTCGGAAGTCCAACGAGATGCAGCACTCCTGCAATTTTTACATAACAAATCCCTCGTCCATATTGATGAGGCTATAGCTATTCCGGATGATGTGGCTCGCGTATTGCGACAACCCATCCCCTATACAGTTCCCAAAGGAACGTATACAGTTATTTATCAAATGAATTATTTTACTATCATATTTAAGGAATAAACAAATAAATACCTACTACTACCCCACCCCTCTCTCTGTGACTGTCTCCCATAGACAAGAGAGAGGGGCTCATCCGAAAAAAATATGAATCGGCTTCTGCAAATACTATTTTTTTGCTGCTGTACAAGTATCGATTCCTATTCACAAAACAAAACGGATTCTCTCCCCATTGCTGCCGAGGCCACCTCTTTTTCCGTAAACGATCTGCCCGTATCCAAAACCACTGAACTGCTGTGTCCGACAGTACAAAAAACGGCGAGAAGGGACACCATCCGCTTCGAAAATTTTCAATACCATTGGATTTTATTTTACGATTTTTTCACGACACTTACTGCCATTCATTATAAAAATTCTCTACAAACGAACGAGCCCAATAATCTGTTCTTTTATTACAACATTGATCTGAAAAACAATCTGGAATTTAAGAAGATCAAATGGGACCTCTATCTCTTCAATGATTACGGTGTCAGATATTACTTCGATAGCATAGCCAATAAAAGTCAGGATCAATTGACCTTTAAAAACAGCTTGTATTATCCGCTCTTTACCCCGAAAATTTTTTTCTCCCTTTCTGCTAGTACACAAACCAAACTCTTCAACAGCCACGAGTTGCGATCCGATTCGTTAGGAACACCGGTGAAATATCTATACGACGGGTTTATGAGTCCCGGTACTATATTGTACTCGGGTGGACTGACCATTGAACCCGGCAGAAACTGTGTCATCCATATCGGACTCGGTAGCAGCAAGGTCACCAAGATTAAAAATCAGCATATTTTTGAAACCCGTGAGGAATCAGAAATAAGCGGACTCGAAAAGGGACGCAAAAAGAAATACGAGATCGGCTTATCCCTCACAACAACGGTACCCATTCAACACTTGGGGCAACATATCCATTGGGAGTTTTTTGGGACTCTCTTTGCACCTGTCAAACAGATAAAATCCATACGCGCTTACACCGCTGATATCAATAATGTCTTCCACATTTTACTGCTTCGGTATGTTCGTTTGTCACTTCGAACCAAACTGAATTTCAATGCCGAACAAAACCCCAAACCCCTTGTGCAAAACCAAATTTCACTGGGCTTTTTCCTGAGCAATCATCTCTAATACAGATTTTATCTTGCAACGCGGCTGCACTTCACCGAATTGCCGTATTTTTATCGCCGCTATATGACCCCTATCCGCATTCTTTCCCTTGTGCCTTACCCCATTTTCCCGGCTCGTATGGGTGGTCAAAAAGGTATCGCTCTCTTTTACCAATCCCTTTGTCAGCTACTCGATTTGAGTATACTGACCGTAAAAAAAAATGAATCGGTTCAACCCTATGAAGTCATCAGCACCATCAGCAACAGCAGCTTGCGATATCTCAATCCCCTGCTCTTCTTCTCACTCAAAAAACTAATCCGCGAACGAAAAACCACCCATCTGCTTTTCGAACATCCCTACTATGCCTGGCTGATTTTTTTGTGTAAAAAATATATCCGTCTTCCCCTCATCATACATTCACACAATATTGAAAGTGAAAGGTTTCGCAGTATCGGAAAAAAATGGTGGAAACTCCTTTGGTACTACGAACGTTGGGCTTACCGACAAGCCGCGCTTTTATGGTTTAAAACACCCGAAGACCGAAGCTATGCCATTACCCATTATGGTATCCCGGCCGATCGCTGTCATGTCATTCCCTATGGTGTCGAAAACGATTCGCTTCCCGGCACCGAAGAAATTCAAACCGCCCGCGAAAATATATGCACCCTGCATCACATCCCTTCAAATGCAAAGATCATTTTGTTTAACGGCACATTGGCCTATAAACCAAACCTTGATGCACTATCGGCTATTCTCCAACAGATCAATCCCTTGCTCATGCAATCCGGTACGAGCTACCGTATTTTGATTTGTGGCAAAAATCTTCCCGCAGCATTGATTGAACTAAAAAGCTATCAAGATAAAAATATTATTTACGCCGGCTTCGTCGATGATATCGATCTCTATTTTAAAGCCTGTGATATTTTTTTAAATCCTTTGCAGGATGGTGGCGGCATAAAAACCAAACTGGTAGAAGCCCTGGGGTTCGGCAAAGCTTGTGTGTCATCGCAAAATGGTGCCATTGGCGTAGATGCTGCTATTACCGGCGGACGACTACAGGTGGTAGCCGACAAAGATTGGGTATCGTATAGCAAGGCTATCGTACACGTGCATCCGGAAGAAAATGCAAATCTTGATTTTTACAAAGTATTTGCCTGGCATAATATTGCCCAAAAAGCCGTCGCTACTTTGCAAAGCTGATTTCGTACCTAATCGTCCGACTCGCTGTGTACTTTTCGTTTTACAATTAAAAAAAAATCCTGCTCAACGGGGAGGTAACCATACTCAAAACAATAGACATACACCCTCCCTTTTTTACTCTGATAGGTGTCGGTATGATAGGTAAACTGAAACCCCCGGCTTTGTAAATGATTCAAACGGGCTTTGGCAATCAACTTATTGCCCAGCAAGTCCTGCAGGATCATACGGTTTTTTCGCAAGGCATTGATCACATTCCGCACGAATTTATTGTCACCCGATTTCAGCATATTGTTATAATGATTCCGACAATAATCATCACAAAATTTCTTGTCGGTACGGCCACGTATTTCCTTGCTGCAGGCCCGGCAGATTCGGCTTTCTGTCGTTAACATAGTAGGTTATTTTCATGTGACAAGATAAGATTTTTCGGTCGAATGATAAAATTTTTTCGCCTTTACTTTTGCCTTTGGGCGAGGAAAATGAAGCGTTTTTTTCACCATTTCAATCTCCCCGTCTTTCATCTGCCAACATCCGGATCGATTCATCTCCATTTTCATTTTTTCATTTTACCTTTACACCCTATGATATTACCGATTGTTGCCTACGGAAATCCCATACTCAGACGGGTATGCAAACCGATAACGCCCGATTTCAAAAACCTGGATGAACTCATCGCCAATATGTGGGATACACTGTATAACTCAAACGGCGTTGGTTTGGCCGCACCGCAGATCAATCAGGATATCCGCCTCTTTTTGGTCGATACGGTGCAAATTGTTGAAGGTGCCGATGAGGATGATCGCGACACGTACAAAGATGAAAAGCCGGTCAAGCGGGTATTCATCAATCCTATTGTTGTATCGCTGAACGGTGACGAATGGAAATACAATGAAGGTTGCCTGAGTATACCAAAAATCAGGGAAGATATCCTCCGGAACGAAGAAGTCACCCTGACCTATCAGGATGAACAGTTTGTTCCCCATACCGAAACATTCAATGGCATTACCGCACGGGTGATCCTCCACGAGTATGACCATATCGAAGGGAAACTTTTTATCGATTATATTTCCCCGGTCAAAAAAAGATTGATCAAATCGAAACTCGATAATATTGCAAAAGGCAAAATCAAAGTTGACTATCGGATGATTTTTCCAAAATAAAAAGGGAAGCATTCAATTTCGAGCAGGAGCCCTCGGGGGTGCAATTAAAGATCCCCGATGCTTAATTACCCAGTTTATCGTACAACGATGTGGTCCAGCGTCGCGGTAAAAACCGTATAAAACCTGAAGACATATACGCAATGGTTCCCGGAACGATGATCATACGTCGTTTCAAAGTTCTTGCCACGGCAATTTCACCGACCCGATCTACCGGAACGGCCATTTGCATACCCAACCATCCCAGTTTTTCGCGCGTATCTTTTTCAATTGAGGGTTTTGTAAACACAGGCCCCGGACATAAACAACTCACACTGATATGTTTTTTCTTCAACTGATAACGTAAGCTATAACTAAACGAAACCACCGCCGACTTTGTGGCGGAATACATATTCTTTACCGGAATCGGAGCGAACCCAGCCATACTGGCTACATTCATGATGTAAGAGGGAGCGCTTTTTTCAAGCATAGGCAGTAAGGTCTGACACAGCGCCATTGTTGATTCAATATTCAAACGCGACATATAGCGCAAAGAATCGAGAGGCAAGGTTAAATAATCATGGGTGCCACCAAAACCCGCTACATTACACAACATTTTTAAGCGAATATGCTTGCTGCGGCACCAAGCAGCGATTTCGTCCGCCGATTGCTCAAAACTCAAATCCTTTGCGAGAATCTCTACATGTATAGGGTACTTCTTTTCAAGTGTTTGCTTTGCATTTTGCAAGGCGCCTTCATGTCGGGCAATGAGGATCAAATTATAATTTCTTCTGGCCAATGCTTCTGCAATCGCATACCCTATCCCCTTACTTCCGCCGGCAACAAGCGCGTAGGGATACGAAGAAATCGCTGGGCTTCGCTGTGCAAAAGCCACATCAACATATACGGTCACCGAAACAATAATCAGGAGAATTCTCTTGAACAATAGTCGCATAAAACTGTTTATGCAATAAAATTAAGGCAAATGCTTTCCATTTTTTTCCATTGCTGCTGAATCATGCAACATATTCTGTTAATTGTATAAGACAGGCTTTAGCCTTTTAAGGATTTTTGTAACAGTATTTTTTACCGGTTACCGACCACAACCATTTCATTAATCAATTTAAGATATTACCTTGTATATCTAAAAGAGATTAATCTATGTCAAACGATATGATGCCCACGCAAATCCATCCAAACCGTATCCGCCAGATTTTGTTCCTATCGCTCATCATTCTGTTGGCGTTTGTGATTTTTAAAGAATTGTATTTCATGATGGGCGCATTGTTAGGCGCCGTAACCCTTTATGTCATGATGCGAAACTTGATGATAAAAATGGTTGCACGTTACAAAATGAAACGTTGGCTGGCCGCGCTGACACTCATGCTGATCTCGTTTATCTTATTGGTAATTCCCGTTGCCTGGATGGCTTCCGTGGCCGTAAATAAACTGCGTCCTTTCTTTCAAAATCCTGAAATTGTAACCAATGCATTCGAACAAATACATCAATATCTGATAAAACAGTTTAATATCGATATTCTGAAACGCGAAAATGTTACCAAAATAACAGGACAAGTAATGCCCTTTGCACAACGAACTATCGGCGGCACGCTGAATACGGCAGGCAACTTGTTGGTTATGTATGTGGTGCTGTATTTTTTATTGGTGCAGATCAGTCAGGTGGAACTTTGGGTGCGACGAAACTTACCATTCAACAACCAAAATTCTCAATTCTTTCTGCTTGAATTTAAAAATCTGGTGTACAGCAATGCCATCGGTATTCCAATCGTAGCTGTGATACAGGGTTTGGCCGCTTTAATCGGCTACTGGATCTTCGGTGTCGATGGATTTGTGCTGATGGGTATGCTTACCGCCATCTGTTCGGTTATTCCGCTTGTAGGTCCTTCAATTGTTTGGGTGCCGCTTTCTATATACACGCTTTCGCAAGGACAACAATGGCAAGGCATTGGTATTGCTCTCTGGGGCTTTATTGCTATTGGCTCGGTTGATAATGTTGCTCGTTTCGCACTACAAAAAAAGCTCGCTGATGTACATCCGCTGATCACGATATTGGGTGTGATTGTTGGCATCAGTTTGTTCGGCTTTATGGGTGTAGTGTTTGGGCCTATCCTATTATCCATGTTTCTCTTATTGGTTCGAATATATAACGACGAATTCGTCAATCCGGCTGAAATCACGTCTGTACACGAACCCGACGAGGAAAAGAAAATTAGCTCGAATGCAGGATAGCCGTATCATACGAATACTGAAAACGACAGCGAAAATTATCGCAGGCTTTGTTTTGCTGATACTCGTATTGCTTACAGGACTGTACATTTATCTGAATTCCGATAATGGAAAAAAATTCCTGAAAACCAAAGCGGAAAATTATTTAAGCGATAAACTCAAAACTACCTTTACGGTCGGTAGTATCGATTTTAGCTTACCTAATTCATTTGAACTCAATCATGTTTACCTTGAAGACCGTCAACGGGACACGCTGTTGTATGGCGAACAATTGTCGGTCAAAATTGCTCTATTCAAACTGATAGATGGAGAGACCGTACTTAAAAAAGTGGGTTTAAAAAATGTGACGGCGAAAATCAAACGTCAGGCAACAGACAGCTTGTTCAATTTTCAATTTATTGTCGACGCCTTTGCTGCTAAATCAAAACCGTCGGAAACACCCGTTACCAAAGACACCACAGCATTAAAAATAATGCTGCATGCGTTAAATCTCGATCGGGTTTACTTTTCGCTTCATGACGATTATGCCGGCAATTATCTTGCAGCCTCTATCGATCATTTGGATCTGGGCTTGAATCGCTTTCAACCCGATAAAATCCGGTTCGGTCTCAATACACTTGAGGCAAAGGGAATTACCTTCAGTATGCTGACCACTAAAGCTGACAGCAAAAACGAAGCAGACACAACCCCTGCCGAAAATCAATTATTGCTCACGGCAAAAAAAATAAAACTTGATCGGGTCGCTGTAAATATCCAAAATAAGATCAGTGGCTTTCTTTATTCCAACCAGATTGCATCCCTGGAATTGCAAGAAGCAAAAGCCGATTTGAAAAAAGAACGAATTGAGCTCGATGCTTTTACACTCAGGAATTCGGCATTTCAGATTGAAACAAACCCCACAAACGATGGTAAACAAAAAGATACCAGCTTTACACAACCCGCATCTTGGGTCGTAAGGCTTAGCTCCCTTCAACTTGATAGCAATACCTTCATCTTCAACCAGGGTAAGGGCAAAAAGATTGGTGGTTTTGACCCCCAACACCTTCAGCTCACAAACCTGACATTACATGCCGAAAATACATGGTATTCAACAGACAGTATCCGTTCAGACATCGGTCAGTTTGCGTTTACCGACCACAGTGGACTGCGTCTTGATACCTTACATGCCAACCTTTTGTATGCACCCCATGTTGTTTCTGCCGACGAATTGTATTTACGAACGCCACACTCAATCATTAAAGATCAATTGCGACTTACGTTCGACTCGCTAAGCAACCTCAAAACGCGGCCTGCTGACGCGAAGCTTATCGTTTCGTTGAAAGAAAGTACGATCGCTTTCAACGACCTTTTTACACTTTCACCTGAATTAAAAAAAACGTCACCCTTAAACGCATTCACCAATCAATATGTAAAGATCAATGCCTTAATGACGGGTTCACTGCAACAACTCGATATTCCCTGGATGCAATTATCCGGTTTGTCGGGTTCGTATCTGCAAACAAAAGGCAGTGTATTCAATATAACGGATCAACACAAATTTGCTGTTGATCTTAAGCTGCATCCGGTGGTACTGGCAAAAAATGATATCGTCAAAGTGGCAAAACTTAGTCAACAAGCGATTGACGCCTTGCCCGCTCAGGTGAATATAGATGCAAAAGTGATTGGCAGTGTACAGGATATGCAGACTGATATACAAGTGAGTGCAGGTGATTTGTTACTTGATGCCAAAACAATTGTAAAAAATATTACTGACCCGCAAAACTTGCAGTATGATGCATTGATTCGCAATGGTCGTGTAAAAAAGAAGCTGTTGCTCGCTTTTATCCCTAAAGAGAAATTGCCCGCATCGCTCGAGTTCCCTGAGCTCATCACCCTCACGGGAAAACTAAAAGGTGATCAAAAAAATATTTTACCCGATATTGCAATAGGCGGAAGCTATGGCATGGTGAGGGTCAATGGGTATGTCAAGAATTTTACCGATGCCACTCGTTCGACATACGATCTTAGCCTTCATTCAGAAGGCTTTGCTATCGGTCAACTCATTAAACAAGATAGTACGATAGGGAAAGTCACTATGCAGGCTTATCTCAAAGGGCAGGGCTTCGATCCGCAGCGTATGCAAACAACCGCCGACATCAATATTCACTCAGTAGGATTCAAACAATATGACTACCAAAATATAGTATTGAAGGCGATTATGAACAATGGCAGGCTCGAAAGCGATGGATCCATTGAGGACCCGAATCTGGCGCTACATTATTCCCTTGATGCCGATTTTTCCGCCAAATATCCCGCCACGGAATTATGGTTGCATCTCGATACCGCACGATTACACGCCTTGCATCTGATCGACGATACCTTGAATCTTTCTCTGCAAACGCATCTGAAAGCCGATCAACTCGACCCCGCAGCAGTTGATGCTTCGTTACGCATCGATTCAATTCGAATCGACTTGGCAAATCAACGCCTTTTCCTCGATAGCTTCACGATTGATGCCGAAGCAAGCAATGGACAACAACAGCTCCGTTTGCGGTCTCCCATGGCTTGGATTGATGCGCAGGGACGGTTTCAATATAACCAGCTTGCTCCCTCTGTGATCAATTTTCTCAATCAATATTATACAATAAACAAAGAGCTGGCGCAAGCTACCGCACC
>CAZFKA010000033.1:0-19581 GCA_964519155.1 uncultured Bifidobacterium sp. | reverse complement strand
GAGGTAAACCAAGCGTTTCAGAATGTTTCTTACGTAAAATTGTTTCCCAATCCGGCCAATGATGTGGTCAATATTTCTATTCAGGAAAGCAGTGATCAAGCCTATACGCTGGTAGTTGCCGACGTATATGGTAAGATCGTCGATCGTCAGCAAATTATGCATCGTCAATCATTATCGACACATACTATCGACCTCAAAGGTAAAAGTCAAGGTGTTTATTATGTGATGCTGTATGATAAAAATAAAAAAGCGCTCTTTATGGAGAAATTGATGAGGAAATAAGCGAGAACATGAAAATGTCGTCAAGAATTTTTTTAATACAAGCAGGCGAGCCGCTCCTTCACAACAACGAAAATTACAACTGAAAATATCAATCAATTCAAAAATCAAAACCAATTCATTATGCAAAAACTCTTCACTTTATTCAGCATGATTATCATGAGTCTGTGTGTGCAGGATATGCGTGCACAATACACACTCGAACAGATCGACCTGAGCCCCCTGGGTACAAATTTCAATACTTTCCCCATGGGCTTAAACAACAAGGGATATGTTTGCGGGTACCGACACAATACCATCACAAACGACACCCTCGGCTTTGTGATCACCCCTACCGGCAAAGTAATGTATATCACTGATGCTATTACCGGTGCCGGCAGTTACGGCATCAAAGCGGTCGACATCAACGATAGCAATATGGTGCTGGTCAATTATACCGATGCAGGCGGCATTTCGCGTTTACACAAAGTGTTCGTCAACGATCATCTCCTCATCAATGACTGGCCAATCACAGCCAATTTAAACCAAAACAATGTGAAAGCATTTCATATGAACAATAAAGGCGATATCACCGGATGGTATCAGGGTGTCGGCAATCGCTGGATGTTTACCTTGCATCATGGCACTCCTCCTGCAGGGTTCAACGAATGGCAAGCCTGGCGGTATAATGTTTATGTGAATCCCAACTATACCTATTACAATACGATGGCAGGGGCAATGGACACCAACCGGGTGGTGGCAGGTTTTTATATCGATGGCTCGCAGAATATTCCCTTTTTGTATGAAGAATTGTATGCCCAGTTTTACCCACTCAACGGCAGTACCTGGTGTCATCCCTGGGGAAAAAACAATAAAGGGAAAATTTGTGGAGAGTATAAAAACGGCGCCGGTTTTGTGAATGCCTTTATCGCGTCACCAACGTATACACCCGGAAATGTCAACAGCGGACAATTGAATCTTACAACCCTGAATACATTATTTCACGACCCCAATACCCAATCGATCGCCCGAGCTATCAACGATAGCAATGAAGTGGTGGGTTCATTCATCGATCCGGTTAATGGAAATTGGGTAGGGTTTATGTATCGTCCGAATGCCGGTAAGTATGAAATCAAAAACTATTCATTCAACAAACATGTTTGGCAACAACTGGCAAACAATACCGGTACACCCGGTTCAGGCAATGTGTGGACCAGTAATTTTTACGGAGGATTTAATTACACCACGGTCGATCCCTTTGCTAACAATGGTTATGCGCTCATCGAAAATCATATCAGCAACGATGCCGCCATACAGGCCAATTTCAACAATGCACAGGTTCAACTCGGTAACAGTGTTTGTGTCGACTGGAATGCGTTCATCAAAGAAATCGTGAACTCATCGGTGTATTATTCCAATTCCCAAAATCCGGCCACATTGGCTACCTATCGCTTTATGGATAAGCGGGAAGTGTTTTTGAAATGGGTTTCAAGTCCCAATGGATATTGCGGAGGATTTGGGGGTATTTGTTATGGGTTTGCCGGCACATCGGCTATGCATTATGTTGATGATACCTGGCTCGATACAAAATTCAGTATCGGGGCCAATACCAATTTAAGCTCCTATACCGACAACAGCAAAGAAGCTATCACGGCTGTAGAACGTGTTTATCTGCGACAATTCGAACCCTCATTGAGTGAATACGGAGTAGATAAATATGCCGATGTTTTACCCTGGAGCGGTATGTATCAATACAAACATGTTTGGCCCTATGGCGACAGTACTAAGTTCAGACAATTATATGTCGGATGGCATACCCCAACATCACCGGTCAATTTTCTTTACCACTCCATATTTCCTTACAAGATCAAAACGCCGCAAAAGCTACCTTTTTATTACAACAACAATCAGGAATATGATACCCTCTATATTTATGATTCAAATTACCCCACCAGCCAGACTGAATATTTCCTGATCAACACTAATCGTTTTTACAATACGGTTGATTCAGTATTTTCTCCGCAATATAGCCCCGCTCCGGCTTCCGACTTTTTTGTTGCATTCAATGAAGTATCCGTGGGCGAATTGATGGCCATCAATAATTCCGTATTGAAGAAAAAAAGAAGTGTCGATAGCCTGGCAAGTCTTGTACTTGGTCACAACATTCATTATACCATCAAAGATGTTGCTACACAAAACATGACAACCTATGATGCAGCCGGTTATAACAATGCTAATCCACTATTAAGGGGCATAGCACCGAAAGCGAGCCGTCCGGTACAGGTCCATAGCTTTTTACGCGATACCGTCGCTGAATTGCAGATCAGCACCAGTATGTATAACGACAGTATCATGAACTTTACATTTAATAATGATGTCATTCGCATGAGTTTGCTTCGACGCGCACTGCCGGGTGAAACGGA
This sequence comes from uncultured Bifidobacterium sp., assembly GCA_964519155.1. Lineage (GTDB taxonomy): Bacteria > Bacteroidota > Bacteroidia > Chitinophagales > Chitinophagaceae > OLB11. Next base: position 16,900 of record CAZFKA010000033.1, on the reverse strand, counting down.
CAATGCCACTTCGAAAAACCGATACATGAGTTATGGTAATCCTGACAATATCAGCAAAACACTGGTAGCCGATTTTTCACAGATCGATCATAGTCAGCCCCAGTCGTGTATTATCAGTTTAAGTAATCTTGTACTTGCCCCGCACGACAGCATCATCACGCTGAGTCCGGCTGATTATCAGTATCAGGTGATTCACCCGGCAAACGATACCCTGACGTATACCCTCAACGTAATTGCTATTTACAATGATACCGTAAAGCAATTCAGCGCGAGTGGTATTCCGGTCAACGGCAATACCTCGCATATTATTGATCCTTACTTTAATGGTGTCAATGGTTTGCAAACCGCGGTGCTGGTCGACAATGGCTTAAACGCAAACAACGATGATACTTTATTTGTATTGCAGGTGCCGCTGGGAATGAATGATCTGCAAAAGAATGTTTCTTATATCCGTTTGTATCCCAATCCGGCAAGCAACGAATTTAACTTGAATATACAGCAACAAAGCAAAGCACAATACCGTGTGGTATGTACCGATTTGTACGGAAAAATTGTTCACGATCAAACGATACAGCATCAAGGCCAAACGAAACAGTATGCGATGGATATTGCCGATTTGCAAACTGGGATGTATTTCGTGATCGTGTTTGATGAAAAACAACAAGTGTTGTTCACCGAAAAACTGATCAAGCATTAACAACGACAACTTTATTGAAAGCGGCAACGGGTGATGAATCGGTTGCCGCTTTTTTATAGTGTTTGTATCGTGTCATTTACAAACGGCTTAACCGGTTTGGGTTTCACCGCTTCAGTAAAAATCAAATGATTGACCGCTATTTTTACTTGACCATGCGAAACCTGTTTTTTCAACTTGTGCACGATCAACGACGTGGAAAAGTACGCTTCATCATTGTATACCGATTTGATTTGTGCGATCTCCTCATCACTGACAAAACGCGCAACTTCGAGCTCGCCGCGAAGAGCGAATTCCGCGAGATGGCCTTCTATGGTGCTTTTGGCCAAACGCCTGATTTTGCTGATCTCTTCCACACTTTTACCTGCTTGAAAATACGCAAACGATTCTTTGGCACTGTCGCCTTTTACTTTTTTCCCTTTTCGCGGACGCTTTTCCTGCGCGGAATGGCGGGTGAGCAAATCGCCGGTCAAAATTCGTTGCGATTGATAGTCGAGGGTTTGCAAACGCATTATGCTTTGCCAAAAGAAATCCTGTATGTCTGATAAGGTCGACAGATATTTTTTGACCCTTGCCATCCCCTCAAATTTTGCCGTAAAAAGTTGCAGCGGCAAAACCATTTCATGATGCAAACGCGAAACAAAATAAGTAATGGCTTTCAACAGACGCGATCTGATTTTTTCATGCAAAATAGCGTGGCTATTTTCATTCTGATAAAAGGAGAGTTCATTAAACAAGGAACGAAGTTCAAGTACAAATTTCACAGCGATCGGTTCCTGCGACCGGTACTTGTCAAACAGATCGTTACAAAAAGGAATTGCTTCAAACGATACCGGAATCAATTTCGTTTGCAGTGTTTTTTCATACAACTCGTGCAATTTTTCTTCAATAGGCTTCCAATGAAATGCCGTGCACAAACCTTCAAGTTTGTAATTCAATTTTTCTTTCACCAAAATTTCCTGCAATTGGGTCAGCGACTGCTCACCCATCCCAAAATCCTGAATGCGCGTGTCGCTGTGTATCGCTGTGGCACTCAGTTTCGATTGCAACACAATACCCTCAAGTGATGTACAACGACTCAGGGCTACATACACCTGACCCGGGGCAAACGAACTCCCTGCATCAATTGTTGCGTGGGTAAAGGTCAGGCCCTGACTTTTGTGTATGGTGATGGCCCAGGCAAGCCGCAAAGGATATTGGGTAAAAGATCCGAGCAATTCTTCTTCAGCCTTTTGTGTTTCTTCGTTATGGCGGTAAGTGATATTCGACCAGGTTTCTTTTTCAACCAATAATTCATCTTGCGTGTCAGGGAATTGCACGGTGATGCCCGTGTGATCGATCTGTCGTACGGTCGCGATTCTGCCATTGTAATAGCGGCCATTTCCGCTGCTGTCGTTTTTGATAAACATTACCTGAGCGCCTTCTTTCAATTTAAGCACACGTTCGGTAGGTAAATATTTTTCCGAAAAATCGCCTTTTACGGCACCCGAAAATTCATGTACGCTTGTTTGCAATCTTTGCAATCGTTCGTTATTGATCGCATCAGCTTTTGCATTATGCGAGGTCAAGGTGATGTATTGCTGATCTGCAGCAGTAAATCCGGGCATATAACGGCTATTGAGCAGATCATAATCACCGGGTTCCAGCGCATTGTGACGTACTTTATTAAGCAGATCGATAAATCGTTGCTCGTTTTGCCGGTAGATCTTTTTTAATTCGATGAAAACCATGCGGGTTTGTTCAAATACCCGCGCGTGAAAAAAGAAAGGACTGCTATACACTGATTTAAAAAAATCGGCTTCATGATCTTTTACCACCGGCGGCAGTTGATAAAGATCGCCGATCAATAATACCTGAACCCCGCCAAAGGGTTTTTGTATTTGCCGTACAAAACGCAATACGGTATCCATTGCATCCAGCATATCGCTTCGAAGCATACTTACCTCGTCAATGATCAGGAGTTCGAGTTCTTTGATCAGTTTCTTTTTGTTACCCCCTATGCGTAGGTTGTGCAACAACATTTGCCTGTTCACTACAGTGTCGTGTAATCCATGGGTTTTTGCTGCTTCAGCAACATACACTCCAAAGGGGAGCTGAAAAAAAGAATGCATGGTGACGCCACCGGCATTGATGGCGGCTACACCTGTGGGTGCTACCACTACCAGATTTTTGCTGCAATGTTGTTTGATATAACGAAGAAAAGTGGTTTTGCCGGTGCCTGCTTTTCCGGTCAGATAAACCGGGCAGGAGGTGTGCATGACATAATCGGCGGCAAGTGTAAAATAATGATTGGAATCATCGATGGGTGAATTTTTCATACAATAAAACAAGAGTAGGTTAACAACAAAAATAATATTTTAAAACAACATGCAGAAAGAAATTCATGTGCATTGCATCTCGGTGTTTAAATTCAAGTTCCCGGTACTTCATCAGGCAACTTTGAGCCTGTTGCGATAGGTTCGGGGTAACGCAGCAAGCAAAAAGAATAATATGCACAATGATGTATAAAAAGCCTGCACCGTTCAATACAATACCAAGCGGTAATACTGTGAGCGATGAACACATTGGCTGCCCGCAGCGAGATCAAATTGATTCAGCGTTCGTTCTCAATGAATGCATCCCACGTATACCTTCGAAGCCTTCAAATAAGCATCCGGATAAATGGCTTTAGTTTTAAGCAATTGGGTTTTGCTTTTTTCATTATTGCTTACAAAGCTGCAGACAACCACAATATAGTAACCGCGTTCAAATTCGATATACGCATCCGAATACTCAATACTCACCCAGGCTCCATCGTCGCCACGGCCTCTGGCTACATAACAGGGATAAAACCCAAAACCGTCTTCGCATACTTTTTCACTGCAAGTCAGTCCGATTTGCGGATGCGGCACCAAACCGCGCAGATCAAGTTTTAATTTGAGTTTACGGCTTGCATCGGTCGCTTTTTTCAAAGCGGCTGCATAATCTTTACCCGAATGAATGATCAGAAATTCTTTTTTGATATACGGTGTTTCTTGCGACAGGGCCGACAAGGTTGTGCAACACAAAACGAAACAACAGATTAAAAAATTCTTCATGGAGTAAATATAAAGAAATTGTACAGGTTTTAGTATCCCTGTCCTACGCGTCGAAGCGGCCTGCGTATACGGACTGATGATCGCATGATTCAAATGAGGTTTACATGCGTTAATTTTAGCCTTCGGAGAAATTAAAAACCCTCCCGCCGCGATGAGTATTTCGGACGGGAGGGTAGCGGATTTGCCCTGACGGGATATCCTCTGATGCCCGCGCAACAGCCATATGAGCGGGACCGGCACGGGTTTATTTTTCTCCTTTTTTATCGAGGAGTAAAATTTCATTCACCTGCACTTCAGTGATATATCGCTTGGTACCGCTTGCATCGGTATAATCTCTGTGCATGAGTTTGCCTTCGATAGCAAGCTCACTTCCTTTGCCGAGATATTTCTCAGCCAGGTCAGCCACCTTCCCCCAGGCCACAAGATTATGCCATTGCGTTTCTTTGGTTTTTTCACCGGCACTGTTCCGATAGGTTTCATTGGTGGCCATACTGAAACGGGCGTATTTTTTGCCCGCATCCGTTTTTTTAATTTCAGGCGCATTGCCCAAGTTACCGATCAGTTGTACTTTGTTCTTAATTGCGTACATGTTGTTTGTTTTTTTCTGGTTTACAAATTTATTTATTTCGACCCTGTGAAAAACGTCTCCTTCAGCAAGGCAATGCAAAGATGATTGCACGGGTTGCCCGGACACGGATAATAAACGTTTACTTACGGATATAAGTGTTTGTAAACGTTTGTTGTCGCTTAGAGATCGATGAACAAGGCAATACAGGGTTATCGCCCCAGATGTCGGAACCTCGTTTTTGCGGAGCATGCCGGCGAATATTTTGTTGCATCAGCGAAACATTCAGCGCAGCATGCTAAGAAAAATGTAAAATACCGGTCTTATAAATTTATTGGCAATCAAAATAATAAACTATTTTACCCATCGTTTAGTATTGCACCCGCATACACATTCCAAAATACATACTCCATGAAACAAAAAAGCGCTTCCCTGCCATCACTGATTGTGCTGGTTCTGGTGTTCATTATTTTTCTCACGGTTCACTTCGTGGATGAAACCGTTTTTGCATTTATCATATTCGGGGTTACTATGGTCCATATCATCTGGACACTCGCCAATAAACTTTTCCGATCAGTGTCGTTAGGGGAAAGTGCGCATATATGTAATCTGGCTTTGCTCACGATCAGTTGTTTTGCCCTAAATAAGTCCTTACAAATATTTGCACAGTTCACGCCCTGGGTATATGCTGTGCTGTTCATTTGTTTCGTGGCCATGCTGCTTGACGCTTATGTTGACCTGCCTTCACGAATATGGCAAGGGCTGTATGGATTTATAATCACCTGCGGTTGTTTCGTCGCCATTTATTTTTCCATTATACTCTTACCCTTGTCGTTAGTAGGAATGTTTGGTATCATCGTACTGGGTTTGGGTATACATGTTTTTGTGCCGGCTATATTGTCCGTCACTATTCTGGTTTTACTGTTTCGTAAACGCAGCAGTCGGTTTATGCTCGCCGGGGCCCTTACCGCAGTACTCCTGACCATCAGCGTCTTGGCACTCTTTTTTTACCAGATCAAAAAAGCCAATGATCTACTCGGGAATGAAAATGTGCATATGGTAACCAGCGAAGATCGAGCCCTGCCGAAATGGGTTTACCTTGCACAAAAGCTCCCCAAAAACAAGTGGACAGAAATGATCCTGCTCAGCGACTTTAAATATGAGTTGTTCGACGATTGGTTTATGGACAGAGGTATTACTACCCAAACCTCACTCGACGACCGCGGTCTGCACGAACCGCTGCTCAATATCGCAAAGTTATCAGGCTATCATAAAATCGGACTGAGCGATGATGAAAGGCTGCAGTTGCTCAAAACGATCTTCAATTCGCGGCATGAAACCAGTCGCAAATTATGGTCGGGCGAACACCTGACCACCTCGCAATGTGTGACCGATATCAAACTATATCCGGATTACCGTCTCGCCTATACACAGAAGACATTTTTTATTCGGAATAACGCTCCCCAAGAATGGTTGCGCGAGGAAGCCTTGTACACATTGCATTTGCCGAACGATGCCGTTGTCAGCAGTATGAGTTTATGGGTGAAGGGCGTGGAACGCAAAAGCCGCTTGACCACTAAAGAACAAGCCGATAGCGCCTATGTGCAAATTGTAGGTGTACAAAGCCGTGACCCCTCATTGCTGCATTGGCAGGAAGGTAACCGGGTGAGTGTAACCGTTTTTCCCTGTACACCGGGTGAGGTGAGGATACTGAAAGTGGGCTATACTACGCCTTTACGGGTGAAAAACAATACACTGGCCTATGATGACATTTTTGTAGAAGGTCCTTCTTTCGAAAATTGTCGCAATGACATTCAGATCAACAGCACCCAATCTGAAGCTGCAGTGAGTAGTCAGGATCTGAATTTGTCGACATCAGGTGAACCGTTGTCTGCACATTTTACCGGCAATAAACCCTGGGCAATTAACTGTCAGAAAGTTCCACTCGGTACTGCTGCATTTGCATTCAATCAAAAGGTCTTTCGCATCTCTGAAGAAGTGTCTGAGCAACATTCGCTCAACATTCAACATATAATTCTCGATGTTCATTCCGGATGGACTAAGGCAGAATTTCAACAAATACTGGCACAGCATAAGGACAAGCAATTATGGTATGCCGCTGATGAACAAACCCTTCAGCCCATTGGTGAACATGCCGATCAGGTATGGGAAAGTTTACACCAAAGAAACTTTCAATTGTTGCCTTTTCATAAAATTGATGCCGGCAACTCCGTTATCCTCACCAAACTTTTTCCGAATGCTCCGGCCTATCGCGACCTGACGGGTAGTACGTATGCCCGTTGGCTGGCGGCGTCAGTGAGCAGCGCCCAACAACCGATCTATTGTTTCGATATTGGTTCCGCTCATCGCGACTATTTGTTTCAAACCCTGCATGATATGAATTATCTGCGTTTGCATGCGATGACGCTTGACCAATGTCTGGCGGTACTCGCGCAAGGCCAAATTGCAGAACCGATACAAACCCCAAATTCACTCAATATTGATGATGCTGACATCAATATTACGCAGGTGGATACCGGTTCGCATCAAGGTGCGCCGGATCATTTAATGCGGATGTTTGCCTACAAAAAAATACTGGCAGCCACCGGAAAACATTTCTTTGATAACAGTCGTATCGATAGCCTGCAAAGTGCTGTTGCGATGGCAAATGAGGCATTTGTGGTAACACCGGTCAGCAGTTTGATCGTACTCGAAACCGACAAAGATTATGAGGAAATGGGTATCGGCGAAAATCAGAAAAGTTTACTCAATGCAACCAAAAAAGGTAAAGGGGCTATTCCTGAACCGCATGAATGGGTGATGATCGGATTGGGGGTATTGGCTCTCTTCTATTTTATTGGCAGACAAAAACGAATTTTCTGATCGTCAACAAATATCGTTTTATGATCGCTTCCGAAAACGTGGAAAAGCTTAAATGGATGCTTTGGCCCCTTGTACTGGCCATACTATTGTTTTGCCAGTTAGCTTTTTACGGGAGTGTCACTCCGCTGCTGTTTTTTGCCGCATTGGTTTTTGGATATAGTTTGCGTTTTGTCGAAGCCGGTATCCGCTACCCGCAACAGTTGATCGCTGCTATTATCCTGATCATGCTATACAATGTGCTTAAGGTGCAAAGTATTTTTATACCGGCCTTTGTGGTATTGATCCTCTGTATGTTGCAGCTCTGTCGGGGATCAACAAATGCCCTGCCATTTTTTGTAGCCATGACAGCCTTGCCCATCACCGCAACCGTCTTACAGTTATTGAGCTTCGATCTACGTTTGTGGAGCACCGCAACCGTTGCGCAGGTACTGAATGCGATTACTAACGATGTTTCACATGAAGGCAATATCATCTATTATCATCAACATGAATTCGGCGTCGATGATGTTTGTTCGGGTATAACCATGTTGCAAACCGGTTTAATACTCGCCCTTATGCTCATAGCGGTTTACGAACACCGCTCAGAGAAAACAGCTTCCGTCATGCAGATCATTTTACTGATGATGGTTGCCTCGGTACTGATCTTGCTATCGAATTTATTCAGGATCTTTATCATCGTTTTATTTAGCATTCCTGACGATACACTGATGCATGAAGTGGTGGGCTTGTTGAGTATGCTGATTTATTTCGCTTTGCCTTTTTCATGGCTGTTGCGCAGGTTTGCTCGCCGGTTCAAAAGTTATCCGCTTGCCGAAAGACCCTCTTTATTTGCTTTTCGCGGATTAAAATCAATGCTGCTACTGCTCGGATTATCGTTATGTTGTTTTTCTTTTTATGTTGCTGAAAAAAAAAGGTCGAACGCTATGGTCAACAGTATTGAGAAGCCGGGTTATAACCGCAAGCAATTTCAGTATGGGGTCATGCAATACAGTCGACCCGGAAGCCTGGTATACATCAAGCCTGAAGTGCCATTTTATGCTGCATCCCATCATCCACGGATTTGCTGGCAAGGAAGCGGTTACCGATTTACCAAAGAAAAAATGATAAAGATAAACGAATGCGAAATTGTTTGTGCAAGGCTACTCAACGATAATGGATCGATACTTTATGCTGCCTACTGGTTTCAGCATCAACAAAAAGTTACCGGTAATGAATTGGCATGGCGTCTCGATGCAATGGTTCATGGGCATGGTTACCAAATGATTAATGTCACTACGGCTGACTCTTCCGCGCTGGCACAGGAGGTCGCAGAGTGGTTGCCCTGATAACATTTTTAGCACAAGGGAAGTATGCTGATGTTGAACGCAACAGTTGAGGGTGAAAAGCGTTTTGGCCATCCATGATTTTTATTTATCGAAAAAAGAGTAATGAAGTTTCAGGACTGGCTAATATCTTTATAGCCGAAAAAATCAACAGCTATGAGTCAACAACATCCTTCACAGGCATCATTCGGTGCGCGTTTCAGATATTATTTCGAAAATACAATTTCTGCCGGGCCTATTAATTTGATCAAATGGTTGGCCCTCGTGTCTTTATTTTCCGTACTTGTACTGGGTGTTGTGATTGTGATTTTTGGAATTTCAGCTGCACCCGACAGCACAGAAGGTTTAGGATTTATCGAAGGGGCGTGGCAAAGCCTGATGGCAACCCTCGATTCAGGAACCATGGGTGGTGATGAAGGGTGGCCGTTTCGAGCGGTACGTTTCATGGCCACTTTGATCGGTATTTTCTTGATTTCCATTCTGATCGGTGCGATCTCCTCTGCGATTGACGAAAAAATTGAAGAACTTAAACAAGGCCGTTCAAAAGTGCTTGAGCAAAACCATACCCTGATCCTGGGTTGGTCAGAAAAAATATTCTCTATTATCAGTGAATTGATTCTTGCGAATGAAAATCAAAAACGTTCCTGCATCGTAATACTGTCGGAAAGAAATAAAACAGAAGCTGAAGAAGAGATCAGAAGCAAGGTGGAAGATTTCAAACGCACCAAAATTGTCGTGCGAAGTGGTAGCCCGCTCGACGCAACGGATATCGCTATTGTAAATCCCAATGAAGCAAAATCGATTGTGGTATTGTCACCCGATCAGGAAAACGCCGATATTCATGTAATTAAAACCGTACTCGGACTTACCCGAAGTAGAAAACGAAAAGACGGACAGCTTAACATCATCGCCGAAATAAAAAATGAAAACAATATGGAGGCAGCCGAATTGGTCGGCAACAATGAAGCCCTGTTTATCCGATCAGACGACATTATTTCACGCATCACTGCACAAACTTGTTTGCAATCGGGTCTCAGTGTAGTGTACAGCGAATTGCTTCGCTTCGAGGGCGATGAAATTTATTTTAAAGAAGAACCGGCATTAGTCGGAAAAATGTATAAAGACATTTTGTTTATGTATAACGATTCTACTGTAATCGGTATCATCAACCATGCGGAAGAAGCACTCATCAACCCGCCCATGGATTATGTTTTTCAGCAAGGCGATCAGGTGATAGCGATCTCAGAGGACGACGACACGATTCTACTGAATGGCAATAAAGCGTTGAGTACCGAACCGGCCAATACAGGCGTACAAACAGATGTGCCCAGTAAAGTAGCGCATTCGTTGGTATTGGGCTGGAATGCCAATGGCGGTAAGATTATCAAAGAACTCGATAATTATGTAGCACCGGGTTCGAAGCTTACGATCATGGCTGATCTGACCGACGACGACCTCACCTTGATCGACGAAATCAGAGAACAGATTTCCAATATTAGCCTCTCGTATGTTAAAGGCGAGATCAGTGATAAAAAGACACTTGAATCACTGAATGTTGGTGATTTTGGCAATATCATTGTACTGAGTTATACTTATCTCGAAGTGCAGGAAAGTGACGCCAAAACACTGATCTGCCTGTTACATCTGCGCAATATTTGCGAACAATACCAGAAGGATTTTAATATCGTCACTGAAATGCTCGATCTGAAGAATCGTGAACTGGGTGTAGTGGCCAAAGCCGATGATTTCATTGTGGGTGACAACCTCATCAGTTTATTATTAAGTCAGTTGAGCGAAAACCGTGTATTGAAAAAAGTATACGATGAATTATTTCGGTCTGAAGGTTCAGAAATCTACCTTAAACCCGCATCTCGTTATGTGCGTCTCGACACCGAAGTCGATTTTCAAAATATTGTAGCCAACGCGGCGGCTTTACAGGAAACGGCGATCGGGTATCGGTATACAGCCTTCAGTGATGATATCGATCAAAATTTTGGGGTAAAAATTAATCCGAATAAGAGCAGTAAAGTTCGATTTTCTGCCAATGATTTTGTGATCGTTTTGAGTGAAGATTAGCGCAGAGGGAGAAAAGATGCGGCAACGAAAAAGCGGTGTAGAAAATTGTATAGTTAGCCGATGAAATATCGCTATTCGCCTTAATAGTAATCAAAAAATCCAACTCTTTGCACCATTCTCCCGTCTTTTGTGGCTGAAACAAATTTATCAAACAAAAAAAATTTATTATGAAAACAAAGATTTTATTCTTCATGCTTTTTGCATTTTCAGCCATTAAAATGCACGGACAATGCCAGGCCAATTTTTACATTTACGAAGATTCCCTCGCTGCTAATCACACCTACATCGGGGTAAATACCAGTATCGTTAATGCTTTCGCATCCTATACCTGGACTTGGGGCGATGGTGCGGTTGATACCGGAGCCAACCCCTCACATACCTATGCCGCTGCCGGTCAGTATAATATTTGTTTGACCGTGATGTCCGGCGGTTGTGTCGACAGTTTCTGCAGTAATCAGGCTATCAATAAAGTAAATGCCGATATGTATTCTGTAACTTTTGGTGCAGCACCTTTAGGGGTAAGTCAGGTAACAAAAGCAACAGCGAATAAAGTATATCCTAACCCGGCCAGCGACTTAATTTATGTTGGTGAAGCATTGAGTGGTAAAACCAATTATGAAATTTATGCCATCAATGGTACACGAATGATGAGTGGTACTGTTGAAGGAAAACAAGCCATCCAAATTGCTACACTCCCCAGCAGCATCTATCTGTTGAAGATGACCGATAGCAAAGGCCAGAGCCAATTTGTGAAGTTTACAAAGGAATAGTTTGTGCTATGATAGTTTAAAAGAGAAGGCTGCCGAAACGCAGTCTTTTTTTTATTTTGAAAAAATAAATTTGCACATTTGAAATTGTTGCCTTTATCTTTGCCGCAGTTCTTAATTCAAAAATATTATCAAGAAAGGTAGAGGGAATGGCCCGATGAAACCTTGACAACCTGCCCGCCTCCGGTGTGGTAAGGTGCCAAATCCAACTCATTGCAACAATGAGGTAGATAGTAGAAAAGCTCAAATTTTTAAACGTGCACTTTAAAATATTTTAAACTCTTCTCACTGTCAGGGAAGAGTTTTTTTTATGCGCTGACCTGTACCCTGAACGGATAATTTTTTTGTAAAAAAATGTATAAACAAAAAAAATTCAGTCATGAGTACAAACACAAACATCATTCACGCCATCCCGGTTGACAGTCTCACCGGTTCAATTTCTACGCCGATCTATCAAACGGCAACATTTGTGCAGGAAGCACCCGGAGTCAATAAGGGTTACGACTATGCGCGAAGCAATAATCCCACCCGATCCGTACTGGAAAACCTGGTGGCAAGCCTTGAAGAAGGGAGCAATGCATTTGCTTTCGCCACAGGACTCGCTGCTATCGACACTGTGTTAAAATTGTTATCGACAGGCGACGAAATCATCGCAGTAGACGATTTATACGGGGGGGCTTTCCGCTTATTCACCCATGTCTACCAAAAATTTGGCATCACCATACAGTATGTCGATACCACGCAGGCCAAAAATATCGAAGCTTTTGTGACAGACAAAACCCGCCTGATCTGGATAGAAACACCCACAAACCCCACCTTGAAAATCAGTGATATCGAAGCGATTGCAGCAATAGCAGCAGGATGTAAGGCCTGGTTGGTGGTCGATAATACTTTTGCCTCACCACTTGTGCAAAAGCCTCTGCAACTGGGTGCCGATATCGTCATTCACAGTGGTACAAAATATCTGGGGGGGCACAGCGATCTGGTAGCAGGTTTGGTTGTAGTCCGCTCTGAAGAACTCGCAGAAAAAATAAAATTTGTACAGAATGCATCGGGTGGAATATTGGGCCCGCAAGATTGCTGGTTGCTCATTAGAGGAATTGAAACACTCGCGCTCCGCGTTCCGAAGCAATGTGATAATGCGTTGCAAGTAGCACGCTTTTTACACAATTGTCCCGATGTAGATGCGGTGTATTATCCCGGCCTCGCCTCGCATCCCAATCACACCATTGCTTCTAAACAGCAAGGCGACTTGTTTGGCGGCGTCGTATCTTTTTCGTTGAAAACGGATACCCTCGAAGCGGCAACTGCCTTTGTACGCGCAACAAAATTGTTTAAGCTCGCTGAAAGTCTCGGCGGTGTAAAAAGCCTAATTTGTCAGCCGGCGCTGATGACGCATAAATCAATACCACGGGAAAAAAGACTGTCATCAGGGGTGAGTGATTCGCTGATCAGGTTATCCTGTGGTATCGAAGAAGCCGCTGATCTGATAGACGATTTGCGCGGAACTTTTTTACAATGCCAACCTACTGCTTTGTCAAAAGCAAGCATGGATAAGGCCGTGCTCAATTAATTACTGTTTAAAGGTCAAACGAGGCAGAAATCATTGGAATGTCAGTGCCTATTGCCGGTATCAAAAAAAAAATCAAAAAAATGAAAGCAAAAAATATCATCGGACTCATTGGCTTTGGCGTAGTAGGTGAAGGGGTTTACCATGTCATCGAGCAAACGCCGGCTATCGGTATAGACATCAAAAGGATCGGCATCAGGCAGGCACAAAAAGAAAGAAAGGCACCAGCAGATTTATTTACAACGGATATCAACAGTATCCTAAATGATCGGGAAATACAAACCATAGTCGAACTCATCGACGATGCAGATGAAGCATTTCACATCGTGAAGACCGCCTTGCAAAACGGGAAGAATGTGGTGACAGCCAATAAAAAAATGCTAGCGATTCATTTGCCTGAACTCATCGCGCTGCAGAACAAACATCAAGTCGCACTCGTATATGAGGCTGCAGTGTGTGGTAGCATTCCTATACTCCGGCAACTCGAATCATATTACAACAATGAACCATTACAATCGATAAGAGGGATTGTAAATGGTTCCACCAATTATATCCTGACACAAATGACCGCGCGTCAACTTTCCTACGAAGCAGCCTTACAATCTGCTCAGGACAGTGGTTTTGCCGAAAGCGATCCGGCATTGGATGTTGAGGGTTTTGATGCGCAAAATAAACTGACGATTTTATTAAAGCACACCTTTGGGCAGGATATACATCCGCAAACGATTTTCAGAAAAGGAATCACATCAATTAGCAGTCGCGACATTCGTTTCGCTAAACAGCATCGTTTGCATATCAAGCTGATGGCCAAGGCATTTTATCAGACAAATGGTGAATTGACGGCTTATGTGATGCCGCAATTTGTAAATGAAAATGATCTTTTTCATCATGTGCAGCATGAATTCAATGCCGTGCAGATCAAGGCTTTGCTGGCTGGAGACCAATTTCTTCAAGGCAAAGGCGCCGGACGCTATCCCACAGCATCGGCTGTGTTAAGTGATCTGTTGGCCATTAGTGAAGGATATCAATATTCCTACAGCAAATCGGACAGATCTCATCCAACTGTTTTGCAAGATGACGTGCTGATCGATATTTTTATCAGTTCAGAAAAACACAACGCTTTCAATAAACAAATATTGCAGGAGGTCAGTACATCGTATGCAGACCGACAAGGAGAATACGTGATCGGAAAAGCACTGTTGAAAGATCTGTTTCCTTTGGCCGATCGAACAGACATATCATTGATTGAACTTGCCAAAGCGGGTGCAACACAAACAGGAGTGTACACCAATACACCCATCTTGCAAGTGTTGGAGCCGGTTTAAATCTTCTTTTTCTCTTGCTTTTCTTTTCGAAGCTGAAGGGCTTGTATTACCAGAAATTCATCATCGCTCAGTTCATGGTGATCTATTTCTACATCATCGTTCAATACAAGATAGGTTTCACTTTCAAGTTTCAGGTAGGCAGGCAACGCTGCGTTCATCACTTCCCCGATACTGCACATATAGTATGACGCCATCCATTCCCAGAAACTGATTTGTGCAGGGGTTACCACGGGTTCTTCGTCTAATAATGACCGGATCGGTTTTACTTCATATACATCAGGTTTGTGATCATGCACCTGATATACGATGCCACTGTATATTTTGCGCTTTCCAAATTGTACCTCAACACGACTCCCTGTTTGTATCCGTCCCTGCCATTCGACAGGGATACCAAAAGTGTAGGTATGGGCTATGGCCAGGGGTAAAATTACGTCAGCATATTTCATGAGCGAAAAGTAGCATGTTGTTCCAGGTAAAGTAAAGCAAAATTCCAAACACCGGCAATATCATTCTGCTGGCAATAGTCGAGGCATTTTTGCATATAGCCTTCGCAAAAAGTTTTCAGCACCTGCAAATCTTTTTTTTGCAATCCGCTCACACGCACCGGAGGTAAAAAAATCGCCCGGTTGACTCCGGGAGACATTTGGGTAAAATGAAAGGGATGCATGCGTTTAGATGAATCCGGAAAAAGAACTGGTAATAGATCGGTTTGCTGCATGATAGCCAGTGAAAAACTCCCATCCTGAAAAGGAAGCAAATGGTGTTGTGGAGTGTCCGGAAAAGTACCTTCCGGAAAAATAACAATCGACAAACCCTGCTCAAGCTCTTGTTTCATTTTCCTAAAACTCATGGCCCTTGCGCTTAACGAACTTCGGTCGACGGAAATGCATACCGCTTTAAATATCAAACCATAAATCGGTATTTTCTCGATTTCTTTTTTTCCAAGGGTTTTGAATAAGCACGGAATGCTCGTGTATAGCGTTGCCGCTTCAATATAACTTTTATGAGTGGGTATGATGATATAGCTCTGATCAAATGGTACTTTTTTGCGATGATAATGGCGTGGATGTATACCACTTAAATAAAATAAGAGGTAACTTCCTGACTTCATCATCCAAAACATCGAGCGATCAAGTACGGTTTTGGGGAATAGGATCAGCATAAGGGTCACCGGAAAAGAAAGAAGGATGAGTATCGCAAAAAGCAATAAAAAATAGACAAAATATAGAAAACGGATTCCTCGCAGGAGCACGGTCAAAAATATCACTTTTTTTATGAAAGACGTTGCTAAGCACATTGAACAGTATTTTAGTTCGACTTTGCGACAAAAATTTGAGTTATTTTTCATGAATTACCATATTTTTTCCGCAACTTTACTCGCCAAAAAGCGTGTCTGCCGAAAAACGCATCCAAGAGTAGGCATAATTAAACCTCGCGTCTATGATTAAATTTCTTTACATTTTATTGCTTTTCGGTTGTCTGTGTCCTAACGCCGAAGCGCAGATTCAACAAACAGGGCAAAAACCAAATTCTGTTTCTTCAGCGGCTACGTCAGTATCGTCACGCGTAACGAATTATGACGAAAAAATGAAAACGATCAAAAGTTGTCCGGAGCTCAATGAACAATTGAGCGCAATGTTCGGCAGCAACTATACGATCTCAGATCCGAAAGTAGTTGCGCAACTCGAAAAGAACATCGCGGATGCAAAGGCTTCAACTTGTATTCGCAAAAAATCGCTTTACGGAATTTACGGTGAAGAGTATGTTCACTATTTACATTTAATTAATCCTTCTACTCAAAACAAAACAAAATAAGATGAAAAAACTATTACTAACTTTCCTTGTTTCTTTTATGGGGGCTTATTCCTTTGCTCAGGTGTATACGCAGGGGTCTACGCCATTCAATATTATTCCACCTGTATCTCCGGTTAATTTAACAGGCGGCGATGATGTGGTAAGTCCGAATATACCCATCGGATTTAATTTTCCATTTTATTGCCAAACCTATAATACCTGTCACATAACCACAAATGGTTGGTTGTCGTTCAATGCAGGCATTGGCGCGAATTATCCCGGTGGTCTATTACCCAATAACCCCTCTGCAAATACTATTATCGCATTTAGTTGGGATGATATGTATACAACGGGTGGTGGAGCTTATCGCTACTTTGTATCGGGCGCGGCGCCAAACCGAATTTTCTGTATTGACTATTTTAGTATCGGATATTGCTGTTCTCCTTCAAATGCAGCGACCGTTCAAGTACAACTATTTGAAACGACAGGTGAGATCCGTATCATGTCTGCAAACAATAACCACGCTGGACGTACAGCTACGATGGGTATTCAAGCCGGGGCACTCGGTACAGTCGTGCCCGGTCGTAATGCCACAAGTTGGTCATCACCCGCAAATGAAGGTATTTCCTTTATGCCTCCTCCGGGTATCCCGCCTACTGTAAGCTCTTTTAGTCCTGCATCAGGTTGTGCAGGCGCAGGTACTTCAATTGTTATTACCGGTACGAACTTTACTAATGCGTCTGCTGTTACGGTTGGCGGTACTCCTGTACAATCATTTGTCGTGAACAACGCAAATCAAATCACAGCAATTTTAGGAGCTGGTTCCA
>CAZFKA010000032.1:6176-19757 GCA_964519155.1 uncultured Bifidobacterium sp. | reverse complement strand
CCCCTGAACCGATTCAACCGTTTGACCATTAAATTCTACCAATATGTCACCGGCTTTCAATCCGGCTTTTGCCGCGGGTTTATTGTCTGTTACCCCATCTATGCGCATTCCTTTGCCATCGAATGTATAATCGGGCATTACACCCATTGTTACTTTGAACGACATTTTGTTGGATTCCACATTGCGCGTTTTATAAAAAGTGAGTTTAGGCTTTTCATCCAGCACATTGATCACATCAATCATCAGTTCGAGCACTCTTACTTCGCCTTCAATGTTTATTTTTTCAATATCATCTGTGGGTTTGTGATAATCGCTGTGTTGACCGGTAAAAAAATGCAAAACAGGAATATCTTTAAGATAAAAAGAAGTATGATCGCTCGGCCCGATACCGGCACTGTCTTCTTTCACGGCAAAATAATGATTGCATTTGTCGATGGCATCTTTCCATTCCGAAGAAGTGCCTGTACCATAAATGAGCAGTTTTTTGGTACTGTCGTTCAGTCGACCGATCATGTCCATATTCATCATATAGTTAATCTTGTCGAGGGCGAGGGTGGGGTTTTCGCACCATTTTTTCGAACCCAGCAAACCCAGTTCCTCACCGGAAAAGGCCATAAAGAGAAAATTATATTTTTCATTTACATCATTGAACGCAAAATAACGGGCCAGTTCAATTACACCGGCTACGCCACTGGCATTGTCATCGGCTCCATTGTGTATTTTTCCTTCAGGGTCCGCATCGAGGCTATTATGGTCGAAGCCGAGACCGAGATGGTCGTAATGTGCGCCGATAACTATCGTGTAAGGAGCTTCATTGTCGAGGAAGCCGATCACATTGCTGCCTTCAAGATAATCGGTATCATAGGGAGTTAATGCGCTTGTGTCGTGAGGGTTTTTACCGGGCTTATAGCGAAACGTATAAAAATACCCCTCATTACCCCAGGGTTGTAACCCGATCTGGCGAAATTTTCGTGCAATATAGCGGGCGACTACGATTTCCTCAGGCGAACTGGTGGCGCGACCCATAAACTGATCGGATGCCAGATGTTGAATATGGTCGTAAACATAATGGGCATTGATGCGTTGAGCGTTGGCAGTGCAGCAACTCAGAAGAAATGCGCAGCAGAGAATAACTTTATACATGATAGATGTTTATTTTGTTAGTCAACCCAATCGGCAATAAACAGGTTGGTATCGCGGGTGCCCTTATTGTTCCGGTTCGACGAAAATACTAATTTTCTTCCATCGGGTGAAAACATGGGAAATGCGTTGAAATTGCTTTCGGTTGTGATTTGTTCGAGTCCGGTACCGTCGAGATTGATCATAAACAGTTGAAAGTTGAACCCACGTTCGCCGTGATGATTACTCGAAAAAATAACCTTATCGCCCATGGGATGAAAAAAGGGAGCCCAGTTGGCTTTGCCCAGATGAGTGATTTGCTTTACGTGGCTACCGTCGACATCGCAGGTATAGATTTCCATATTGGTAGGAGCTACAAGGCCTTTCGCCAGCAATTTTTTATATTCCGCTACTTCAGTATCGTGGGTGGGGTGGGAGGCTCGATAGACGATCTTTTTGCCATCGGGTGAAAAAAAAGCGCCCCCATCGTAACCCAATTGATGAGTGATTTGTCGTTGGTTGCTGCCGTCGATATTCATCGTCCATAATTCCAGATCACCGCTACGCGTACTGGTGAAGACGATCTTATCGCCTTTGGGCGAAATGGTAGCTTCCGCATCATAGCCTTTAGTGGTGGTCAATTGCTTTTTCAGCTTCCCGTTTTTGCCGGCCACAAAAATGTCGAAATCCCCAAATACCCCCCAGAGATATTTTCCTTTGATAATTTCGGTTTGAGGACACACATGCGATCCGAGATGGGTAGAAGCAAACAAAATATCCTGACCGTTGGGCATATAGTAACTACAGGTTGTACGACCCAATCCATTGCTGATCCGGGGCGGAATATATGTGCTGTCGCCAGCGGCTTTCGCAATATTCAAATCAAAGATCTGATCGCATTCAAGCCCCCATTTTTTATTGTTACTTTGAAAACTCAGACTCTTTCCATCAGGACTGAAATAAGCCTCAGCATTATCGCCTCCGAAGGTAAGTTGCTGAATATTTTTAAGATGCTTTTCCTGAGCAAAACCTATGGTCGGCAACAGAGCGACCAACACAACAATGAAAGCAGATTTTTTCATGGGCCGCAAAGTTAAGTCTGCAATTTAAAAAAAGCATAAACAAAAATGTTATTTCCCGCGAATGTTCCTTTTATCGCGTAAAAATTTTTCGTGCGAACAGGATGCCCTTGCCCCCTGAAAAATGCGAGACTATTGTATGGGCTTCCCTGTAGGGCTATTCGATGAACGGGCAGGCCGTGAAATGTATTGAAACCCGCTTCCATCCTGCTTTTATTTTCGGTTTCCGGCGTTCAGATTTCTGTATTTGTAAAGCGATGTTTGCGAAATTTAATACTAATCGGATAAAAATTATGATAATGTAAAAAAAGGACATATTTTTAAGCCAAATTTTCAAAAAAGAACAATGAAGAAACTGATTTTCAGCTTATCGCTTTTATTCGCGACCCAAGTACTATTTTCGCAGCAATACTATCCTTTGGCCGATCCCTGTGATCCTGATAAAGTTTTTGAAAAACTCCCTTCTGCAGCTTACGATAACAATTGTGTTTTTAAATTAAATATTACCAGTCAACCATTCAATTATTTTCCAAAAGAAATTTTCAGATACCCTAACCTCAAGGAATTAAGTCTGCAAAATACCAATATCAGTACCATACCTGTTGATATTTATTTGTTGGGTGAACTGGAGGTGCTGGATCTTTCAAACAATAATTTGTCAACACTGCCCAATACCATCGGAGAGATGAAAAAATTGCGTAAGCTTATTTTACGTAATAATCATCTGAATACTTTACCACAGGCGATTTCAAATTGCCGTAACCTTGAGGAGATCGATATCACGGGCAACCCGATCAATTTTCTACCACAGGAGATCAACAGTTTGCTGGCTTTAAACAAATTTCATTTCAGTGGCAATCAGGTGAAGGATCCGAAAGTAATGATGCAATTGGTTCGCCAAATCAAAAATCTGACACATCTCGACCTGAGTGGCTGTAACCTGAATTTTGTACCGGCTGAAGTTAGAACGTTGAAGAATCTGCGTGCCCTTAATCTGTCAAATAACAATATTCACTTCCTTCCTTCCGAAATTGGCAATCTGACTAATCTTGAAGTGCTGATTCTGGGTGAAAGTTCTAACCCGGGCAACAAAATTTACGATTTGCCTGCCTCATTCGCCAATTTGAAGAATCTGCGTGTTTTGATGGCAGCGAACAATAATTTTGTGGGATTTCCTATCGTACTGGCATCACTGAACAACCTCGAAGTACTGGATCTCAGCAATAATAAAATGGAGGAACTTCCTGCTGAGATCGGCATGATGAAGGGCTTACAAACCTTGAACCTGATGAATAATCAATTGACCGATGTACCTGTGGAAATTGGAGGATTGACCAAACTCACTCAGTTTGACTATGCCGGTAATCCTTTTACAGCGCAGGTTCAGCAAAAAATCATGAGTCTCATGACAACCGGTACCTATGTGGAACCAAAACCATTTAAGAAGCCGGCAGTTAAAAAGCGAAAAGTAATTAAGAAAAGAGGCAGACGATAGATCGATCGTAAAATTATTCCTTTAAAGGCATCACCTATCGGGGGTGCTTTTTTTTATGGAAACCTATTTGTAGCAAGCATAAAAAAGCGACCGGAAAGATATCGTAAGTGAAATTTCTATCCGGTCGTTTTTACAGTTGGGCGAAATGTTTAAAAGCCGCCGGCAGATAGTAAATTCCGGTTATTATTTGCCATTTGTTTTTCGTGTATTCAGAATATCACGGTCAAACAAATACAATCCGCTTTTATCTTCTCCTATCATTTCAAGTTTATCATTGATATTTTTTCTATTTTTTTCTTCTTCTATTTGCTCACTGACATACCATTGTAAAAAATTATGGGTGGCATAATCTTTTTCTTTCAGTGCCAGATCAACAAGTTCGTTGATACTATTGCTCACGGCAACCTCGTGTTTCAAAAATTCTTCAAACATACTTTTCAATCCTTTGTGTGTGACAATCGGTTGTTCGAGTGCCGGTACAAGCGCAAATCCGCCACGTTCATTAATAAAGCGCATCAGTTTGAGCATATGCACTCGTTCTTCTTCACTTTGCTGGTAAAAGTACTCGGCAATACCGTCGTATCCGGGTTGTATTTCACACCAACTGGCCATGGCGAGATAAGCTTGTGAAGATGCAGCCTCCAGTTTCACCTGATCGTTGAGTGACTCGAGCATTGATTTTGATAACATAGTTTATGGTTTTTTTGTCAAGCAAAAATACGACGATATACGCAAAATTTCTTCATGTGTTTGTTGTCGTCAGGGATGAAAAAATAATTTGGCGAAATACACGGAATTATTTTGCCCGTCCTGAAAAAAGATGCTTTTCTGAATGGTAAGACGAACGAACCAAAGGTCCGCTTTCTACATGATCAAGTCCAATAGCGTAACCAATCTCAGCAAACTCGGCAAACTCGTCAGGATGCACAAATCGATCAACAGCCAAATGATTGGCGGTTGGTTGCAGATACTGACCGATCGTAACGACATCACATCCGTTGTCGTACAGGTCCTGCAGCGTTTGAATCACTTCCTCCTTCTGTTCGCCTAAGCCCAGCATAATGCCACTTTTGGTACGCATCCCCCCTTTTTTTAAGGTTCTGATCACTTCCATGCTGCGGTGATATTTAGCTTGTATGCGTACGCGACGGGTAAGGCGTTCAGTAGTTTCGATGTTATGCGATACCACTTCGGGAGCCGCATCGATAATTCGCTGAATGTTTTCGGTATCACCCTTGAAATCCGGAATCAATGTTTCGAGTGTTGTTTCGGGGTTGAGTGCTTTCACTGCCCGAATGGTATTTTGCCAGATAATAGAGCCTCCATCTTTTAGTTCATCCCGGTCAACACTGGTCAATACAGCATGTTTAACTTTCATCAGATAAATCGCCTCGGCAACTCGTTGGGGTTCGTCCCAATCTACCGGGTCAGGGCGACCGGTAGCAACAGCGCAAAATCCGCAGGATCGCGTACAGGTATTACCCAGTATCATAAAGGTAGCCGTTCCGGCGCCCCAGCATTCTCCCATATTCGGACAATTGCCGCTTTCGCAAATCGTGTGCAGTTTATGCTCATTGACCAGACTTCTTACATGCCGGTAATTTTCACCAATCGGCAATTTCACACGAAGCCAATCCGGTTTTTTAATTCGGGGTTTTTCTGATTCAATAGTATTTCCTGCGCACGACATAGATGCAAATGTACATGAACCTCGCAATTTATAAAATAAAAAAAGAGGCTGAAAACAGCCTCTTTTTGCACGTTTTTTTGAACGATTATTTTGCTACAACAAATTTCACTTGAGATTTTCCTGATTCTGTAATGATATTTACAAAATAGGTTCCGTTAGGAAGTTTGCTGGTATTATAAGTAAATACATCTGATTTTACGTTGGCTTTTGAACTGCTTGCAATTGTTTTGCCGGTGATGTCAATTACTTCATAAGATACTTTCGTCGCTAGTTTGTTCAGGCTCAGTTCAACATTCACCTGATTAGTAACCGGATTAGGATATACTTTAGCTTGACCATCCAATTGAGCGATATCGTTCAGTCCTTCAGGTTCGCTTGACATAAATAAAGCCAGTGAAGGTGAGCCGCCATTAGAGAAACCACCGCCATACACCTGATTATTGGTGATATCGTATAATGGATTACCTTGACCTAAGTTGCCAACAATATTTGCGGTATAGTCGCTGTAATAATCAACACCGGTTGCAAATTTTCCGGTACCGCCTACCAATTGAAGTGTCAGCCAGTACTTAGCGCCGGCCTGCAATAAGATAGGAGAACCTGGAGAAACAAGATTATTCAAGGTAACTGTAATGGGCAATCCGGCAATCGGAACGATATCATTCGCGGTTAAAGCATACGTACCATCGGCAACATCTTCTAATTCAGCAATGTCCAAGGCTCCGTCACCGTCACCGTTGGCATCATCCCATTTTTGCAGCATAATATATACTTCCTGACCAGTAAACAAAGAATCGTCGATCACATCTCTCATCACGACAGCCTGTGCTTTTACAGCACGATAATTTCCATTACGCATGTATAATACCGGTCCCCATTTGTAGGTGTTTGCCGCATTTACATTAATATAGTAGTTGCACGCAGGTGAATTTTTGCTGAAATCATAATTTGCTTTTGCGTAAATTGAATCGGTTACGGCAAAATCGTATGTCCATTGGTTATTGAGCTGTGCAAGCCCTACTTCATTAAATGGAATAGGCAAAATGGTGTTTTCCATTCGGTATGTACCTTTTGGCAAATCATTTAAATTGAACCCGGCTGGTAAAGCATTGATGGTGTCTAACTTCAGGAACAACAATGAATCAAGCGTGGTGATGGGTGTATTGAAATAATAAGTAATAAAGTTAGAATCCAGCGGTGAGAACGTACCGCCTACAAGGTTAGGATTTTCATACAAACGGCCTTGCAGGTTGATGGTATCGAAATCAACAGAGCTGAAATTATAGAAACGGGCACCGGCATATACAAAGAAAGAATCATCGTTGTTCACCTGTGAACTCAACTGATCAACCGGGATCGCTTTGCCCCAAGGATGCAATGGACCATCGTTCATCATGCCGATATCGATAGGGTTTGCAATAGAGTCATATCTCCAACCCGTCAGTGAAACGGTTACGGGAACATTGTTCAGCAACTGGGTACGCATAGCGTTACCATCATCGGTAGTAACCATTACCACAGGAATAGTAACTGAAGCCCCGTTTGCGCCAGCACCCATACCGGCAACACCGAGTAAATTATTTACAATGATCACACCGGAAGCACCAGCATTTTGAGCAGCGAGTGCTTTCGCACCAAATTCACATGTACCGCGATAAATTAAAGCAAATTTTCCGGTGAAATATCCGGCAGCGAATGGGCTGCAACCGTCAGGATTATTTTGATCGTATGCTACAGGGTAATTTTCCCATTTGCTGTCGATAGCCGCACCCCAAGGTGTAGCACCGGTCTTGTCAATTTCGGAAGTAATTTTATATCCCTGAATGGCCAATGGGGCATCTACTCTGAAG
The DNA here is from genome assembly GCA_964519155.1 of uncultured Bifidobacterium sp. Classification (GTDB taxonomy): domain Bacteria; phylum Bacteroidota; class Bacteroidia; order Chitinophagales; family Chitinophagaceae; genus OLB11. Next base: position 12,524 of record CAZFKA010000032.1, on the reverse strand, counting down.
CTCGAACGTCGAGACTGCGCATTCACCAAATTACTTATCCCCGCCAACAGCAGAAATAAAGATAATAACGAAAATGTAGTTTTTTTCATTTTAAATATGTTTTTGTTTATTTTGTTCAAAAGTAAAACTAAATTTATAAAAAAAAAACTATTTTTGTTTGAACCTAAAAATATACTACATGAAAAAATTATTAACATTTTTGTGTACTTTTCTGCTGGTAAGCAACATTTTCGCGCAGCAAAATTTAACAATCCGCGTTTCAGGTTCTTATGCTGACCCTAAACAAATTATCGATGGTGGTCATCTGCAAACCGTAACCAAAACCGGTAAGAAATACCGTAAAATAACGGAGGCATTTCCCGCAACTGTCGGCACTAAAGAAAATTGTGGTTTTACCATGTATGATTTGCAAAGTAATGGTTCGATGCAACGCAGGATACTCACTAGCGGAAATCAAGTTAGCGTGACCTGGACCTTTTCCAATCAGGCCAGTCCCGATGCAAATTCACCCTATGCTGACCGTGGTACGGGATATGCCCACTTCATCGGAACCACTTGGTCTGCACCTCCGGCAAACCGTATTGAACCTCTCCGTACCGGATTCAGCAGCTTAACAGTGGACGGAAGTGGGAACGAGATCGCTATTTGTCATGACGCGAATAATGCTCTGCAAATGAATAAAAATTCAGGTGGCGTGTGGACCACCACAACCATGACCACCAATGCCAACAACCAGGCCATCTGGCCGCATACCGCAGCGGTCGGTAACTGGCTCTATGTAGTTGCCTCACCTCTTGATTCCAATATTCACAGCAATGGTATTCGAAATGGATATTTCTTTTCGCGGTCAAATGATAATGGAGCAACCTGGATAGACAATATGATACCTATGCCTTTGGTTGACAGTGTAGGGCATTATCGCGGTGGCGGTAATAGTTATGCCATCTCCGCCCAAGGGAATAAGGTTGCTGTGCTGTTGGGTGATGTGGGTACCGATCTCACACTTTTGACATCAACCGACAATGGAGCGACCTGGACAAAGAAAGTGATTTGGGATTGGCCGCTCGATCATTTCGATTTTGCCGCTGCCACAATGACCGATATCAACGCCGACAATATCCCTGACACGCTTGAATGCAGCGACGGCTCTGAGTCAATGGTAATGGACACTAATGGCGATATCCATATCGCTTTTCCTGTTGTTCGTGTTTACAAAACAGGGGCCAATACAGGGTACAATTATTTTTATGCAACAGCGTTTGCCTATTATAATAGTATTGCAGACAGTATCAGCGTGGTCGATAATATTTTTAGTATAGTACACGACTGTGACGGAGATAACATATTTGGTATTGGCGATCATTACGGAGGAAGCGATATCACCACGCCCGGTGCTGTTTATAATTCTATCGGCACCCTTTCAATGCCGAGTATCAGTGTGGTAAGCGGTACGCCGCAAAAAATACTCATTACCTACACAGCCATTATGGATAATGATACCACCGTAGATGATGGGGTGCACCAGTTTTATCTTGGATCTTCCGCTTATGAAGGCCAAAACTACCGGGATGTTTTCGTTGCGGTATCTCCCGATAATGGGGCAAGTTGGAACCCGTATCCAGTGAATGTTTCGCGAACCGCCCATTTTGAAGAAGCCTATGTGTCGACTCCTGAAATAGTAAGTGGTGCCGATCTGAACATGGTTTATCAAGGTGACATCGAACCCGGAACTATTATGAATAACGACGATGTGTATGATGATAATTTCCGTAACATGATTATCGTTCAAAAAGTGCCGGTAGCCCAGTTAATGACCATGAGTCTTGATAGCACGGCACCATGCGGACAGGTAGAGGTTCCGCTGGGTACAAAAGACATTGTAAATAACGAGATCGGTTTGATCGGTCTGTATCCAAATCCGGCGCAGGATGCTGTAAATATCAGTATGCGGTTTTTAAAGAATATCGAAACTGTTGACATTCAACTGATCGACTTTACCGGGAAAACGATTTCTACCCGAACACTCAACAATGTCCGTGAGCAAACAACTACACTGAGCACAGCAGGACTCGTTCCGGGGATTTATCTTGTTAAAGTGGTTACCCCAGACGGTTTTGCTACCAAGCGACTACTCAAGCATTAAATTTCTTCAACATATCCTTCCGGGATGCTAGACCAATATTCTAAAAACTAAAATATCTGACTATGAATAAATTTTCAGCATTGGCCCTTGCTTGCGTATCGGCAATCATCTGTGTATTTGTGTTAGGCCGTTCATACAACTATAAACACAAACAAGCCGAGATCATAAGTGTGACCGGTGCGGCCGATACTAATTTTATATCCGATTTGAGCGTATGGTCAGGATCTTTTACCCGTGCATCGTTTAATTTGCAAGAGGCCTACGCCCAGTTAAAAGCAGATGAAACAGTCGTCATGAATTACTTACAGGGAAAAGGATTGTCGAAATCCGAAATGTCGACTTCATCGATCAGTACCGAGAAACTATTTGATTATACCTACGATGAAAGTGGCAAGCAAACCGGCAGTGTTTTTAAAGGCTATAAATTGTCCGAATCTGTATCGATTGAATCGCGTGATTTGGTGAAAATAGACAAAATCAGTCGTGAGATCACTGAACTTATTCAGCAAGGAGTTGAGTTAACCTCCTCGTCGCCCGATTATTATTATACCAAGCTCGGAGACTTGAAGATTGGTCTGTTGGCCAAAGCTTCAGAAGATGGAACAAGACGTGCAGAGACCATTGCTAAAAATGCCAAATCGAAGATAGGTGACTTGCGGAAAGCGACGATGGGCGTGTTTCAGATTACGGGACAAAATGAGAATGAAGATTATTCTTTTGGAGGTGCGTTCAATACAAAAAATATCAACAAGACCGCTACCATCACGGTTAAGATGGATTTTGCAGCCGATTGACAGTAGCACACCATATTTGAGTGGATTTACTGAACTAATCATGCAAACGGTACAATTTTTTATTTTATTTCTCGTTTGTGTAAAAAAAAAACGCAAAATGAATAAACTGTTTTGGATAGGCATGCTACTGCTGACGGTATGTCTTTCGTGTAATAAGATCGAAAACACCTATACGCGTGTTGGATTTTATTTTGAAGCAAAGCAAACCGCTTCAGATCTCTCCTACGACTTGTATATTGATGATCAATACCAGGGTAAAATAAATGTTTTAGCCGGGGAGCCAGAGGATACTTCTTTGCTGTTGTTTACCATGCTGGATTCTAAACAACACATCATTGATGTGAAGAGCAATGGCAAATTGCTCAATGCAACGTATTTACAGGTAACAAAAAATAAGGTAAGTTCGGGTACAAATCGGGCAAAGACCCTGCACGTGTCTGGAGTCAACGGATGGAAATGCCATAGTGTACCGAACAAATCCTATATGATTTACGCAGCATTTAAATAGAGCAGCGATCCCTGCGATTTATTTTTAGACCTAAAAAATCACGAGAAAATTGCAACCAAAATGGATTTGCGTTTATTATATTTGAGGTATGAAAAAATTGTTCTTATCTCTATCGCTGTTTGTGGCTGCTTATGCAGCTCTTGCCCAGAAAAATTTTGTGATTGAAAACAATCAGTTGATCTTGCCCGCGCAAATCGTATTTGAAACGGGGTCGGATAAAATAAAACCTGAAAGTGAAGCAACCTTGCAATATATCAAATCGTATTTGCAAGAAAAGACTTATATTACAGAGTGTCGGATAGAAGGACATACCGATGCGGGTGGAAATGAAGCTGAGCAGCAGAAACTAAGTGAGAAACGTGCGCTGGCCGTGGGGCGATGGCTGGTGAACGAAGGAATCAATTGTAAACGATTGATCTGTACAGGGTTTGGCAGCAGTAAACCAATTGCCGATAATGCCACACCTGAAGGCAAAGCAGCCAATCGCAGAATCAGCATTTGTAATGCCGGCTTACGCAATCGCGCCATTGGTGGTATGCCTTTAGACGGCGGTGGGCGAGTGGCGGGAGATTTGTGTAAATAATTTCTTCGAAACGTAATGCAGGACTTAATCGAAAATCTTATTTTTTGTCCAAAAAAAATAGCTAATTTTTCCTTTTAATAAACTCCTCAAACGCTGTCAACGTCAGCGAACTTACATTGTGCCCGGCCGTCAGTAACCCTTTCTGAGCGCTGATCACGCCAAAATGAATATCATCAATTCCTTTTATACTGTGTGCATCAGGATTGATACTCAGCTTAACCCCCGCATTGATCGCGTGTGAGATCCATTGCCAGTCGATATCTAAACGTCTGGGATTTGCATTGATCTCAATAGCCACATCATGTTTTTTGCAATGGGCAATCAGTTGTTCATAATTGACCGGATATTCTTTACGACTCAGCAACAAGCGACCGCTGGGATGACAAAGGATTTGCGTATAAGGATTTGCAACCGCGGCCAACAAACGTTCCATTGCTTTCTCTTCGCTCATTTTCAGGTTTTGATGTATGGATGCAATTACGAGATCAAATGATGCCAGCACCGCGTCGTCATAGTCGAGTCGGCCATCCTGAAGAATATCGCATTCGATACTTTTGAATATTTTGAAAGGGGCGATTTTTTTATTCAGTTCATCAATTTCCTGATGTTGCATTACAATTCTTTCTGTACTTAAACCATTGGCATAAAACGATGTTACAGAATGATCGCTCATGACCAGGTATTCATAGCCTTTTTCGATACAGGCATTAGCCATTTCAGCTATGGTGTTTTTTCCGTCACTCCAGGTACTGTGGCAATGTATCACTCCCCGAATATCGCTCTCACTGATTATTGTCTTTATATCCACTTCCGGGAACGACTTTCCGCGTCGGGCAAAAACCGGTATAAAGTCTCTTTCTGCTGCTGCAAATATTTCTTCTTCATCGGCAAATATTTCCCGTGTAAAATCTATTGCATATGCTTCTTGAAAAGCATCAACAAATTCAGCGGTTCCCGATTGGGTAAACACCAGGGTGGCGAAGCTTTCTTCATCTGCCATAAACAGGTGTAGGGGCAAAGTAGTCTGGTAAAGAAAAATCAATTTTCCATACTCTTCCTGCTGAAACGTAAACCCTTGAAGTTGGGAAAGTTCTTTTTTGATCAGGTCGCTGTCAGCAGCAATTACAAATACAAGGTGATCGACTACGTCCTCCTGCCGGGCAAAATCACCGACGAGTCGCACCCATTCCTCACCAAACAAGTTTCCCAAAATAAAATCAAGCGCGCGGGCGATTGGCTCAAGTTGTGCATACAGCCAGCGTTGTTGATTGCTGAAAAAAAACTCAAGTGATTCACGAATACTATTTTGCGATTTCTCGCCAAATCCTTTGTAACCAAGCAAACGGTTTTCGTTGCAGGCATACAACAATTCGCCCGGTGATTCTATACCCAGTTCCTTCCAGATCTGGGAAATTTTTTTCGGGCCGATTCCCTTTATTTTGAGTAATTCCAATATGCCCGGTGGAGTTTTTGCTATCAGATCATTCAACATACCGAGTTGGCCATGGTCAAGAATTTCAATAATTTTTTTTGCTGTACTATCGCCAATGCCGCGTAAATATTGGATTTCATTTCGATCTGTATCTTTCAATTGCTCCGGCAATTTGTCGATGGTAAAAGCCGCATTGGCATACGATTTTGCTTTAAAACTGTTTTCATTGTGTATGTCCATCAGTTTCGCGAGCAATGCAAACAAATCCGAGATTTCAGCATTCGTCATGAGTCAAGCAGCAAATTAATTTGTTCAAGTTTTTGATTAATTTCATTTTGCCCGGTATAGTCTACCTGCAAATTTTGTTGGGAAGTAATAAAATCGATCAAGGTCATCGCCATATAATCCTGATCGTCTCGTCCGGGAAAATGCTGATGAAATTTTTCGATATTCTCGCTGATTTTTTTAACAGACTCTCTTACGATCTGTTCGTTTTCAGCAGCTACTTTCAGCTTGTAATTCCTGTTACAAAGTTTGATATTGATACTGACTTCCTGACTCATATACTACTTTTTTTAAAAAAGGGAAGATACAAAATAAATTCAACGCAAAACGTCGCTCATGGTAAAGATCCCTTTTCGATCGGCGATAAATTCAGCGGCTATTACAGCACCCAAAGCAAAGCCCTGCCGACTGTGTGCAGTGTGTTTAATTTCAATGGTGTCCACGGCTGATTCGTACAATATACTGTGGGTGCCGGGGGCCGGATCGATTCTTTTCGACAGGATGCTCAACTCATTTGCAGCAGCGCTGTCATGATTGACCCATTTTTCCTTCTCGGTATAATGTTGTAGTATTTTTTCGGCAAGCGTTACGGCAGTTCCGCTG
>CAZFKA010000032.1:0-6166 GCA_964519155.1 uncultured Bifidobacterium sp. | reverse complement strand
CGTCTTTTTTTGCAGTATGATGTATTTCTTCCATGCGCACGGTATAAAGCGGATATTGATGCATCAGAGAAGCCACATAATCGTTGATGGCAAAAAATAAATTTACACCCAAACTGAAATTGCTCGCATACAGAAATGCAGTGCCTTGTTCGAGGCAAAGCGCCTGGGCTTCTGCGAGTTGGCTCAGCCAGGCTGTACTGCCACTTATCGTCGGAACACCTGCCTGTAAACATCGGGCAATATTGTCGAAAGCGGATTCCGGTGTCGAAAATTCGATACAGACCTCAGCCCGGCGAATATGCTCATCGGTCATCTCCTCTCTATTTTGCGACCCGATTTTGAGTACAATCTCATGACCGCGTTGTATCGCGATTTCTTCAATGGTCTTTCCCATTTTTCCGTATCCGATAAGGGCTATTTTCATAATATCTATTTTAAAGCGAGAGCGATCTTAATACCGACTTGTCTTCTGCCATCATAATAGGGCATGGCCTTAAAGCTGATGTTTTTATTCATATCAAAAGTTCTGAGATGAGCCGAAGTAAAGGCATCCAACACATTCAGCAAATAGCAAAGTGTGCCGGCGATCACGGTATACTCTGTATATTTTCGATAGGTCTTTCGCAGCAGGTCAAGGTCCGATGTCTGATAATTTGAAAATGTGTCTGTAGTAGTCGGGTCATTGTCTATCCGCCCGAGGTAAGCTTCTTCGTAGGTATTGTATTTCCCGGAATTGAAGATCATAAAGCCGGTAACTGCGCCGGCTGCCCCTAATACGACACCCACTTTCCAATATTGTTTATTATAAATTTGTCCGAGTCCGGGGAGGAGGGCCGAATAAAGACCGGCTCTTTTGGGCACAGGTATTTTGGTTTTGAAACGATAGATTGAATCGTGGTAGGGTTTTAAATTTCCTTTTTGGGTTCCCGGTGCCTCTTCTGTTTGAGTCGCTTCCTGTGCGAAACCATAGGTCGAAATGGCCAGCAAGCCCAAAAACAGCATTATACTTTTGAATTTTTGTTGAAGTGGCATACGGCTTTCCATGATAAACGAAAATAACTAAAGACTCATTTTATCCAGAATTCGTTCCAAATCACTGTCGTTATAAAATTCAAGGATGATGCTTCCTTTCCCATTTTTTTTGCGTTGCAAACTTACCTTCGTCGACAAATGGGAGGCGATTTGGTCTTCAATTTTTTTGTAGGCCGGGGGCAATGCTGAAGCCGTTTTGCCGGTTGCAGTGCTCTTATTTTTATTTTCCAGTATCGATTTGATAAGCTGTTCGGTATTACGCACCGACAACCCCTTTTCAATGATCTCTTTCGCGACAAACAATTGTTGCTCGATATGTTCGAGGCCGAGTATGGCACGGGCATGCCCCATACTCAATTGTTTGTTTCGTACCGAAACCTGAATCGATGGTGGCAACTTAAGCAAACGTATATAATTGGTTACCGTACTTCGTTCTTTTTTCATCCGGTCAGCGACCTGCTCTTGCGTGAGATTACATTCACTCATCAGGCGTTTGTAGGCCAGTCCGATCTCAATTGCATTCAGGTCTTCACGTTGCAGGTTTTCGATCAGCCCCATCTCCAGTATTTCCTGATCGTTTGCTACGCGTACATAGGCCGGAATATCTGTAAGGCCTGCAATTTTTGATGCTTTAAAGCGGCGTTCGCCAGACACGATTTGGTATTTTTTACCGGCAATCTTCACTACAGTTATCGGCTGAATGATATCATGCAATCTGATTGAATCCGCTAATTCCTGCAGGGGACCTTCTTCGAAGGTTCGGCGTGGCTGATGCGGATTAACTTCAATCGCATTAAGCGGTATTCGGGTGATACTGCCCACCAACACTTCGTCGGACGTACCGGCTTTGCTGAACGTATTCACCTCATCTTTAATATTACCCAACAAAGCGCCTATCCCTTTCCCAATCTGGGCTTTCGTATTTGGTTTGCTACTCATTCTCTTCTATTTCAATGATTTTATCAATGTTTTTTATTTTGGTCAGATCATTTCGTTGCAAAACTTCTTTCGCAAGGTTAAGATAATTCATTGCTCCTGTTGATTCTGCATCATATAACAAAACAGGTTTCCCCAAACTGGGAGCCTCTCCCAATCGGGTATTGCGGTGAATGATCGTATTAAATAAGCTGTTTTCAAAATGATTTTTAACTTCTTCCACTACCTGATTCGATAAACGCAATCGGCCATCATACATCGTCATCAGAATTCCTTCAATCGCCAAATGGTTATTGAGCTTGTTTTGAACGATCTTGATTGTGTTGAGCAGTTTGCCAAGGCCTTCCAAGGCGAAGTATTCGCATTGAACGGGTATGATCACACTATCACTTGCAGTTAATGCATTAACCGTAATAAGCCCTAAAGAAGGTGAACAGTCGATGACGATGAATTGATATTCATCTTTCACGTCTTCGAGTACCTGTGCCAGTTTGCGCTCTCGATTCGGATGATTGATCAGTTCAATTTCAGCACCAACCAAATCAAGATCAGAGGGTAGCAAATGCAGATTGGGTGTTTCGGTTTCAAGAATCACTTGTCTGACATTGGTATCATTTACCAAACAATCGTACACACTGAATTGTATCTTGCGGAGATCAAAACCATTGCCGGTGGTTGCATTGGCTTGTGGATCACAATCGATCAGCAAGGTTTTATAATCAAGTACTGCAAGGCTGCAAGCGAGGTTGATTGCTGTGGTTGTTTTGCCCACACCGCCCTTTTGGTTTGCAATTGAAATAATTTTTCCCATTGCCTACAAAAATCAACTTTATTTATCGGAAAATAAATTTTTTTTATACACCGTTTGTGAATCGATACTTTGGCAAATGGGCTAAGTTATTGACATTGGGCGTCTTGCTCGCACGAGATTCTTGTTAAATTATTTAAAAATGGAACCAAGCTATTTTCAACGTGTAGGTCAAATCGCTTTTGCACCTAATTTCCGCTTATATTTGTGCGGTGGGAACTACTATCGTACCGGATTCTCGTTCGGGTCTCAGTAAAAAGCAGCAAGTTGAAAATATGTTTGATGGCATTGCCCATAAATATGATTTTCTGAATCGGCTTCTTTCGTTCCGTATCGATACGCTTTGGCGCAAAAAAGTGATCCAATTACTGAAACCCTTTGCCCCCAAACGCATCCTCGACGTGGCTACTGGCACTGCAGATCTGGCAATCGCACTCAGTGTATTGCGTCCGGACTCTTTGACCGGTATCGATCTGTCAGCCGGTATGCTCGACATTGGACGCCAAAAAATTGCTGCTCATCCTGCTACGAAGGATATTAAGCTTTTAAAAGCGGATTGCGAAAATCTACCGTTCGACAATCATTCCTTTGACGCCGTAACAGTAGCATTTGGGGTTCGTAATTTTGAAAATCTTAATCGTGGGCTGCAGGAAATTTTCCGGGTGTTGGAACCGGAGGGGCAATTGATCGTTTTGGAATTTTCAAAAGTTAAAAAATTCCCATTAAAGCAATTATATCATTTCTATTTTCGTTATATCACGCCTGCAGTCGGAAAGTTGTTTAGCCGAAATGCAACCGCATATTCCTACCTGCCAAATTCTGTACAGGTTTTTCCCGAAGGTGAAGAAATGTGTGTAATATTGCAGAAAGTAGGATTTAAAAAAGTAGTATGTACCTCACTGAGCTTCGGAATCGCATCCATATACCATTGTCAAAAATAGTTCTGCTTACGGTTTGTTTATTTGCCCGTTTCGTTTCATTTGCACAGGAAGAACGAATGTATAATGCTGAACATGACGAAAAGCCTTACTATTTTGGGATCACTCTTGGTTTCAATTCTTCACAGTACAAAATATCGCAGTCCGATTATTTTATTACCTACGACACCATAAAGAATATCACGCCTCTCTGGCGTCCGGGGTTTCAGTTGGGTATTATGGGGAATGCTCGCCTCAGCAGTTTTGTAGATATACGGGCCATTCCTACTTTCATGTTGCGTGAGCAAGCCCTGCGGTTCACTGATAACCGCGACACGGTAATGACAACATCTTTTGAATCCATTTTGTTCACCCTGCCGATCGAATTTAAATTTAAGTCGGATCGTCAGCAAAATTTTCGCTTTTTTGTGTGTGGAGGCGGAAAGATCGATTTTGATTTTAATGCTAATGCCCGTTCAAAAAGAGCCAATGAAGTGATCAGGATCAAACCTTTCGACTATGGATATAATATAGGTTTGGGTTTTGAATTTTATTATCCGAATTTCATTTTTGCGCCTGAGATCAAAATCAGTAATGGTCTAGGAAACAGTTTGCTGCGTAATGTCGGCGAACCCACTAATAAGGCGATCGATAAAATCACCACCCGTCAGATCATTATTTCATTTCATATTGAAGGATAGCCAGAAGATTAACGCACCAGCATGATATCACCGATCTTGCTGTAATGTTTCTGATCGCTAAGACACTTGTACCGCAAAATATAATAATAGGTACCGAGGTCAGCCATACCTTTATTGATGCGACCATCCCAACGGCCACGTGGATCACGCGAATACCATACTTTTTGTCCCCATCGATCAAAAACCGCAAATTGTTCTATTTCCATTCCGGTGCTGGTGACCATATGCCATTCATCATTATTGCCATCTCCGTTCGGTGAAAATGCCGAAGGTAAAAAGACGTTTTCGCAACAATTGCCCGGCGCAATGTAAACAGTATCTTTTACCTCACAGCCAGTTGCATCAATAGCCTGCACAAAATAATAACCGTAGGGTAACTGTGTAGCTAATGCTGTCGTTTGTGGTGGTTCAGAACTCCATAAAATACTGATCGGATTTACGCCTCCGGTAAGAATCGCTTCGGCCTCCCCTTCATCTCCTTTGCCCCAGCACGGCAGATCTTTAGATTGGGTGCTGATAAAAAAATCTTTGGGTATTTGCCCAACGGTCACTACGGTATCAATCACACAATCATTTGCATTACGCGCTTCAATTGTATAGGTGCCTGCGGTAAGATCAGTAAAAACACCAAAGGTGTCAATCGGAATGCTGGTGGGTATGAGCTTGTAACGAATATGATCGCCAAAATTTGTTTTGACAATAATTTTGCCATTAACCTTATTGCAAGTCAACGGGGAGATGTTGATACCGGCAAACGAAAGTTTATCTGGTTCGGCGATGGCTGCCTGCGCAGTATCTCGACAGCCATTGGTATCCGTGACAATGACAGTGTATTGATTTTCCAATAGATTTTGAAAAATGTTTTGGGTACCGATGATATTATTAGGCAATAATTCATAGGTATAGTTGGTTTTGGTTGGACTAACGACAACTTCCAAACTGCCATCTGTCCCCCCGTTACAGCGGATATCTTTTGCGATAATGCTGTCAATGACCGGAAAAGCCGGTGATGCAACCAGGGCAGTAAAAGCGTGGGTACAATTTTTATTGTCTTTGACGGTAACGGTGTAAGTACCCGCCGAAAGGGCGCCGAAAACCGCACTATTCTGAAACGAAGCCCCATTTAACGCATAGGTAAATCCACCGTTTGCGCTGCTCGCGACCACGCTGAGCGATCCGTCAGTGCCGGGAAGGCAAGACTCAGGTGTCGTATTTAAATTTGCACCTATTGGTTGAACATAATGAATGGTATAGGCAATGGTTTGCTTACTTGATAAAGGGCAGCCGTCATCTTGAAATGTCACATAAAAAATATAATCACCTTCCGGTAATCCTGCCGGAATAGTCCAATCGAAAGCCATCATGGGATTGGCAGTATTATTATTGGTGACGGTCATGGTCGCTCCCGCGGGCAAACCTGAATAATTGACGAGAATTTTCCCATTGTCAGGGTCAATCGCATGAATACTGAACGAAAGTTGTTGGTCGGCATTGCAAATGTAGATTTCGTTTCCATTGGCAACCGTACCAGTATTGTTGCCTGATATCGCACCACCCGGCGATTGGTTATTGCAATTATTCAACACCACAAAAACCATTTCGCGCATACTCGTACCGACCACTACCCCTCCGCGGGTTTCTGTTACTTTTGATACAACGAGTGCATTTTGAACGACATTGGGCAGAAAAGAAAGCTGTCCGGTGGCATTACTGAAGATGAAGTTACCAATTGCCGATCCCAAAGGTTCTGTAAAAGTATAGGGAGCAGTATA
>CAZFKA010000031.1:17459-19921 GCA_964519155.1 uncultured Bifidobacterium sp. | reverse complement strand
CCAAAAAACAGATCGACATTCCCCTGGGGTTTTACCTCAATAGTATTGCCTCCAAAAATGCGGTCGAAAATGGCATTACCTAAATTTACCTTCGGCACAACACCACCCTTCTTCGATATTTGCATCATGGTATTCTGACGCTTTTTGAAATAGGCCTCTTCATCTTTGCCCGCCTGATATTTCAAAAATTCTTCATAAGTCATGTAGGAGGGCGCACGATAATACTCCTTCCCCACTTTTTCCGTAATGGAATATTCCTTCAGCGAAGGATCATACTCTACATCGGTATTGATATTCTTCGGGTCCTTCAAGTCAAACTGGGCCGGAGGATCTTCGTTGAACTTATCCGCTTGCCGGTCTTCGATCGGATATTTCAGTGAATCATTTTTTTTCTGTGTGGTATCCTCGGCAGGTATTTCAAACGGCAGATAAGTAAAGGGGCTGGCCGTACTGAATACCAGTGTAAAGATCGTCATACCGCAAATGACAATAAATTGAAAAAGATATTTAAGAATTTGCTTCAACAGGTGGGGCTAAATATTTTTCAGTGAAAGTTTGATCAAGGGTTCCAATGCAATGTTGTTTTCTGTTTTTAGTACTTTTTGAATGGCATTGAATGCGGTATTTCGAGCAATGCCCAAACTTACCAAAGCATTTAACGCATCGCTTTCCACTTTATTGTCTGTACTCATCGGTATATTTTCGCCCGGTTTCATTTTTATCAGTTTGTCCTTCAATTCAAGGATCAAACGCTTGGCCGATTTCGGACCTATGCCTTTTATTTTTCCCAATACCATTTCATTCTCCGAAATAATCGCATGCCTGATCTCATCAGGTTTCATACTCGAGAGCATCATCCGGGCAGTGGCAGCCCCCACTCCGCTAACGGAAATCAAGTGAGTGAACAGGGTACGTTCTTCTTCGTCAAAGAATCCGTATAAGGCATGAGCGTCCTCTTTCACCTGCAGCCAGGTAAATAAACGACCGGCTTGCATATCTTGTAGTTGTGAAAATGTATGCAGACTAATGAATACCTCAAACCCGATACCGTTCACGTCGAGCCACACATATGCAGGGTTTTTCACGATAAACTTGCCATTCAGAAACGCGTACATAATAAGGATTACAAATATAGTAATTTATGTGACAAGTGTGAAAAGATTCAAAAATTGTGAAAGGATTAGCGTTTACGCGCTTCTAGCCTTCACCCGGGTGCTATGATGGTATTGAATTTTATTGTGCGTTGGACCTGATTTTGCGCAAACGATTTATAATTTCACCCTAAAAAAATCGGGGGTTCTGAAAATATCGCTTACTTTTCCGCACATTTACGATTATGAAAAGATGGCTGTTCAAGGTCATTTGTTGCCTCTTGCTCATCTTAACCGCGTGTGTTATACTGATCAAGTATGCGTTCAGGACTAAAACCTATCAAAAAGCCGGGCATCCTGCCCATGCACATTGGATACATCGGGGATTGTATGACAATAAAATGGTTTTTGAAAATACGATCGCTGCTTTTGACAGTGCACGAAAAATGAATATTACCGGCATTGAACTCGATCTTTTTTATATAGATTCCCTGCACAATTTCTATGTGACACACGATCTTCCGAATGGATTTGGCTTACCGCCACTACTGCTCAGCGAGGTTATAGAAAAATACGACACAAGCTTTTCCTATTGGTTCGATTTAAAAAATCTCACGGAAGAGAATATGGAACGAATCCATTTTGGGTTGCTCGAAATCGTGCCCGGGGAGGTACTGAAAAAGGTTTTTATTGAATCGGCTGAAGCAGATGCTTTGGGCTATTTGGCTGAATCAGGTTTCAATACCATTTACTGGATACAATATAACCGCGAGAATTGGATAAAAAAAGCATTCAAAAAATTGTTTATTCAGTGGAAGTTTGTCCGCTATAAATATGTTGGAGGTACTACTGCAGCTACTTTGGCCGACGAAGACTTCTTTACGACCTTCGATCCTGTACCAAAATTTATCTTTCATATTTACACACCGCAACAATATAATAGCCTACAGTCGCATGATAACGTTGCTGTATATTTGATGGATTATATTCCTGATCACAAGAAATGAGTGCGAATCGTTTTCTAAAGAAATATCTACTCGAACGATTTTTGATCATCGTTTGTTTACTGCAATTGATGCGGTTTATATTTTATGGGGTCAACCGTGACATGTTCTTACATGACGGATACGCACTGGCGGAAACTTTTTTGAAATCATGCTTGTTCGATGGCCTAAGCACTTTACTCTATTTTGCGCCCTATGTCATTTTCATGTTGTGCATCCTTTGCATGAACGAAATTAAAAAATGGCAATTGAAAATGCTAAATGTATACTTTCTGATCATGTTTTGGTCGATCGGTCTATTGAGTATTGCTGATATATTTTATTACAAATTCAAAACCTTTTGATGTATTTTCATCAATATTTTGAT
>CAZFKA010000031.1:0-17449 GCA_964519155.1 uncultured Bifidobacterium sp. | reverse complement strand
TCAACCTTGAGGCCCTGCAACTACTTAAAGACTCCTGGATGCCTGTTGTCCGTTTTATGGGGCATCATCCGGAAGTCTGGCTGATTTTGATTTCGGTAGCCTTGGCAAACTATTTGATTTTTCGAAAATCGGACAGGCATAAGTTTACGGCCATGCGCATAGAAAAAAAAGGAGTCGTGTTAGTGTTTTGCAGCGTATTCTTGTTGATATTCAGCATTTCGCTTACCCGCTATGCAAAGTATTTTTCACCTTTGTCGGCTTCGCTATTTGTTGCTCCGGGCTATACCGGCTTGTATACAAATAGTCCTCAGTCGTTTATGTATTCGTTTCATTCAGGATGGACTTATGTCGAGCCGCTACATGTATACAGCGATGAGCAAGCAGACAAAATCGTTCCGGTGTTTTATCGTTCGCAAAATAATAAAGGAGAGGAGCGAAATGTCGTTTTATTTATTCTCGAGAGCTTTTCATTTAGCTATCTCGATCAGGCAAACCCCGAAAAGCCCACCACACCTTTTTTTGATTCTCTGATGCAACATTCAACGGTATTCTTGCGAGCCTATGCTAACAATACAACATCGGCTAATGGACTCTGCAGTATTTTATCGGGATTACCTTCTCTAACCAATCAACCTTTTTTTAGTTCCCCCTATGCTGCTCATCCCATTGATGCAATTGCCATCGCGATGAGGGAACACGGTTATACCAATAGCTTTTTTTTGGGTGCTAACGATGATCATTTCGGATTTAAAAAAGGTACACGACTATTGGGGATCGATCATTATCACAATGGCGAATCGTTTCCAAAAGCAGATCAGGATGGCACCTGGGGCGTTTATGACGGGCCATTTTTGCAATATTTTGCTGAACAGAGCAACCATAAAAAGCAACCCTTCTTCAGTGTCTTCTTTACCATTTCAACACATTACCCATTCAAAATTCCGGATTCCCTCGAACTAAAATTCACCAACAAAAAAGGCTATGCCAATGAAAGAGCACTGGCTTATGTTGATGATGCGTTCCGTCAATTCTTTGCAGTGGTCAGAAACACAGCATGGTTTGAGAATACTATTTTTATTTTTTGCGGCGATCATGTCTCCAAAGAAAATAAGCGCGAACGTCAAAACTTTAATTTCAATTCCTATTTCCATATTCCAATGTTTATATTCGATCCAAGAAATCCAACCTTTCAACAAATTCGAGATGTTGTACAACATACCGATCTGCCCGCCACGATTGCCGATTTAACAGGAATACAGGATAGTGTACTTTGCTTTGGACATTCTTTTTTTGATACATCCGGCTATCGCTACACTGTAAATCGATATGCAGAAAATATTGTGCAGATGATCGATTCTACTTACTTGGTACAGTACGACATCATAAATGCCCGTTTGCTGGATGTCTATCGTATTATGCCGGGAGATGCTTTACAGATAGACAATAGTGCAACAACCCTCAACCTGGTTAATCAAAAACACCTTCCGATATTGAAAGCCTATATGCAGCAATATTTTAATCGACTTTATTACAACAAACTGCACCACAAACGTGTATAATAGACAGCCATGAATGTTGTGACACCCAAAATTTTTAAAATAAATTTTGCCTACTTTTTCAGCCTGATCGTGTGGGTAACACTCGGTGTATATATCGTTTGGCGGGGCGTTTGCCTGAGTATAACCAACGACGAAGCGTTCAGCTATCACAACGTGGTCACTCACAACCTGCGCATGATGTTGGGTACTGCAAATACACATTGGTTCAACTCGATTTGTCTGTTTATCGAAACGCATTTACTTGGCGATCAGGAATGGAAATTACGCATGCATTCTTATATTTCATTTGCAGCATTTTGTTGGGGGCTGTTTACCCTGACAACTTCATTTTGTAAAAACTATTGGCAAAATTTGATCGGCTTAGCGTTGATGGGGCTGAATATTTATCTGATCGATTTTTTCTCATTGGCAAGAGGCTATGGAATGAGTCTGGCATTTGAAATGATAGCCCTCAGTATGATCGCGAATAGTCAGCAGCATGAAAAATTTTCGTTTCGGGTGTATGCTTGTCTCGCTTGTGCAACAATGAGTAATTATACCAGCATTTTTGTGTTGGCTGCCGTGTTTCTCTATGATCTTATTGATCAATTTAGTAAGCATCGATTTGCGTTTCTACGGGAAAAACGGTTTTATACACGAACGAGTCCTTTTTTGCTAACCTGTCTGATCGCTGTTCCCAATATCTTCTTTGTCAAAATCAAAGGTGACCTCGAGGAAGGGCAAAATAATGGTTTGTTGCAAGATTCGATAGGTGTTTTCCTCGAAAGGAGTTTTCCGGGTTTCCATCAACCAGCCGTTGTGTATACAGTAGCCGGTATTATCATTTTTTCAATCTTTTTATTTTACTGGTATCATAACATAGGTTTAGCAATCGGGATCCGTAAAATTTTCGTGCTGTTTTTAATCATTGTTATTATGATAGAGGCACTACACGTCTTGCTGAATATCCCCTATGTTTTTGGCCGAACGGCACTTTTCTTTACTTTAATTGTTCAAATTTTAGTTTTTTATATAGTGGTGCATTTTTTAGATAGATTTTCACAAACCGTCCAAATCATGGTAGTTTGTTCGATTGTTGGCTTAAGTCTCTACCATTTTATCGCGTACAAAAATCACTCTACCACCATCGAATGGTGGAAGTCGGAGGGCATCGAAAATTGTCTCTATGATTTGAAAAACATCGAGGGCGAAAAAATAAAGGGAAAAAAAATGGGTATGCATCTGGCTCAGTTAGGCGCCTACACCAACTACTACCGACTAAAAATCAATACCGGATTGAACGATACTGTCTATTCGTTTTGCGAAAACGCCGATGGAATTTATGATTCGCTGACTTTGGCGACTTTGATGCGACAAGACTACTTGCTCATGTTAAAACCGTATGACCAATATTTCCCGAGCGAGAAAATAGAGGTCATACGGCAGTATAAAGAAATGAATGCAGACTTATTGAAGGTCAAACATTGATGGATCAATCCATCAGGTAATAGGTATCGTAATTGGTGATAGATTGGCCGTCAGCGTCATAACCGGTTACGGTATTGGTAAAAGACAATCGACCGTTCCTGTTTTTATAGATCTTAAAGCAATGATCAGCATATCTCTTGTTGCCACTATACAATTTCATGGTGTTTTTGTTGATGTCGTACTCGATCTCAAATTCTTTCACTTTGTTGTAAATATCATTGTAGTTGAACCAGTATAAATAACCGTCCGGTGTAATCTCCATTTTATAGTTACTGGATGCATAACCGTTCAATTTCCAGATACCGGTCAGATCTGCCTGCGGAATAGGTTCTTGTTTAGTACAGGCTGTAATAAAAAGCAGGGAGGCGATGAGTAAAATATAAGGTTTCATAATTTGAAGATTTGCCCATTATGACAATTGATCTTGCGAAAGGTTTAAGCAGAACTTGTTTTTCTATAGATCAAACATCGCGCTAAGCCTAACGAATTTACGTTCTTGGGGATGATCCTTTATTTTTTATCGATCACTAAAAATTTGAATGCAATCACGATCATGAGTACAGCAAAAATTCGCTTCAGCAGCAAAGGCTGTATACTAACAGCAAACCGACTGCCGAAAAAGCCTCCGACAACAAAGCCAAGGCAAAGGATCATGGCCATCTTCCAGTCGACCATCCCTTTTTGCCAATATTGATAAGCAGCAACAAAACTCACCGGAAACGATAACATGGCTAAAGTGGTGCCTTGGGCGGTTTGTTGACTCAGGCCCATAAGCATCACCAATAAAGGGACAATCACTATACCGCCCCCAATACCCACCATACCGCTTAAAACACCGGCTGCAATACCAATCAAAATTAAGATCAAAACACTCCCTGTAGTCATACTTTACACTTTGTTTAACACAATAAAATTAATCCATTTCCGTTTATATTATCTGTTAATTACTTTTTTTTTCAAAACTTGTTTTATTCAACTATAAAATTATCTTTGTAGCTCATAATTTCATTAAAAAACTTAAAATTAAACTTTTCTAAAAATTCACTTTATGGCAGACGTAAAACCAGCTGTGTCGAATGCAGCAAACACAACAAAGAAGGGAACAAATACGATGTTGCTTAACCTAATCATCGTAGTCATCTGTATTGCAGTGGCACACGTTATTTTTTATACTGTTTTTAAAAGTACAGCGAATTTCTCTGATGGAGAAGCCCGTCATCAACCCAAGAATTTAATGGGTACGATGTATCTGGGGGGATGGGTAGTACCAATTTTGATGTCTACCTTTTTGGTAATGTTCTCGTTTCTGATTGAAAGAGGTCTGACCATCTTCAAATCAAGAGGCAAAATAACCAATGCAGAATTCATCAAAAAAATTCAATTTCATCTGGCCAGCCGCAATGTGGATGCTGCCATTGCTGAATGCGACAAGCAGGCAGGTAGCGTTGGTAATGTGATGAAAGCCGGTTTGAAAAAATATAAGGAAATGATATCGAACAACGAATTTGATACTGATCAGAAAATCGAACAAATCAAAAAAGAAGTTGATGAAACAACAGCGCTTGAATTACCGATGTTGGAAAAAAATCTGGTGTTTTTATCTACGATCACATCAGGTGCGACACTGCTTGGGCTGTTTGGTACCGTAATGGGAATGATCAGGGCGTTTGCGGCTATGGCTAATGCTGGTGCTCCAGATGCGAACGCGCTCGCTGCAGGTATCTCTGAAGCCCTTGTTAATACTGCCCTTGGTATCGGTACATCATTTATTGCTATGCTTGCGTACAACTTTTTTACCACGATCATCGACAATATCACATTCGGTATCGACGAAAGCGGATTTACTTTGGAACAAAGCTTTAAAGCCAATTACAAATAATTTTATTATTTTCCGAATACACTGATTAATCGATTTAATCACCAAAAAATAATAAAATATGTCAAAACACAAACTGCCAAGAAAAAGTACGCACATCGACATGACTGCCATGTGTGACGTTGCGTTTCTGCTGCTTACATTTTTCATGTTGGCAACAAAATTCAAACCCGACGAACCTGTTGTTGTTAAAACGCCTTCGTCGACTTCCGATATCATTTTACCCGATAACTCGATCTTGTTGACTGTCGATCAGGAGGGAAAAGTTTTTTTTGATTACGACAACAAAAAAGCGAAGAGGATGTTGATCGATGAAGTGAATACCGCTAAAGGTTTAAATCTTACTGAGGAAGAGAAACAATCATTTGTGAATGGCGCATCATTCGGTTTACCCTTTAATCAAATGAAATCGTATCTGGGATATGCCCCCATGGAACAAAAGCAATACACATTCACGGGTATTCCGATCGATACGTCTTATGTTGCTGAAACAAATGAATTGGGGTATTGGATTCAAGAAGCGAGAAAAGCCGGTATCAACGAAGGACACAATCCGATTATTTGCATCAAAAGTGATGCATCAACATCGTACCCACGTGTAAAGGATGTGATAAAAACTTTAACGAGAAACGATATCACAACGTTCAATTTGTTGACTTCTCTGGAAGCCGTTCCACCGGGAACTGAATTATATGCTGAAAAAAATAAAAAATAACGCAAAAAAATAAACGACAATGGCTGAAATACAAGAAAAATCAGGGGGTGGGAAGCAGGGCCCGGGCGTCAAGAAAGGAAAGAAACTTTCAACCCGGATTGACCTAACTCCTATGGTTGACCTCGGGTTTTTGCTGATCACTTTCTTTATCTTTACTACCACCATGAGTAAGCCGAAGACAATGGCGATCAATATGCCGGTAGATAAAAAGGATATTAAGGATAGTAATAAAGTAAAAGATTATACGGCGATGACCATCTTGCTTAGCAAGGAACATCGGGTATATTATTATTTGGGTATTGGTACCGATCCTAATAAGGCCCCTGATCTTAAAGTAACTTATTTTCAAAATAAAAACGGTATCCGTGATGCCATCATCGCCTTTAAAAACAGAGTTTTACAGGAGCGTACCAACGGACAACCCGGACATTCGATAACCGATGTGCCCGTTATTTTAATAAAACCGGATACCACCTGTCAATTTGAAGATATGGTCAATATTCTCGACGAAATGCAAATCAATGGCATTACGACTTCTGCAATGGTTGATATATCGGATATTGAGCGAGACTTTATTCGGGAAACGGAAGCAGCAAATTCCGGCGGACCACAATAATTTTTTTATGGAAAAAATAAATAAATGCATCTAAGAAAAAATATTCAAAATAATTAACAAAAATGGAAAGCAAAGACATCTTAAATTCTGACGTAATCGACATCATATTCGAAGGGAGAAACAAAGAATATGGTGCTTACGAGTTGCGCAAGAACTACAAGAAGCGAGCAAAAAAATCGCTGGTTGTATGTCTTGTCGTCGCGGGTGTGTTGGCTTCAATTCCGGTGATTGCGAGTTTATTGAACAATAAACCTAAAAAAGTAGCACCGAAAGCCAAAATCACCAAGTTGATCACTCCTCCACCATTGGATGAGAAAAAACCACCGCCCCCACCTCCTCCACCTCCTCCACCTCCTGTTAAACCACAGGTGAAGTTTACACCTCCTGTGATTAAAAAAGCAGAAGAAGTGCGAGAAGAAGAAAAACCACCACCCAAAAAAGAACTTGAAAAAGCAACTGCCAGTACTGTGACCGTTGCCGGCGACGAAAACGCAAA
Source organism: uncultured Bifidobacterium sp. (assembly GCA_964519155.1). Classification (GTDB taxonomy): domain Bacteria; phylum Bacteroidota; class Bacteroidia; order Chitinophagales; family Chitinophagaceae; genus OLB11. The sequence continues at coordinate 10,720 of CAZFKA010000031.1, read as the reverse complement.
ACTTGACGCACCGGTGATACCAGACAAAGGTCCGGCTGTAGTAGAGGCCCCTCCGGCTCCTGCGAAAGTTGAAATTTTTGAGTTTGTAGAACAAATGCCCGAATTCCCCGGTGGTGAAGATGCAATGATGGCCTATATTGTGAAGAACCTGAAATACCCAAAACAAGCGCAGGAAAATAATATCGACGGTAAAGTGGTAGTGAACTTTGTGGTAAATGAAGATGGCAATATCTCCGATGCCAAAGTGGTAAGAGGGATAAAATATGGCTGTGATGATGAAGCACTGCGTGTAGTGAGAAGCATGCCCAACTGGCGCCAGGGTAAGCAGAATGGTAAAGCTGTAAAAGTTTCATACAGTTTACCCATTACCTTCCAACTCGAAGGCGAATAATTAAATCAATTGACTTTTTCTAAAAAACCGGTTCCCAAGAGCCGGTTTTTTTTATACTTTAGCTTATTTGACAGAAGAAACCGAATATTACTGCCCGTTTTGACCTTCGAACAAATATACCGCGACAATAAGCATATCGTTTTCAACCTTTGCTTACAATATGTGCAAAACGTGCAAGACGCTGAAGAAATTACACAAGATGTATTTGTAAAAATAAGTCAGTCGCTTGAAAAGTTTCAACAACAATCAAAAGCCAGCACCTGGGTATACCGAATCACTATAAATGCCTGTCAGGATTTTATACGGTATAAAACACGAAAAAAAAGGTTTGCACGTTTAATTTCTCTAGGTTATTCCTCAGCACAAGAATCGACAGAACCACCCCATTTTGATCATCCTGGCGTGAAGTTGGAACAAAAGGAACTAGTGAGCCGACTATTTGCTCAGATCAATAGTCTTCCACCCAAACAAAAAACGGCCTTCATCCTCAGCAAATTTGAACATAAATCGCTCAGGGAAATTGCTGAGATCATGAATACGAGTGCCAAAGCCGCTGAATCGCTCGTTCAACGGGCAAAAGCTCAATTAAGTAAATATTTACAGGCAAGCGAGGGAAAGCCATAATTTTCATCGTCTAAAGAAAACAAGATATAATGGAACCAAACAACGATATATTCCAACACATCAAAAAAGTTGACGCACCGGATTTTCTTTGGGAAGCGATCAATCACAAGATCAACGCATACCCGAAAGAGAATTTTTCGAACAAAACAACAAGAAAACTGATTTTAGCAGGTGTAATGCTTATTTTACTTAATTCTTTGCTGGTAGGCCAATATATTCACAGTTCCAGAGAATCAAATCGCGAATCTATCATCAACAAACTTCATCTCATCGATGACGAAAGTTTGTATAAGTAATTTTAGGGTATATGAATAAAGTGACAATCCTGAGTGGCGCAGTCCTCTTACTCGTGTTGGTTAATATTGGTCTTTGCTTTTTCTTTTTTAAGCAACCCAAATCACCCGAACATCCGGATGGTCCCCGTAACGAGATCATCGCCAGGTTGCAATTTGATGAGCAACAAATAAGCGCTTACGATACACTGATCACTGCCCATCGGTCGTCGATCGGGAAAAAGCATGAAGAAATCTTGCAAGCGAAAAAGAATCTTTATCAAACTCTTCCTGCAAACAATGACAGTAGTGTCACTGATTCGTTGATCCGCCAAATCAGCTCCATTCAACAACAAATTGAATATATTCATTGGCATCATTTCAAGGAAATTCAAAAACTCTGTAAAGCGGATCAAAAGCCAAAATTCGATGACCTTTGTCTTGAAATTGCCGAATTATTTTCACCTCATCGCTCAGCTAAAAAATAATGAAGATAATCGTCAGCCTTTTATTGGTTTTGATGGCCTGGGTGCATGTACAAGCACAAGGAACGAGTGTTAGCTTTCAAATAAATTATGGCGAACATGAAATAAAGCTTAACAAGAAATATTCTTTACAACTCATTGATAGTGTTGAACTTAGCACACTTAAATTTTATTTATCCGACTTTGCATTTTTGACCAACGACCATAAAATTGCTGTCTGCCAGAAAACAATCAAACTGGTTGATTGCGAAAAAAAGTCGTCCGCAGATGTTTTCCCTGTCCAAAAAATCTCTCAAGGAATTAACGCGTTTACATTCCATCTTGGCATTGATAGCATCACGAGCAGCGATGGCGTTATGGGCGGCGATCTTGATCCGATGTTGGGTATGTACTGGACCTGGCAAAACGGCTATATCCATCTAAAAATGGAAGGAAAAATTTACAGGACTTCAGGAGATATTGTTCCGTTCGAATATCATATCGGTGGCTATCAATACCCATATAATACTTTGCAAACGATAATCCTTCCTCTCAAGTCGACGGGCAATATCACCGTGATTTTTGATGTAAAAAAGTTCTTATCCGGCATTGACGCAAACAGACCTACCCGCATTATGTCGCCCGGAGCAGATGCGGTACAACTAGCCACAAAAGCAGCAAGTGCGTTTTCGATTCAACAATTATGAAAAAAGGATTGATTTTTCTGACTTTGTTGAGCGGTTTCATTGCCGCGTTCCGATTAGCGGACAATTCGTATTTGGTCTACCCTGCTTATTTTCCTAAACCAGTCTACCCGTTTGCCCGTAACCAACCCAGCGAAGCGAAAATACTATTAGGCAGGACTCTTTTCTTCGATAACAGACTTTCGAAAAACCAAAGCATTTCTTGTGCGAGTTGCCATTCAAACTACAACGCCTTTGCCCATACTGATCATGCGCTAAGTCACGGTATTTACGACAGTATTGGAACACGAAACGCACCGGCGCTGATTAATTTGGCGTGGCAGAACACTTTCATGTGGGATGGTGCCATCAAACATCTTGATATGCAATCGCTGGCTCCGCTGCAAAATAAAATCGAAATGGACGAAGAACTTGGTCATGTGATTGATAAACTAACCAAGACAAGCATATACCCTGCTCTTTATTATCGGGCCTTTGGCGATAGCCTACCTACCGGAGAATATACACTAAAAGCTTTGTCAGCATTTATGCTAAGTTTGGTGAGTGTAAACAGCCGGTACGACAGTGTACGATTGGGCCTAACGAAATACAATACACAGGAAAGTAACGGTTATGCGCTTTTTCAAGCCCATTGCAACGCTTGCCATACAGAACCATTATTTACAAATTTCTCTTTTGAAAATAACGGTTTACCGATTGATCCTCATTTGCGGGATAAAGGACGCATGAATGTTACCCATAGACCGGCTGATTCATTAAAATTTAAAGTTCCCACCTTACGGAATATTGCCTACACCTTTCCCTATATGCACGACGGGCGATTTAAAAATATCAATGAGGTGCTCAATCATTATGACCATCAGGTGCAGCGCAGCCCCACACTCGCAAATGCTTTACGCAATGGTATCAAACTCACTTCGAACGAGAGAGTAGATCTGATTAGCTTTTTGATGACACTTTCCGACAAAGACTTTATCTTTAACGCAAAACACAGCTTCCCCAAAGACATTTTATTGACTGAAACGAGGGATGTGAAATAATTAAACGTCTAAAACGAAAACGAAGTTTATGATTTTAAAAAAATTAAGTTTATCCACCTGTTTACTGATCATTTCTTTTGCCGCATTTGCGCAACCTGAATTGAGTGCATGGTTACAAAACACAAACGGTACCTTGAGCCGACATTATGTCAATGGAAATCAAACACCTATTCAGGATAATGATTCTGTGAATGTGCAAACAGTATTGTATTCAAACAATTGGGTATATATCCGAACCAAAGGACAACCGGCCTATGTTACCGGACCCCTTTTGGATGGCAATCCTTCTTTAGCGACGAATCAAAATGCCAATTTCAAAATATCGCGCACACCGGTAGAAAATACAGGAGTTAAAAGCCCCACAACCGGCGGCAATATCGGCATTTTTGTCAATGGTGTAGCACTATTCGATTATCGTGATGGCGTGTCGTGGAGTGTAGCAGCTAATGCACTTAAAGGTGGTCCCCTGGGAGGAATGGGTGATCAAGTTTGGAACCGAGACGCTGTTGTGGCTGAGAAAGGCGGATTTGATTGCTCGAAAGGACATCCTGCGCAGGGCAATTATCATCATCACCAAAACCCCAGCGCGTTCAAACTCGATTTGAATGTCATTTCAACTATATGTAATTTGTATGATGCAGACGGTTTATATGCGATTGACAGCAATGTACACTCACCCTTAATTGGGTATGCCTATGATGGATTTCCCATATACGGCGCTTATGGGTATAAAAATGCAAATGGCACGGGTGGCATCGTGCGGATGAAATCAAGTTATCAATTGCGAAATATAGCTGTTCGAAATCAGTATGCTGACGGCACCCCGGTTGCAGCGGGCCCGCCTGTAAATGTCACTTACCCGCTTGGCTATTTCAGAGAAGATTATGAGTATATACCCACTGGAGCCGGTACCCCCGATTTCTTAGACGAACACAATGGCCGATTTTGCGTCACTCCCGAATATCCTGCCGGAATCTATTGCTACTTTGCTACCGTAGATCAGCAGTGGAATTCAGCGTACCCCTATGCTGTTGGCCCGACATTTTATGGAATCAAAAATGCACAGAAAGTTCCCAATATCACAGAACCCGTGCAAGTTTACAGCCCGGTACCTAATGCCCTCATCGAAACCCAGTCTTTATTGGCTGGTGCAGATATATTCCCCAATCCTGCCGCAGACTTACTCGCCGTTCAGATCCATGGCATGAACAAAGAAACAATTGCATTACGTTTGATCGATCTCAATGGACGCATGATCGGATCAACTTCAATCTTACCCGGTAGTACAATCGCTTACTTTGATCTGAAAACCGTGTATGCTGGTAACTATGTATTACAAATGCAGTGCGGTCAGGGGAAAAGCAGTAAAAAAATCAGTGTCATTAAATAAAATATTTGCCCCATTTTTCATTACAATTGAGCGGATTCCTCGGTGTCCGTTAAAATATCAGCAACAGGCCGATTCATGCTTTGGAAACCTCATGGGGGAATGAAGTAAAAATCTCCAGTTTATACCCTTTGCTATGAATATTGGTTAGCTTGACCGTAGGATCTGCCTCGAGCTTTTTGCGCAATTTAGAAATAAACATGTCCAAACTTCGACCAACGATTACCCCTTCATCTTCCCAAACTTCTTTTTGCAATTGATTTCGTTCGACGGTAATATTTATATTTTCAGCAAATATCCCCAATATTCGCGCTTCCTTTTGGGTCAAGAAAATTTTTGTGCCGCTGAGTTCTAGAAATTGTTCATTGCGGTTAAATATAAAGTTCCCGAGTGGGATGCCGTTTACTGGCTGATCTTTTGGTGTTTCGTGACCAACAGTTGTAACCGATTCCTCAACCGTTTGCTTTGGTTTGGGTTGTTGTTGCAGGTTTTGCCTGCGCTTTTTATACCCAAAAAAGATTAGTCCGGCACCAATAATGCCGATTGCTGAGAATAAAAGAAAATTTGGTTTACTGTTTGGCGGGGCATCCAAAAGAATATGGACACAATAATGATTAACAGGATGTACTCTTCCGTTGCAGGGGATTATACTTTGTTGCGGTGTTTCAAGAAATGCATAAGCATAGGCTGTTTCATTTGTTTCACAGTTTTTCACTGTCACAACACAATGCTTTTTGTACTCATTTTGTTGTATCACCGTATTGATAATTTGAACAATTGAATCGGTTGCAAAGGCAAATGGAACCGAAATATCGATCACGTATTCCATATCTGAAATTCGTTTGAGCGGTAGTTTGCCCGTGGTGCTATCGCCGGCATATCGAAGCAAGTGATGGGCGATATTCCGCATAACTATTTCTTCTTTAGCTAGTACAAATGCTTCCTGTGGTGCTATTGACTGGCAAAATGTGTACACATTTGAGAGGAGTGCTAATGCAACCATCAAAACAGGTTTCCCGATTTTCATACCCAAAAATAGGACAAATTCAGGGTGAAAAATTTAGCTTTACAATGAATTTACAGTACTGTTACATACTTTTTACACCGGTATTACATAGATCAGCTCCGCTAACCGGTAATTTTGTGTTTAATCTAAAAAATGAATTATCATGAAAAAAATTAAAACATTCTTCGAGAATGGCTTTTTCAGAAAAAGCAAAAAAATAGTTGTCTTACCAGTGCTGGTATTGCCCTTGTTTATCTTTTTTTTAAACGCAATTGCAAAGAACAAATCCGGGAAAAAAGCAAGCTGCTGCCAACCAAAATGCAATTCCACAAAAGCTATAGACGCCCGGCAAACTAACGCAAAACCCCTTGATGTCATTCTGACAAATAACAACGACCTTCCTACTCTATTACTATCTTCAGATTTTGGGGATACCTGGCAAGACATCAGCGTAAGAATGCCACAAACAAATGGGATCACCCATCTCCTGGCAAACGACAATGAATTATATGCGGCCACTGTGGAGGGCTACATTTATCATTGCCCGGACGTTGACGAAAATCGTTGGGTTCGTGAATATGTAGGCCCGTATTTGAAAACAGAATTGGTCACCGGCATTTACGCGGGAAGAAACGGACCTTATATAAGCGTTTTAGGTAGAGGTCTGTTTCAAAAAATACCCGCCACAGGTTTTTGGCAATCCATCGGATACGACAAATTAAATGAAGCCCACATACATGATGTCTGCGAACTAAACGATGGCTCCCTGCTGGTTGCCAGTGCTGCCGGTATGTTTAAATCGGATGCACAAAAACGACATTGGAAGCAAGTATATGCGTCAGGTTGGGCGACCGATCTTGCAGTTAATGAAAACGCCGTTATTGCTTCGGCACAACCCGGTATTTTGCGATCGACCGATGGCGAACACTGGACCACCACCCTCAAAGATGAAGCGGCCATTTATCATACTTTATCTATCGGTGGACAATTCAAAGCAATTCGTTCACGGATTCCTTTCCATGAAAATACGACGGACGGAGCCTTGCAAAAACATATGAAAATCAGATTTACCGAATCATCCGATGGGGGATCAACTTGGTCGAGCAGCCAAGCTGCCGGGTTTATGCCCGTAAATTTTGACAATGTTGAAATAAATGACTCCTATCTGTATGCTACACATCCCGAAGGCATTTCGCGTTCAAGTGATGGCGGCAAAAGTTGGAAAATGATTTACGAGAAACCAAAAAATTCTGTCATTATGCAAATCAGATTGAGTTCTGGAAATGGTAAACTGTATGCCTTGACAACAAAAGGGGGTTGTTGATCATACAAGATACTTATGGCGAAAAAGGCCAAAATGAATCCCACAGATCTGATGGATACATTACTCCTTATCAGCCATTTTGTAAAGACTGGTAAATTCCAATTGCTTATTCAGTATGTACTTTAGCCGCATTTGCATTGTTTCGGCATTACTTTTCGATGTTCCCCAGGAGTAAACGGCTTTTAGTACGACTGTGTATTTTTGTCCATCAAAACCCACCGTTCCGGAAGCAATATCCGCTTGTAAAAAATGGTACTCGTCTGCCTGTTCATCCGAATTCAATAATATTTTTTTCAGTTTGGCTCTGGAGACGGAATAGTTGTTGTGATAACGATAAATAGGATAATGAAAATATTCCAGCATAGCCTCAATATCCTCTTTATTGTTTTTATTGATGTAATGCGTGATTTTCGTTGTAATTCTTCCCAAGGTAGCATCATCAATTTTGTACCTACCGGGTTTGTCCACATTTCGGAGATTCGCTGTGCCGAATATCGATTCATCCTGACCGGACTTTCCCTTATTTTGCAAATTGCCTGATTCCGCCTTGGTTTGTGGGTCGCCGCTAACTGTCTTGGTTTTATGGATTCCCATCAAGAAAAAAACCGCAACCCCCGCCAATGCGATCAGTACAGCAAGCCATATCAGCTTGCTCCGTTGCGGATTGCCGCTTGCCGCAGTTCTTTGTGGAGAGGCAAAAGTATTGGTGAGCGGCAAACCACAAGTTATGCAAGCGGAGGCAGAGTCTCTATTTTGCGCACCGCAGTTGATACAAGTTTTCATAGTAAAAAAATTGTAGCGACAAAATACAATTTTTTCAACGGAATGAATAAAAAAAGTTGTTGCGTTGCTGGCGGCGGTATGTGATTTTTTTATGGTGGCAAGCATTGTTTGCCGAAAGCTCAACAGTTTACAATTTCTGTCTTACTTTCATTGATCAAAATAATCAATATTATGAAACAGATATGGGGCAACCTCGCCACTTGCAACCTAGACACTTGTATTGCATTTTATACAAACATGGGATTCACCTTAAAGGGTCAAACAAAAGAGATGGCTAGTTTTATTTTTGGCGAAAATAATTTTGTCATCAACTTTGTTCATGCTGAACGCTTGCGCAAATTTATACCGAATGTCTTCAGTACGGCGAAAGGCACTGCATCGATGTTCAGTATCTCCGTTGAAAGTGTTAGGGCGGTAGACGATTGGTTTGACAAAGTCAACCGAGCCGGTGGTAAAATTGAATTGGCACCTGCCGCTTTCGAACAAGGCTATATGTTTTCCTTCAGCGATCCTGATGGCCATTGCTTTAACATACTTTACTGGCCCGGGATGTAATACTTACTGAGATTGATTTCGTAAACTCTTGATTTTATCGTGATCAGCTTTTAAACGATCGTATTGCTTTTGTATCATTTCAACCCTTTCTGCAGGTAACGATGAGGATTGATCGAGTACCTTACGATAAGTTTGCAAGGCCTGATCCTCACCAAATTCACAGGATGCCAGTATTGCGTGACGATCGTTGCCCGTGAGAGCCGCTTTCACATCCATCCAAGCTCTAAAAAACTTGCCACTTATTTTTGTACTGTCGGTAGGCACACCACCTATTTGGGCTACTGCTGCTGACAGTTCTGTACGGCATTCACGACTCGTTTGAATTAAAGAAGAAAAAAGTGATTGCAAGTCTCCTGTTGTAGCTTCTTTCGAAGCTGTTTCATAGCCGTCGATACGATCATTGTTGATTTGGATAAGTTCGTTTAAGTGGTCGATTGCTTGTTGATTGTCCATAATGTTGATTTTTGAAACACAAAGGTAAATTGCCCATTCGCGCAGGTGTTGCACAATTGATCCGAATAATTATATGATTAGTACCCATACAGTAGTGAAGAGCTAATGAATCAAATCCCGTCTTTTTATTTGTAAAAATTATTTAGTGTGAAAAGCGAAATCAAAACTAATTTTGTATAAAACAAGAGCATGAAAAAGATCATCGTACTGTGGGTGGCCATTTTCCTCATACCTTTTTGTGTACTCGCAAAAAAAAATATCGTCAGCAAAGAAATTAGCTACGTGGTTGATGGACACGTCATGAAAGGGTTTGTGTATTATGATGCTAAGTTGCGTGGAAAAAGCGCCGCGGTTTTGGTAGTGCACGAGTGGTGGGGATGTAACGACTATGCAAAAAAACGTGCAAAAATGATTGCTGAATTAGGTTATGTGGGATTTGCGGTGGATATGTACGGCGATGGTAAAATTGCCACAGACCCGCAGACGGCAAAAGCTTATGCTGCACCTTTTTACGCGAATCCGCAACTGGCCCTGCAAAATCTCAATGAAGCAATCGCTCAGCTCAAAAAAATACAGGAAGTGGATCCGAACCATATTGCCGGTATTGGCTATTGCTTCGGTGGAGGAGTGCTGTTGAATATGGCGAAAATGGGCATTGATCTCAAGGGCGTGGTCAGTTTTCATGGCAGCCTAAAGGGAGTGCCGGCAAAAACAGGGACTTGTAAAGCGGAAATTTTAGTTTGTCATGGCAGTGATGACAAGGCGGTCAGCGAAGAGGATCTTACTCATTTTAAAAGTGATATGCAAATTGCCGGAATACCCTATACATTGATGGTGTATCAAAATGCTACTCATGCTTTTACTAACCCTGAGGCAACAGCGCTAGGCAAAAAATTCAATTTGCCGATCGCATATAATGAAAAAGCTGATCGCAAATCGTGGCGCGAAATGAAAGATTTTCTGGCTTTTGTGTTCGACGACCATCATGAAATTGGGATACGTGGCAAATAATATGGGCTAAAACCGGTGATAGACCGAATTTAAGCCCTACTTTTTGCAAATAGGCTAACCGATAACTTCATTTTGTAAGCAACATTCATTTATTTTACTGCAGATTAAATCCTTTTTTTATGCGCTTTCTCTTTTTACAAGGAATTATTATTTTCTGTCAACTGTCAATGAGTGCACAAACCGCACTCGAATACGATTTTGATGGCGATGGAAAAACAGACCGTGTGAGCCTGATCCAACAAGAAGACGAATTTCATATGAGTGACGAATATAAGATTACGTATTTCCTTTCTGCCTCCGGCATGACCTTTACAACTCCTACCCTTACATCAGGGGGACAAAGCCGCACCCTGAAGCTCCAAAAAAATGTAGTTGTACTGGCCTGCCAGTTTATGCGTGCTGAAAATACGTTTAAGTTCCGATACGACCCTAAACTTAAGCAAATGAAACTCATTGGATTTGACAATGTACAATATGGTAACGCCGCAAATGACGGATCAGGGAATTCGAGTTATAATTTGTTGACCGGTGTGTATGAAGCGACCTGGAATTATTATGACCATAAAAAAGAACAATTGATCGCCTTACCCAAAGTGACTAAAAAATACCCCATCAAAAACTTTACCCTTAATAAGTTCAGTGATGCCGTTGTCGATCAATTGTACAATGTGGGATTTGATCTGCTGCCTGAACGATTGATATAGCG
>CAZFKA010000030.1:0-19964 GCA_964519155.1 uncultured Bifidobacterium sp. | reverse complement strand
GTTGTACTTCACTGGTACCTTCGTAGATCTGGGTAATTTTAGCATCACGCATCAGACGTTCAACATGAAATTCCTTTACATATCCGTACCCCCCATGAACCTGCACCGCTTCAGTGGTCACACTTTGTGCGATTTCAGAGGCATAGAGTTTTGCTGTAGCGGAGGCCATGTCATAATTCAGGTGTTGGTCTTTTAGCCAAGCTGCTTTGAAACAGAGTAAACGGGCACCCTCGATCTGCGTAGCCATATCGGCCAGTTTAAACTGAATAGCCTGATGATTCATTATTTCGGTACCGAAAGCCTTACGCTCTTTCGCATAGTTAACAGCCAGTTCGTAGGCACCGGAGGCAATACCCAGCGCTTGTGAGGCAATACCAATACGCCCACCGCTCAGTACTTTCATCGCAAATGTAAATCCAAAGCCATCTTCACCGATACGATTTTCTTTGGGCACTTTTACATCCTGAAACATAATGGAATGGGTGTCACTTCCGCGAATACCCATTTTATTTTCTTTCCCACCTACCGTTACTCCATCCCAGGCCTTTTCCACTATAAACGCATTGATCCCTTTATGTCTTTTTTCGATATCCGTTTGTGCAATCACCAGATAATGGGTTGCCGAATTACCATTTGTGATCCAGTTTTTTGTGCCATTCAGTAAATAATGGTCGCCTTTATCTTCGGCAGTTGTTCGTTGCGAAGTGGCATCACTGCCGGCTTCGGGTTCACTGAGCAAAAAAGCACCGATCACTTCACCACTCGCCAGCGGAACCAAATATTTTTGCTTTTGTTCTTCTGAACCATAAGTTTCAAGCCCCCAACAGACTAATGAATTATTCACACTCATACAAACGGAAGCCGAAGCGTCGATTTTTGAAATTTCCTCCATCGCCAGCACATATGATATCGTGTCCATGCCGGCACCACCATATTTCGGGTCAACCATAAGCCCCAAAAAACCCAGTTCACCCATTTTTTTGATCTGATCGGCAGGAAATTTTTGTAACTCATCGCGCTCAATTACCCCGGGCAACAATTCAGTTTGGGCAAAATCTCTGGCAGCCTGCTGTATCATCAGTTGCTCTTCGGTCAGTTGAAAATTCATATCTGTTTTTTTTGTGAGCACAAACATAAGAAAACTATTCGCATCGAAAAAATGGATTGAAAAGTTTTTACTTCCTGAACGCATCATTGCGGTATATAAAGCAAGATTCACCATTGACAGATAAATTACTTATTCACACATATCTTAACATTTTCTAAAAAATTGCCCCCTTTTAAATAATTATCTTTGGCATTATGGCAATATCCATCCTACGAGCGAAACTGTACCTGACCGGTTTGTTACTGATCCTCTCCTGTAATTCAAATGCGAGAAGCCCCAAACCCGATAATCCGAAACAATTCGGCAAGGTCGTTATCGATTACAGTGATACCAATTCTGCCACCTACCGGCAAATGATTTATAACCTGGATACATTTTACAATCGACAAGTCAATGCTGGATTCAATGGCAGTGTGTTGATCGGATATAAGGGTAAAGTTTTATACGAACGATATTTTGGCTTTAGCCAAAAAGAAAGTGGCGCGTTATGGTCACCCCTATCGCAAAGCCAGCTTGCTTCCACTTCCAAAACACTAACCAGCGGGGCCATACTCTTATTGAAAGACAAAGGATTGATCAATATTGATGAATCCGTAACCAGCTATATCCCCTCTTTTCCTTATCCTGAAATTACGGTGAGAATGTTATTGAATCATCGGAGTGGATTACCCGACTATATTCACTTTGCGCCCAAACCCAGCGATAAAATGTATCTCAATAATGACGATATTGTGAATTTATTTGCCACCAAAAAGCCTAAACTAAAATTTACACCCAATACGAAATTCAATTACAGCAATTCAAATTTTGCGTTGCTCGCATCAATCGTCCAAAACGTCAGCGGAATGAAATTCGATTATTTCATGAAACGATTCATATTCACACCGTTGGGGATGAAGAATACATTTGTGGTTGACCCCAATAAAGAACGGGTTTGCACCGCGACATTTTGCTACAAGGCAAATTGGCAACTTGAACCCGATATGCATCTTGACGGAGTAGTGGGCGATAAGGGAGTGTATAGTACCGTCAACGACCTCTACAAATGGGATCAGGCTTTATACACTAATCGTTTGTTGAAATATTCTACATTGCTCGAAGCTTTCAAACCCTATAGTTTCGAAACAGCGGGCAGCAAAAATTACGGTTTAGGATGGCGGATGCTGAATTATGACGACGGCAATAAAATTGTCTACCACAATGGATGGTGGCATGGCAACAATACTTGTTTTTATCGTTTTGTGCAGGATAATTTTACCATCATCGTGCTGGGAAACAAATTCAGCAAAGCTATTTATCGTCAACCCATGCAGATATACAATATTGTGATGGGCAGCAACGAAAAAGTCAGTTCGGAGCTGGAACCTGAAGAATAGTTTTTCGATTCCATTTATGATATTTTCATAAGCAGGCCGGATGGCAGCGGACCTTTGTGTTCCGTGCAAAAAAAATCGACGCAGGCAGAATCAAATATGTAATTTTGGTATCAAACACACTTTATGCGAAAGTTCATCACGTTCTGCTGTTTCATACTATTGGCTTCGATCGCCGCTTCAGCCCAACAACTGAAAGAGCTCATTCAGCAGGACACCCTGGTACATGTTTATAAACTCAATTATGAACAAAGCCGAATGATTTTGAAAAATAAATCCATTCCGGATACTTCCTTCCTGTTGACAAAAAAATTTCGCGATTATAGCCTCAATCGTTTTCGGAACGATACACTCCCCGAAGGCAACTTTCTGATTGCCCGTATTTATGGCGAAACCATCTATTACGAGTATTATTATAATACCCCTTTGAGCATACAAAGCAAAGTGATCAATGACGAGGTTATTTTATTTCTGAGCGATAAAAAAACCAACAAACCCGTACAAACGGCACGGGTAGAAATTGAAGGGCTTGCCGTAAAGTATGATGCCGGCACAGGCGGGTATACGTTTTTGAAAAAAAATATCGATCGTGAAAAATTGCAAAAAAGAGAAGTCTTTGTCAAAATCTCTTTTCAGGGTGAAATCTATATTTATCAATATTCGATTGCAGAAGGAAGTAAACCCGGAAAAAACCCGGACTACTATAGCGATCGTTCGGCCTATTTACAATCACCCGGATATCTGCTGTTAGATAAACCCATGTATAAACCACTCGATTCATTGAATTTAAAAGCTTATTTGGTTGACTTCAAAACCGGAAAACCGATACGTAAGAAAGCCTGGCTTAGTATCTCAGAACCGCAACAACGATTTTATTTCTCCAAAAAAATAAAACGCAAAACACCGGGAGCCTATCTCTTTAACTGGAAACTGCCTGACTCACTAAAAATGGATCGGCAATATGCTGTGCAGGTTCGGTACAATCGGCGCGGAAGAACGCTCATCAAAAATGCCAATTTCAGACTGGAAGAATATGAACTGGCTAAAAATCAATACACACTTGATATGCCCTCCGAGATGTTTTTTGCAGGCGACGATATTCGCTTTTATACGACGGCGTCAGATATGAATGGATTTCCTGTACAAGGAACACGGGTTCATTATCAGTTGCGCATCGATGAATTGTATGAATTGTTTACCGATACGCTTACCCTGTCTGCGGCACGAAAACAAAACTGGTACGAGAACGATACGACCATCGAATATGATAAATTTATCGAAACCAAAATACCATCTGCTCTATTACCCAACGCCAATGGCAAGTACACCCTTGAAGTAACAATGACCGATCCGGTGAGCTTTGAAAAAAAAGTATTCACGAAACACTTTCTTAAATATGTTCAAAAAGAAAAACTCCTTTTCTATCAACAAAATGATTCTTTGCATATCAGAAATTTGTACAATAACAAGGACACTTCGAAAGGCTTTCTGCTGATTACTTTCAAAGGTAAAGACACTTTATCGAAACGCAAGATCATTACACCGTTTCACTATCACCTCGACCCCCTGGAAACGGCTGCCATGATCGTTGACAAGGATTCGCTCCAGCAGACCTTACCACTCCATTATCATCCGCTCGAAATAACCCGCATCAAAGGCAAAAGAACTGGCGATAGCATCATGATCTCCTTCGCTTATCCGTTTAATGAACCGGTACATTATCGGATCTATAAGAAAGATAAAGTGGTTAAATCAGGTGCCGTCAGTAAACTCAATTTCACCGCAGCCGACCGCTCACTTGATGAATACCGCATCATGCTGACCAGCAATTTGCAAGGCCATATTGTACAGAATTTTTATGAGCTGACCTTCGTACCCGAAAAAGATATTTTGCATTTCGACAAAATAATACCCGCCTCTGCATTACCGGGCGACTCCATAGCGATAGAACTGGTAGCCAGAGATTTCAAAAATCAGCCGCGCAAAAAAGTCAATATTGCCGCCTATTCCCTGAACGCTGCATTTGTCGATAAAATAGAAACGCCTCAGATAGATGTGCCGGAGCCGTATCGTAATCAGGTGAAAGCCGAACCGGTGTCAAGCCGCGATCAAGTATACTTATCAGCCGAAAATGTGAAAACAAATGCGTTGATCAAAAATCATCATATTACTTGGTTCAATCTCCGCAAAAATGAATACTATCAACTGAAATACCCCATCGGTGGTGTAGCGGAGATTTATTTCAAAAAACAACAGCCTCAACCTGAATTCATGATTGCGATTACCCAGCGCAATCAAATCTATACACCCAAGTACATTCTGCTTGATGGTCAACCCGTTTTTATCAGCGACCTGCACGAAAACCGATTGAATTCGATTGCTGCCGAACCCGGCTTACACCAGATTTCATTTCGATTTGCCGATAAAGTATACAATTTTAAAGAGATATTGTTGAAGCCGTCAAGTAAACTCATTTTAGGGATCAATGCTGATAGTGCCATCCACTCCGTTAAACTGATGAGTACAAAAGATTCTTTACCTATCCTGGAACCAACTGACGACGAAAAACAATTGCTGTATAGCACTATGCTCATCACCAATCTATATCAAAGCGACTCAACAGAAGTCGTGAGTGACAACCTAAATCAGCATCGAAAGTATTTTCAAATGTATGGCACACCCCGCATCAATATCGATGGGGATTACTATTTTGTTGACGGTCCGTTCACCCCACATTCGGTTGTAAAATGGAAAGTCAATGAAAAGGTATTCAATCTGAAAACCGGTATAGGACAGTTTTATTTTTACGATGATGTACTCAAAGATTTCGTCACCAAAAACATGGACCCTATTAAAGGGGCGTTTTTGCATTTTGCCGAAAGCCAAACCAGCGTTTCAAGTT
This sequence comes from uncultured Bifidobacterium sp., assembly GCA_964519155.1. Taxonomy (GTDB): domain Bacteria; phylum Bacteroidota; class Bacteroidia; order Chitinophagales; family Chitinophagaceae; genus OLB11. The sequence continues at coordinate 14,581 of CAZFKA010000030.1, read as the reverse complement.
TGATCGCACTGCTCAAAGCGGATACCCTGCCGAATCAACCTGAAATAGCGCGATTGAACTATCTCCCGAAAACCGAGAAGGCACTCCAGATCAGAGAGGAAGAAAATCTTTTTCAGAATTATCATTCATCAGCCGCAGGCGAATATTTCCGGCTCATTTTTCAGAACAAGAGTGACAGCAATTTCATTCGTTCCGCATGGATCATCAGTGCTAAACGTTTTGAGTCGTGCGATTTTATTGCGCAAGTAGACAAACCCGGATTCACTTTTCAGAAATCGAATGCCGCCGAAACATACGATCTGTATCTGTTTTACAATCGCAACAGAATGGTGATCCTGCGTAATATGCAATTCAATGGAAATGATGAATTTTATATCAATGCCGCCTACCTGAAACCGGAAGCCTTTACCAAAGAAAAAATTGAAGTGCCCCTAAAAATATATGCAGAACTCAACAGCACCGCCTTGCTTCCCTTTTACGATACGCCTTTTGAACCAAAAGAACGTATCAAAATGAAAGGCGATCACATCAGAAACAATATCTATTTGCATGGCATGATAACCAATGATGCGCAGGAACCACTCAATGGCGCTTTGGTGTATGTGGAACTCAATGGAAAGTTCAAGTATGGTGCAACCACTAACGAAAACGGACTATTTGAATTGCTGGATATTTTACCGGGAACCTATCAGATCAAAATCATGCATCCCGACTATAAGTTTGCGCATTTCGCTCCTTTTGCATTTACCGAAAAAAAAGATTATGAGATCAACACCTCGTTACAGTATAAAGAAACAACGGCTCCTTTGTTTGAATCGGTTTATAACGACTTCAGGTTGTTAGCCTTTGCACGAAAACCCCAAAAGAATATTGTCAAAATCAGGGTATACGAAAAAGCCAGTCGTGAGCATTTAAAGGATGTACAAATTAAAATTTTCTATCACGATACCCTGATCAGTGCTTACCCACTTGCAGGGGAAGAAATAGAAATTCCCTTCCCCAAAAAAAATGAATATTTGTATACCCTTGAGATCAGCAAAGCCGGCTATACCTCCTTGCGTATTCACGATATACAATTTCAAAAGAACTATTTGTTCTATTTGGATGCTTTTGTGGGTTTAGAACGAAAAGAACTGCTGAAAACCAAAGAATATAAAATTGACATGGAGGGCGCGTTGCCCTATATTGCTGATGCAGTAGCGATGGGTAAAGACGGAATAATGAGCGATAGTATTGAAGTGGTTACCGTTGTTGGTTCGTTGGTTGACGCCGCAGAAAACAGACCGCTCGCGTCATCGAATACAATCGTAACCAAAGAGCAGCTAAAAAGTATGCCTGCAGTAGCAACGGGTGATTTTGTATCGATGAATGGAGGTTATCAACGAAAATCCGGCGATCGGGGCGTATCGATTGGTGGCGACCGTTCAACCGGTACTACCTATCTGATCGATGGCATTCGTGTAAATTCGCAAAACGCAACCGATGCACCCGATGACCAGGAATTCCTAGGGTGGTCAGGTAAATCGGCGAAATGGGGATCACCCGAAAGTGGGCTGCAAGACAAAAAGCAGCGCGAAATATATGCCGACGGAGAAATGATCGACCAGGTGATTCAAAATAAAAACACCAGTACGGTGCGTAAAAAATTCACAGATGTAGGGTACTGGAAACCCAACCTGATCACTGATAAAAACGGCCGTGCCGCATTTACCATCAAACTGCCCGACAATATCACAGCATGGAAATCTTATTTCGTGGGGATGGGCAATCGTTGGCTGCATGGAATTGATTCGTTCAATACACGGGTTTATAAACCTTTGCAAACCACACTGTTGGTGCCCGCCTACCTGTATCGTGAAGATCAACTGTTTGCCAAGATCCGCTTTACCAATCTCACCAAAGATTCTCTCAATATTGTGAGTCGTGTATTGGTCAATGGTCAACAAAAATTAAATAAACAAAATGGCATCGCCCACACGTTAACCGACAGTGTGCTGATAGAGGCACGAAGCGAAGACACGCTGCGGATCGAGGGCGGATTGACTTTGAAGGAAACATACAAAGACTTTGAACATTATGACATACCGGTGTTTTCACCAGCGATGAAACAGTACAATAATCAAAGTCTGTTGATGGAAAAAGATTCAACGTATGTGATCAATATTGATGCCGGTAGCAAAGGAGAGATCATATTCAACAATGCGATTTACGAAAAGATCATCGCTGTGGTCAATGAACTTAATCAATATGAATATGCTTGTGTGGAACAAAGCAGTTCGAAACTGTACGGCTTGTTGCTGAAAGACCGGATACAAAAAAAATTACAGATCAAAGAACGTGTAACAAAGGATATCTATAGTCTGCTAGCCCGTTTAGCCGATATGCAAAATAAAAATGGCAGTTTTGGTTGGTGGCGAAACGATGGTACGCATAACCGCATGACCATTTATGTTATGGAAATTACGCATCAAGCCCTGACGGAGGGATACATCAATAATGTATACGACGCAGCCAAAAATTATGTATTGCAACATTTCACAGCATTTAGTCAATCTGATCAATTGTATGCCCTGCAAGTCTTACTGGATGCAGGTGTTAGAGATGCAGCACCGATTGCCCTCTTCAGAAAAATGACTACTGACTTTTTGAACACGACTGACCGTATCTACTTTTATCAAATTAAATATTTGTTGAAAGATTCTGTTAGCAAACAGGACTTGAATGCTATATTGCTCGATATCAATCAAAAGGCCACCCGCCCCTATTACGACAACTTTTTCTACGACAACCGCTCCGATCTTTTTAAAGCATATTCCTTATTTGTACGCACGCCTTATGCTGACGAGTTCAGGCGTTTGTTCCGAAAAAAATTGCTCAACGGGCAACTGGAAAAAAATCTCAATACCTTCAGCAAGGCACGGATGATAGAAGCGATGATGAGCGAGTGGAACGGCGACAGCAGTAAACCTGTGCAAGCCAATGTAGTGATCAATGACACCCTACGCGTAAAATACTATCCGTTTCGTATGCACATTCGCGGTGATCGATACAAAATACAACACAGTGGCGGTGATGTATTTGTCAATACCGCAGAAGAAAAATGGGTCAATAATCCCGTCGTGCATGATTCGGTATTTGGTGTACGCAGCTATTTTATACAGAACAAACAAAAGTCTGAACAAATCACAGCCGGTACCCCTTGTGATTTCACCATTGACCTACAAGTGTTTCGCTCAGCCGAGCAAGTGATGATTGAAATTCCGATTCCATCGGGTATGAAGGTGGTACAAAAGAATAAAGTTTATGGGGCCGGCAATTATGTAGAGTACTATAAACACAAAGTTGTTTATTTCTTCGATAAATTGCCGATGGGCACCAAGCAGCTTGTGATTCAAATGATGCCTGTTTTCAAAGGCGAATGTATGTTGCCCGCAGCCAAAGCCTCGCTCATGTATTATCCGTTTGTTTATGGAAACAATGAAAACAGAAAAGTAACGATACGATGATCATGACGAAGTAAACTGGCAATAAAATAGACAACGCACATTATATTCGCAGCAAGCACAATTACTTACTCAAATACATACTTCTGTCCTTATATAACTGTCTGAAATAAGGATCGCGCAAATCTTTGATAAAGCGAATGGCCTCGCCGGTTGATTTCATTTCAGGACCGAGTTCCTTATTGACACCCGGAAATTTTTCAAATGAAAATACCGGCTCTTTGATAGCAAACCCTTCCAGCTTCTTTTCGTAATCAAAATCAGCGATCTTATTCATACCCAGCATCACACGGGTGGCAATATTCAGGTAGGGAATCTGGTAAGCTTTCGCAATGAATGGCGTCGTACGGGAGGCGCGCGGATTGGCTTCGATTACAAATACTTCATTGTTTTTGATGGCAAACTGAATATTGATCAAGCCCTTGATATGAAGTGCTTTGGCTATTTTCAACGCATAGTGCTCCATAGTGGTCACGATCATGGGTGTCAGGTTAAAGCAGGGCAGCATGGCATGACTGTCACCGCTGTGTATACCGGCAGGTTCGATATGTTCCATTACGCCCATCACATGCATTTCTTCACCATCGAAAATCGCATCCACTTCTGCTTCCTGGCAACGATCGAGAAAATGATCGATAAGGATCTTATTATCCGGGATATGTTTCAGAATTCCTACGACAGCTTTTTCAAGTTCTTCGTCATTGATCACGATACGCATACGTTGCCCTCCAATTACATAACTTGGCCGCACCAATACCGGATATCCGACCTTGTTGGCCACTTCAATGGCTTCATCTACCGTGAATGCTGAACCATAATCGGGATAAGGGATACCCAGTTCTTTCAACAAATCGCTGAATCGCCCGCGGTCTTCGGCAATATCCATATTGCTGAATGAGGTTCCTACAATTGGAATTTGCTTTTCATACAGTTTTTTAGAAATTTTGAGTGCGGTTTGTCCACCCAACTGCACAATCACTCCATCGGGTTTTTCATAGTCGATGATCTCATAAATATGCTCCCAGTTGACCGGCTCAAAATATAATTTATCTGCCATATCAAAATCGGTACTTACGGTTTCCGGATTACAGTTGATCATGATCGCTTCGTAACCACATTCTTTGATGGCCAGCAAACCATGTACGCAACAATAATCAAATTCAATGCCCTGCCCGATACGGTTGGGGCCGCTACCCAACACGATGATTTTCTTTTTGTCGCTCACCACCGATTCGTTCTGTCCGCTCAGCCCTTGTGCCTTTGTTTCAAACGTGCTGTAGAAATAAGGTGTTTGTGCTTCAAATTCAGCGGCACAGGTGTCTACCATTTTATACACGCGGGTTATTCCCCAGGCTTTTCGTTTGCTGTACAGTTCATCTTCGGTACCATCATTCATGATACGGCAGATCTGCTCATCGCCGAATCCACTATGCTTAGCTTCTCTCAGCAGTGCTTCCGGTAAGGTATCCAATTTATATTTGGCAATTTCCTTTTCAATCTCACACAATTTCTTGATCTCATTCAAGAACCACTTGTCGATACCATGACTGGCACGTGAAATAGAATTGACACTCACACCGGCCATCAGGGCGTCTTTGATTCGGAAGATGCGATCCCATTTGGGTGTTTTCAACGACTCCAGCAATTCGTCTGTTTTCATCAGGCTCTTGCCATAGTACCCTAAACCGATCGCATTGTTTTCGAGACTTTGACAAGCCTTCTGGATAGCCTCAGCAAAACTCCGACCGATAGCCATCACTTCGCCCACACTCTTCATTTGCAAACCAAGGGTTTCTTTGGCGCCTTTGAATTTGTCGAAATTCCAACGAGGTATTTTTACTATAACATAATCGAGGGCGGGTTCAAAATACGCAGAAGTGTTTCCGGTGATTTGATTCTTCAATTCATCCAAACGATAGCCTATGGCCAGTTTAGCCGCAATTTTTGCAATAGGATAGCCGGTTGCCTTGCTGGCCAACGCTGACGAACGGCTCACCCGCGGATTGATCTCTATCGCAATAATTTCTTCTGTTTCGGGGTTCATGGCAAACTGCACATTACAACCACCGGCAAAATTTCCCAAATCGCGCATCATGCGAATGGCGGTGTTGCGCATAAGTTGAAAGGCTGTATCGCTGAGGGTCATGGCGGGAGCTACTGTGATACTGTCTCCGGTATGCACACCCATTGGATCGAAATTTTCGACCGTGCAAATGATACAAACATTGTCTGCGCTGTCGCGTAGCAGTTCAAGTTCAAATTCTTTCCAGCCTAATACTGCTTGTTCCACCAGCACTTCATGGATGGGGGACGCCTGCAAACCACGGTTGAGGGCTTCATCGAGATCTTCGGCCGCGTGTACAAATCCGCCACCGGTACCTCCCAGGGTAAATGAAGGGCGGATCACCAAGGGAAAGCCAATATCCTGGGCAAATTCCTTTCCTTCAAGATAAGAGTTTGCTGTTTTTGCCTTTGCTACATGTATCCCCAGTTGTATCATCCATTGTCGGAACTGTTCCCGGTCCTCTGCTTTGTCGATCGCTTTGATATCAACTCCGATCAACTTAACCTGATATTGCTTCCAAATACCCAGCTCTTCCGCTTCCTTGGCCAGATTCAGCGCGGTTTGCCCCCCCATGGTTGGCAATACCGCATCGATCTCATTTTCCTGCAAGATTTTTTCTATACTTTCTACGGTAAGCGGCAATAGGTATACCCGATCGGCCATCATGGGGTCTGTCATGATGGTTGCGGGATTTGAATTGATCAAAATCACCCTGACCCCTTCTTCGCGCAATGAACGCGCCGCTTGGGTGCCACTGTAATCAAATTCGCATGCTTGTCCGATAATGATGGGTCCTGAACCAATGATCAGGACTGACTGAATAGAGTTGTCTTTAGGCATTTTTTTTTTATCCCGTTAGCATCAGGAGTTAGAAAAATACAGACTTAGGGTTGTCAGGGGGCAAAGGTAAGCCTGCAAATCTCAATTTTAAAATCTGAGTTTCTAAAAAGAGCCGATTGGGGATAAATAGTCAATACCGACAGCATACCCCATGCTTTTGGGTGCGAACTGTCCAAGTTGCTCGTTTATGATCAACTCTTCAATGAATTTGTCAAAAAAATGGTATCCCCCGTTGTGGAAATTGCGTATAAGATCATCGTGGCGCCATGAAAATTCTATTCTCCTTGCTTTGTTTTTTGTTAGCCTGTACTGGCGGCCAATCGGTTGAAAAAATTGAATCGATGCCTGTTGCTGCCGAACCGAATCCCGATTTCGACACCTATCCGCAAACCCTGCTAAAAACAGATAGTATAAAAAATGATTGTAAAGTCCGCAACGTGAGAGAGGCGGGCTTTATATTTTCAGATTTCGTTGTACAACAACTAATTCCCTATTGGATCGGTACAACGTGGGACTACAATGGTGTCACCCAAGAGCCCGGTCGAGGCAGTATTGCGTGCGGGTATTTTGTAACAACCGTCTTGCGCGATGCCGGAGTTCATATCAATCGGGTAAAGCAAGCTCAATGCGCCTCTGAACTTATGATCAATTCGCTGACCCGGGTGAAGGAAAATTATTCCCGTCTATCGTTTGCTGATTTTATACAAAAAGTAAAAGCAAAAGGGAAAGGACTGAGCATCATCGGACTCGATAATCATACCGGTTTTCTATATTTCGACGGAGAGCAACTTTATTTCATTCATTCCTCTTATGTGGGGGATGGAAAAGTGGCGAAAGAAATAGCGTCAGAAAATTCGATATTGCAAAATTCAAATTACAAAGTGGTCGGATACATTTCGAGGGATGCACAATTTTTAAAAAGCTGGATGCAACGGTAGTTTTCCTAACATAGATCAGTCGCGTACACAGTGGACAAAATTATTTTTGTTCTATGAATTCCTCTTCCTATTTCACCGCGCGCATCCCCTTCACAAAAAACACTCTTTTTCAAACGCTTGCATTTGTGTTCGTCATGTGCTGGATCTACTTTTTTCTCACTACCCGGAGCCAGACCAACTGGTGGATCGAAAATATCCTCGTCATACTATTTGTGCCGTGGTTTATCCATCTGCAAAAGAAATTTCTATTTGCCGATATTAGCCTGATCTGCATTTTTTTGTTCCTGCTGATCCATATGTATGGAGCACAAATGTCGTATACGTATAACCAGATCGGCTTATGGCTGCAAAACAGATATGCGCTGCAAAGAAACCCATACGACCGCTTTGTCCATTTTAGTTTCGGTCTACTCATCGTATACCCTTTACAAGATTATCTACTCCATAAATTAAGGACTCCCTTGCGATGGAGTTATTCGCTATCGGTGGCTATCACGATGGTTTTAGCCACTATTTTTGAGCTGATCGAATGGCTGGTGGCAGCATGCACCGATACAGAAACCGGCGAAAGTTATGTGGCTACACAAGGCGATGTATGGGATGCCCATAAAGATATTGCACTGGCTGTGGCGGCATCAATACTCGTGATGGGTACTTTGTATTTTATAAAAAATAAAAAGGCTTTACACTACAACAGCAAGCCGGCTGCGCCACTTCAAAGCCAAACATGAATCATCATTTATTAAACGAAATTAAGCTTGCTGTCGGTGTGCAGTCAAAAAGCAAAAAGGGAATAGGTGTCGGCAGAATCAAAGTGCCAACAGAACTGGAACGCGATTTAAATTAATGCAAGAGCAAAGTACCTTACATATTTTTCAGTTCACTGACAAGGTCCTGCAATACTTTTTTCGCATCGCCGAACAACATGGATGTTTTGGGTTGAAAAAAGAGTGCATTTTCGATACCGGCATAACCGGGTTTCATACTTCGTTTGTTGACAATAACATGAGCGGCGTTTTCCACTTCAAGTATCGGCATGCCATAGATAGGTGATGAAGGATCGTTTTTAGCGGCGGGATTTACCACATCATTTGCCCCTAAAATCAGTACGACATCGGTTTGTGCAAATTCGGGATTGATCTCCTCCATTTCTTTCAGTTTATCGTAAGGCACATCCGCTTCTGCCAGCAATACATTCATGTGTCCGGGCATACGACCTGCCACCGGATGTATCGCGTAAGTGAGTTCAACCCCTTTTTCGTCGAGCACTTTTTCCAGTTCATGACAGGTATGCTGGGCTTGTGCAACCGCCAATCCATAGCCGGGAACGATCACCACTCTTTTTGAATACGCCATTAAGACAGCAGTATCACTCATTGAAATTTCCTTGTAGGTACCCCCGTTTTCACCGGCCGGCCCACCGGCTTTATTTCCCCCAAAGGCTCCTACGATCACATTGGTAAGCGAGCGGTTCATGGCTTTACACATCAATATCGTCAGAATGGTACCGGCGCTGCCCACGAGAATTCCACCGGTCAGCATAACAGGATTATCATACAAAAAACCACCGCAGGCTGCAGCCACACCAGTAAAGGAATTGAGTAAAGAAATAACCACCGGCATATCTGCTCCTCCGATCGGCATGACAAATAAGATACCATACAAGGCAGAAATAGCAAAGAGTGTCCAAAATAACATATGGATATCCATCCCGGTAAAGCCGGTCATCATGGCAACGATAACAGCGACAATGATCAGGAGCAATCCAATATTGATGATCTGTTGACCGGGTAGAGTACGGTCGTTGATGTTACCGTTCAGTTTTCCAAAATCGATCATCGAACCAAAAAAGGAAACAGTGCCGATCACTAAGCCGACCAGTATGGTAAGCAACATCAACATGATTTCGCCACCAGCCACAGACAGGATCGCGAGTTGTGCGCCTTCCAAATGTTCGAGACCGTGTACGAGATGTCGGAATTCGACAATTGAAATAATGGCCGCACATGCGCCACCCATTCCGTTAAATAAACTTACCATTTGCGGCATGGCCGTCATCTGAACCTTTTTTGCCATCAGGGTTCCAATCACGGTACCGATCAGCAGACCGCCAAATATCCAGAGATAGTTGCCCAGGTGTTGACCGGTTTCGTCGGTGTATAAAAATATGGTGGCTAAAATGGCAATTGTCATACCCACGGCGGCATACATATTTCCTTTACGGGCTGTATCAGGATGCGAGAGCATTTTCAACCCGACGATAAATGAGATGCTACCGATAAGATAAGAGAGTAATAAGAAAAAGTGTTGCATTTATTTAATTTGAAAATTTGAAAATTTGTATGTTGATCATGTAGCGGTTTTAAACAGGTTTGTTATTTCTGCCGGGCGTATTCCGCACCTATTTCTTCGGTTTCTTTTTGAACATTTCCAGCATCCGATCCGTCACTACAAAACCACCCACTACATTGAGGGTGCCGAGTATAACGGCCAGAAACCCCAGTGTCAGGGCAAGATAATTATCACTTTCGGCGCGGCCCATTACGATGATCGCCCCGATGATCACCACTCCGTGTATGGCATTGGCACCACTCATCAACGGCGTATGCAATACCGAGGGAACCCTTGATATCACTTCAATACCAAGAAATACGGAAAGTATCACAATAGTGATCATATCATAATTGGCCGAGAAAAATTCGAATAATGCATCCATGGTTTATAATTAAGCGTTTAAAAAAATTATGGTTTTAAAAATTGTCTGTTTTATATTGTTGAGCTTGTTTGAAATCATTGTAGGCAAGGAACTTACCGCCTTCAGCATCATTAGCCGCTGATCAGGGCAGCGACCCTTTCATTGGTCACTTTACCTTGATGGGTAATACAGGTTTCCTTCACCAATTCGTCGTCAAAATTGAGTTGCAGGTTTCCGTCTTTATCAATGATGAGTTTGAGAAAATTCAGGATGTTTTTGCCATACATTTTGCTTGCATCCGAAGGCATACCTGAAGCCAAATTTGAATTGCCAATGATACGTACACCACCGACCATCACCGATGCATTATTTTGCGTATAATTTGTATTGCCTCCTGTTGCGGCAGCCAGATCGATAATGATACTGCCATTGCGCATGCTGGCGATCATTTCGTCGCTCAACAAAATAGGGGCTTTCCGTCCGGGAATTTGTGCAGTTGTAATTACAATATCCGCTTTCGCCACACTTTCCGCAATGCGCTGCTGTTGTTTTTGTTTGTATTCAGCCGACTGTTCAACGGCATATCCACCGGCGGCACTGGCATCTGCTGCACCTTCTACCTCCACAAATTTTGCCCCCAAACTTTGCACTTCCTCTTTTACTGCAGGACGGGTATCAAATACTTCCACCACTGCACCCAATCGTTTGGCCGTTGCAATGGCCTGCAACCCGGCCACACCGGCACCAAGGATCAGCATTTTTGCTGGAGCAATACTTCCGGCGGCAGTCATAAACATGGGAAAATAACGGCCATACTCGGCAGCAGCCAGCAAGACAGCTTTATACCCGGCAATATTAGCCTGCGAACTCAGTACATCCATTGCCTGTGCGCGGGTTGTACGGGGTATGGTATCTATACTGAATACTGTATTGTTTGCCGTAGCCCATTGCAAGGCCTGTTGGAAATTAAATAAGGGTTGATAAACCCCCAACATCACTTTTCCTTTTACTTCTTCAGCGGGGACTTGTATGGATAAAAGGATATCGGATTGGGCAATCACTTCTTCGCGTTTTCCGATGGTGGCACCCACCTTGACATAATCGTCATTGGTAGCAAAGGCATTATTCCCTGCCCCATCTTCGACCCGCACACTGACATTCATTTTTACAAAATTGCCTGCTATTTCCGGCAAGGCCGATACCCTGTTTTCACCGGCAGGTTCTTTTAATATTCCAATCGTCATATGATAAAATTAATGCACTAACATACACTACTTTTTTTATATTTTTTAAATTCCTTAAAAAAAATACAATTTTTCGACAAGCTAGTTCGTTATTTTCTCAAACCCTCACGAGACATGCATCAACGGCTACTTGATTAAACACAGTAAACATGAACTGAAATTTCCATCACTTTAAAAATCAAATAAAAATGGAAAGCAACAAAATCCTGAAAGCTGACGTCCTCGACATTATTTTCGAAAACAAAAACAAGCAGTATGGCGCCTACGAGCTCCGGAAAAATTATCACCGGCGGGCACGCAAATCAGTCACCCTTGTGGCAATATTTGCTTGCATCGCTTCAGGTATCCCGCTACTTGCCGGATTATTGATCAAAGACGAAGGAAATATTCGATCGCTGTCACGAAATATACAAGTGATCAGCGACATCCCTAAACTACCGGAAACCAAAATTGAGCACCCGCAAACCAACCATCGTCCCACCGCTGCGGTGAAAGCCCCCACTCCACCGGTTGTGACCCAAACTGAAACCATGCGGAATGATGAACAGCCTGAGGAAAAAGAAAATGGACCCACAGGCCCTGTTGCCAGCGAAGGACCCGATGAAGGCCCCGCATCCATTGACCCCGGTCCCGGAAAAGCGAGCACCGATCCGGTGGTGATTGAAGAGCCCAAAAAAAAGGAAACTATTTTTGAGACCGAAACCTTGCATCAATATCCTGAATTTCCGGGTGGCGAAGATGCTATGGCAGCGTTTTTGAAAAGCCATCTCAAATATCCCAAACGAGCCATTGAAGCCGGTGAAAATGGCAAGGTAACTTTAGAGTTTGTGGTTGATACCGATGGCAGCATCAGTGATATTAGCTTTTTACGCAAAGGCGGCTTTGGATTTGATGAAGAAGCAAAACGTGTGGTGAGTATGATGCCTCCTTGGAAACCCGGCAAAATCAATGGGCAGCCCGTAAAAGCCCGTTACCAGATTCCGATCTTTTTTGTACTGGAAGACTGAGTCGGCTAAGCCCTCAGTTTTCGAACGATACGTTCATCGGGTGCACTTTACCGTTAGGGATTTCTCTATCCGGTAAAGTGCTTTTTTTTGACGACAAAGACAGAAAAAAAAAATGCGGTATGCGCAACTGTTCATTGAGAAAATCAATTGAACCGATATTCAAAATTGGGTTAACTTTGCGCGCATGAAAAAAATAGGCTTCTTTTTTTTGGCGGTGATCATGTTAGCTTCCTGCGAGAAAGAGGTCAATATTCATTTGAACGACGGCACGAAAAAAATTGTTGTGGAAGGGGTCATCGATTCGGGCGAAGTACCCTATGTTACGCTAACAAGAAGTATTGGATTTTTCGACAAGATCGATCTTGGCTCGGTTGAATATATTCATGCGCAAGTTACCGTTACGGATATCACCACCGCAAAGTCGATCGTATTGAAGGAATACACTATTGATACGGTTTTTAACGGCAATACTTTTCATTTCAGTATTTACGGACCCGATTTTCTAGACCCCGATGCCGCAGCCTTTAAAGGGGAACCCGGTCATGTGTACAAACTGCATATCCTCGACAACCTGCAGGAGTATGAGTCGTACGCGATGATACCCGGCAATGTTGGACTCGACTCTTTATGGGTAGAACCGGTACCGGGCAGAGAAGATAGCTTTTCCGTCTTAAAGGCGATCTACAATGACCCGGACACCTTTGGCAATTGTGTAAGACTGCAAACCAGAACAAATCGTTTTGTAAAAACCGGGGAACCGGAACTTTTTTATTCCGCGTTCAGTTCGGTATATACCGACAATATCATCAATGGCACCAAAATCAATTTAGATATCGATCTCGGATTCGACCATACCAAAAACTATTCGCGTCAGGAATATCAAACCATCGGTTATGTACGCAAGGGCGATACGGTGACGGTAAAGTGGTCGGCGATTGATAAGCATGTGTTCACTTTTTGGGAGACCTTGTCATTTTCGGAAGGAAGTGTTGGCAACCCATTTGCGTCGCCCGTTCAGGTGCAGGGCAATGTAAAGGGTGCGTTGGGTGTTTGGGGAGCTTATCACAGCAAATACTATACATTGATCGATTCACTATAATCTTAAAAATTAACACACATATGTCAGCAGAAACAGCAGTTGAAAAAGTTCAGTTACTCATTATCGGTTCAGGTCCTGCCGGATACACCGCCGCTATTTACGCCGCCAGGGCAAACCTTAATCCGGTTTTATATCAGGGCTTACAACCTGGTGGACAATTGATGATCACAACGGAAGTTGAAAATTATCCCGGTTATCCCGATGGCATTATGGGTCCGAAAATGATGGCGGAATTTGAAACGCAGGCCAAACGAATGGGTGCTGATATTCGGTGGGGATACGCGACAAAAGTAGATTTCAGTTCGCAGCCTTACAAAGTGGAGATCGATGAAGAGAAATGGATCGAAGCCAATGCGGTGATCATTTCCACCGGTGCCAGCGCTAAATGGCTGGGCATACCAAAGGAAGAATTTCTGGCAACAACCGGTGGCGGGGTGAGTGCCTGTGCCGTATGCGATGGAGCCTTTTTCAGGGGTAAGGAAGTAGCGATCGTTGGTGCCGGTGATACCGCCTGCGAAGAAGCCATCTACCTGAGTAAGTTGTGCAGTAAAGTACATATGCTGGTTCGCAAAAATGTGATGCGTGCCAGTAAGGTAATGCAGGAAAGAGTGTTGGCCACACCAAATATTACGGTCTACTGGGACACGGTGATTGATGAAATTATCGCCGAAGAAAAAATTCAAAGTCTGCAGGTAAAAAATAATGCCGATGGGCAAATCACCAATATCCCGGTTAGCGCCTTGTTTGTAGCAATAGGCCATACGCCAAACAGCGAAATTTTCAAACCCTTCATTGATATGGATGAAACGGGCTATATACTTACCACTCCGGGAACAAGTAAAACCAATCTCGAAGGCGTGTTTGCCAGTGGAGATGTACAAGATAAAAATTACCGGCAAGCTGTAACCGCAGCAGGAAGCGGCTGTATGGCGGCGTTAGATGCCGAACGGTATCTGAGTGAAAAAGGCTTGCATTAATATCCATATACCGTTCATCTTTTCAATGGTCAAAATCTTGGGTAAAAGCAACCTATTTTGTTGTAAATTTGGGAATCATGAAAATAGCCCGCTGTTATCGTTTCTTGCTGATCGCTTTATCGACCATTCCCATTGGGTCGTGTCATAAATGGATTGATCCTTCATTTAGTCGCTCCGATTATCCGGAAGCGATTGAAAAAATCATGAGCGATA